>JAVBQA010000021.1:0-14755 GCA_031549325.1 Eubacteriales bacterium | reverse complement strand
GCCCCGCCCCGAGGTCAGGGTGGCCGTGGAAGACTGCCGGGGCGCAGGGATCAAGCCCGTCATGATCACGGGCGACCACGTGGTGACCGCGTCCGCGATCGCGAAGGAGCTGGGCATTCAGGGGGCGGGCGACCAGTCCATGACCGGCGCGGAGCTGGACAAGCTGAGTGACGAGCAGCTGGACAAGGCGGTCAAAACCACCACGGTGTATGCGCGCGTGTCGCCTGAAAACAAGATCAGGATCGTCAAGGCCTGGCAGCGCCAGGGCGCGATCGTGTCCATGACGGGCGACGGCGTGAACGACGCGCCCGCGCTGAAGGCGTCCGACATCGGCTGCGCGATGGGCATCACCGGAACCGACGTCAGCAAGGGCGCGGCCGACATGATCCTGACGGACGACAACTTCGCCACGATCGTGGCGGCGGTCAAGGAAGGGCGCGGCATCTACGACAACATCAAAAAGGCCGTGGCGTTCCTGCTGTCGACCAACATCGGTGAGGTCATCACGGTGTTTCTGTCGATGGTGTTCTGGCGTGAGGCGCCGCTGCTCTCGATGCAGCTGCTGTGGATCAACCTGCTGACGGACAGCTTCCCGGCGATCGCGCTGGGGATGGAACCTGTCGAGGATGAGGTGATGCAGCGCGAGCCTAAGCCCAAGGATGAGAGCCTGTTCGCCCATGGGCTGGGGTTCCGGATTGGGCTGCAGGGCGTGATGTTTGGCGTGCTGACGCTGGTGGCGTACTGGCTGGGCAAGGTGTACGGCGGCTCGATTGAGGCGGGGCGCACGATGGCGTTCATGGTGCTGTCGCTGTGTCAGCTGGTGCACGCGTTCAACATGCGCTCGGATCGCTCGATCTTCCACATCGGGCCGTTCAGCAACAAGTACATGAATTTCGCGGTGACGGGGTCGCTGGCGCTGATGTGCCTGGTGATGTTTGTGCCGGTGATTGCGACGGTGTTTGGGATGGTGATGCTGGCGCCGTGGATGTACCTGGCGGGGCTGGGGCTGGCGTTCGTGCCGCTGCCGGTGCTGGAGATTGTCAAGGCCATCGGGTTGGTGAAGCATCGCCAGTAGAGCGAAATCAGGGGCCGGGGGAATCATTCCCCCGGCCCCTGATTTATGCTCCAATGCGCGATGCTACAACCGCTCGATCACCTGGCACTCCCGGCCCCGCAGCATCAGAATCAGCTCCTCCATGTCCCTCGCCGCCCCCGGCAGCTTCATCGCCCCGCCGCCAAGCTCGCTCACACGGTGCGCGTCCGCGCCCGCAAGCTCAATGATCCCATGATCCCGCGCCTCTCTGAGCGCCGGCTCGTTGAACTTTGGGTCGTGGTGCGCGTTGAACACTTCGTAGGCGTCCACTTGCCCCCACAGCGGCGCGAAATGCGGGATGTAGTACGCCTGACGGTATGGATGCGCGTGGCTGACGAACCCGCCCGCGTCCCGAACGCGCCGGAGATACTCCGCGGGCGGCACGTCCGCGATGTCCGGGTTGTCCAGCAGGAACGCTTCATCCAGCCCGTAGGTCAGGTACTCCGGGCCCATGGTATACGTCTCCCAGCCCTTGAGCACGGTGAGCCCGATCCGGTCGCCCACGTCCTTCGCCGCGCGGTAGCCGCGGAACAGGTAGTGCACCTTGTCCTTCCAGGCCAAATGCCTGGGGCAGCCGATGTTGGCGTTCATGAAGTGGTCGGTGATCACGATCAGCGAGTAGCCCGCATCCCGCGCGGCCCGGGCCATCTGCGCGCCCGTGCTCTCGCCGCAGGCGCTGGACTCGCTGGTGTGCATGTGCAGCTGCGCATAAAACGGTTGTTTCTTGTTCATAATGCCTCGTCGGTCGGTAATTTGATCAGATCGCCCATGTGGCGCTCGAACGATTCCGGGCGGTAGACCTCCATGCCGTAGCCGTGGAAGAAGGTCATCTCGCCGAAGTACACTTTGCCGGCAACCACGTACAGGTCGATCCTGATGTGGTGCAGCCCCTGGCACAAGGATTGCGCGATCGACAGCATTTCATTCAGCGGCCCCGGGCGGGGGATGTCATAGGGGATGTTCGGGTGGCGGTTGAACATGTCCTGTTTTTGCCAGCGCACATCGTAGAAGTTGCGCGTGTGGCCGCTGTAACGGTCGGCGTCCACGATCACGTAGGTGGGCGCGCCCTCAAAGCACATGATCTTGTAGTCGAACGGCACCTGGCCGTCGTCGTCGCCGATGAACTGTTCCACGAGAATCCGGGGCTGGATCCCCAGGTAGGGCCACTCGCGTGAAAGGTCGTACCAGCTGCGCGCCATCCAAGCCCGGAGCTGGGATTCGGCTTTCCCGATGTCAAGCTTCCCTTTGTCGGTGCAGATGATGTTTGAGCCGCTGCCGTGGGTGCACTTCATCACGAAGCGCTCGGGCAGCGCGTTCCAGTCGATCTGATCGACGCTGTCGTAGCTCGCGATCAGCGGGATCAGGCAGCCCTCGCCGGCCGTTTTCGCCACGTAGTCGCGCACGGCCAGCTTGTCGGCGTAGCGGTGGTACTCGGGCTTTCTGTCGTGCAGCTTGATCCATTGCAGCTTCTCGTTGAACAGCCTGGGATGCTTCAGGCGCAATACCCGCCCCAGCTTCAGAAAATACTGCACGCGAAGGTATGGGGCGTCGGGGATCCACCGCAGCAGACCTCGTCGCCCCAAGCCGGTCATCTTGTCGAACAGAAACAGCCTTAGCTTTTGCATGTGACCACCTTTGGATCGATTCCGCTCACGCGGGGATGCATCGGAGCGGGCGATGATCCATCGCCCGTGTCACGCTACCCTTTCAGCTGCGCGACGGAGCGGCCCAGCCGCTTCATGGTCTCGGCCTTGCCCAGCAGGAAGGCGATCTCAATCGCGCCGCCGGGGGTGCTGGCCTTGCCCGAGATGGCGATTCTGAGCGGCCAGAGCACCTGGCCGTTCTTCATGCCCTCGCGCTCGATGGCGGCCATCAGCGCGTCGTGGATGGCTTCTTCCGACCAATCCGGAATGCCGTCCAGCACCGGGCGCATTTTGGTGAGCGCTTCGAGCGCGACCGCCGGATCGGTCTTCATCTTCTTGTGGGTGTATAGCTCAACGTCAAACGCCGGCATCTCGGCGAAAAAAACCACCATTTCGGGGATCTGATTCAGCACCTCGGTGCGGCTCTGCAGCAGCGCGGACAGGCGCGTGTAGTCGATGTTCTTGCCGGCCAGCGCCTGGTCGAACCAGGGGGTGGCCATCCCCAGGAACGCAGACGGATCGAGCTTTTTGATGTACTCGCTGTTAAACCAGGTGAGCTTGGTCATGTCAAAGATCGACGGCGCCTTGTTCAGCCCCTCCAGGTCGAACGCCTGCTCGAGCTCCGAAAGGCTGAAGAACTCGCGCTCAGAGCGCGGGCTCCAGCCGAGCAGCGCGATGAAGTTGATGATGGCGTCCCGCAGGTAACCCATGTCCAGCAGATCCTCGAACGACGGGTCGCCGTAGCGCTTGCTCAGTTTGCGCGTGGCGTCGCGCATGACCACCGGCAGGTGCACGTAGGTGGGCACTTCCCAGCCAAACGCCTCATACAGCAGGGTGTATTTGGGCGCGGAGCTGAGATACTCCGTGCCGCGCATCACGTGGGTGATGCGCATCGTGTGGTCGTCAACGACGTTGGCGAAGTTGTAAGTGGGCAGGCCGTCGCCCTTGATGAGCACGTTGTCGTCGAGCGTTTTGCATTCTACCTCGACGCGGCCGTACAGCGCGTCGTCAAACCCGGCCATGCCGGTCAGCGGCACGTTCTGACGGATCACGTGCGGCTCGCCGGCGGCGATGCGGCGCTCGACCTCGTCCTTGGGCAGGTGCAGGCAGTGCTTGTCGTATTTATAGGTTTCGCCCCTGGCCTCGGCCGCCGCGCGCGCTTCGTCCAGCCGCTCCTTGGTGCAGAAGCAGTAATAAGCGCCGCCCTTTTCGATCAGCTCCTCGGCGTATTTGGGGTACAGATCGCGCCGCTGGGTTTGGATGTAGGGGCCGTAGTCGCCGCCCACGTCCGGGCCCTCGTCGTAGCTCAGCCCCGCCTGGCGCAGCGAGTCGTAGATCTTCTGCACCGCGCCCGGCACCTCGCGCTCCTGGTCCGTGTCCTCGATGCGCAAAATGAACGTGCCCTTGTTCTTGCGCGCGTACAGGTAGGTGTACAGCGCCGTGCGCAGCCCGCCCAGGTGCAGATACCCGGTGGGCGACGGCGCGAATCGTGTGCGAACCATGGATGATTGCTCCTTTCGTCATCGGGGGCGGAGCCCCGGTCAAGCCTTCGTCGCGACCTTGGCCCAGCTGTCCTTCAGGGCGACGGTACGGTTGTAGACGGGCATTTCTTCCGTGGAATCCGGATCCTTGGTGAAGTAGCCCATGCGCAGGAACTGGAAGGTGGCGCCGACCTGGGCGTCCCGGATGATGGGCTCGGCCAGCGCGCGCTTCATGAGCCTGATGCTGTCCGGATTCAGGTCGTCGATGAAGTCCTTGGCGGGAGCCTGCTCTTCGGCAAACTCGTCGGAGGCTTCGGCCTCGCCGTCCTCGACCCCGGTGTCGTCCTTCAGGATCGGCTCGTAAAGCCGCGCCTCGATGGGGCAGGCGTCGGCCTCGGACAGCCAGTGCAGCGTGCCCTTGACCTTGCGGCTGCTGCCCTCGGAGCCCGAGCGGCTGTCCAGATCGACAGAGCAGATCAGCTCGCAGACCTGGCCGCTCGCGTCCTTGACGAGTTGCTCGCACTTGATGATGTAGGCGCCCTTCAGCCGCACCTCGCCGTCCGGCTTCAGCCGGAAGAACTTGCCCGGCGGGTTCTCCATGAAATCCTCGCGCTCGATGAACAGCGTCTTTGAAAAGCGCACCTTGCGCTCGCCCAGCGCCGGGTGATCCGGATGGTTCTCCATGGGGAGCTCATCGATCTTGTCCTCCGGCCAGTTGGACAGCGTGATCTTCAGCGGGTCCAGCACGGCCATGGCGCGGGGGGCGGCGCTCCCCAGGTCTTCGCGCACGCAGAACTCCAGCAGGCCCTGATCCACCTCGGAATCGGCCTTGGCCACGCCCACGCGGGACAGGAAGTCCTTGATGGCGGCGGGGGTGTAGCCGCGCCTTCTCATCGCGGCCAGGGTGGGCATGCGCGGGTCGTCCCAGCCGGACACATGGCCCTCTTCGACGAGCCTGCGCAGCAGGCGCTTGCTCATCACGGTGCGGGTCAGGTTCAGCCGCGCGAACTCGATCTGGCGCGGCGGCATGGGGAAGCCCGCGTGCTGCACCATCCAGTCGTACAGCGGGCGGTGGATCTCATACTCCATGGAGCACAGCGAGTGGGTCACGCCCTCGATCGCGTCCTGAATGGGATGCTGGAAGTCGTACATCGGGTAGATGCACCACGCGTCGCCGGTTCTGTGGTGGTGCGAGCGGAGAATCCGGTAGATCGTGGGGTCGCGCATCAGCACGTTCGGCGAGGCCATGTCGATCTTGGCGCGCAGCACGCGCGCGCCGTCCGGGAATTCGCCGTTCTTCATGCGCTGGAACAAGTCCAGGTTTTCCTCGATGGAGCGCTCCCGGTACGGGCTGTTGACACCCGGCGTGGTCAGCGTGCCGCGAGTTTTGCGCATGTCCTCGGCGCTCTGGTCGTCCACATAGGCGACGCCCTTCCGGATGAGCCCGCACGCGATGTCGTACAGCTGATCGAAGAAATCGCTGGCGAAAAACAGCTTGTCCCACTGGTAGCCCATCCACTGGATGTCCTTTTGGATGTTTTCGACGAACACCGCCTTTTCCTTGGTGGGGTTGGTGTCGTCAAAGCGCAGGTTGCACACGCCGCCGTATTTGTTGGCGACCTCAAAGTCGATGCTGAAGGCCTTGACGTGGCCGATGTGCAGGAACCCATTGGGCTCGGGCGGGAACCGGGTTTTGACGTGGTCAAAACGGCCGGACGCCAGATCCTCCTCGATGAACTCCTCGATGAAATTGCTTGCGCGCTTCTCGGCTTCCATAAACGGGACGCCCCCTCTTGAACTAGATTCTACGATTATAGCACGAAAAATGGGGGAATAACAGGAAGGATGCGTAAAATAGGCGCCGCCATTGTGCGTCCACTTTGTCTTAATGCAATCTACATTGTGCGCAGAATGCGGAAATGCTATAATAGTTGGGATTGCAAATCATCGAGAAGACATCCAATTGTCACGGAGGATCACCATGTTTGATTTCCTGAAAAAAATGCTTTCGGGCAGCAATGAGGCCGAGGTGAAGCGCATCTGGCCGATCGTGGACAAAATCGATGCGCTGGAGCCCGCCATGCAGGCCATGAGCGACGCCCAGCTGCAGAACCAAACCCAGCTGTTCCGCGAGCGCTATCAAAACGGCGAGACGCTGGACGACCTGCTGCCGGAGGCGTTCGCCACCGTGCGCGAAGCGGCCGTGCGCGCGCTTGGGCAGCGCCCGTTCCGCGTGCAGATGGTGGGCGGCATCGTGCTGCACCAGGGCCGCATCGCCGAGATGAGAACGGGCGAAGGCAAAACGCTGACCGCCGCGCTGCCGGCCTACCTCAACGCCATCCCGGGCGAGGGCGTGCACATCGTCACCGTCAACGACTACCTGGCCCGCTTCCACAGCGAGTGGATGGGCAATGTGTATAAGTTCCTCGGAATGACGGTCGGGCTGATCGTGCACGACCTGGATTCCGAAGAGCGGCAGGCGGCATACAACGCCGACATCACCTACGCCACCAACAACGAGCTGGGGTTCGATTACCTGCGCGACAACATGGTCACCTACAAGCGCGACATGGCGCAGCGCCCGCTGAACTTCGCCATCATCGATGAGGTCGACTCGATCCTGATCGACGAGGCCAGAACGCCGCTGATCATCTCGGGCCAGGGCGAGAAGTCCACCGAGATGTACAACCGCGCCGACCAGTTCGTGCAGCGGCTGAAGATCGAGGAGGACTACACCCGCGAGGAAAAGCAGAAGACCATCAACCTCACCGAAGAGGGCGCGGCCAAGGTGGAGAAGGCGTTCGGCGTGGAGAACCTGTCCGACAGCGAGAACACCGAGCTGCACCACCACATCCTGGCGGCGCTGAAGGCCAACGTCATGATGAAGCGCGACGTGGATTATGTCGTGCAAAACGGCGAAGTGATCATCGTTGACGAGTTCACCGGCCGCCTGATGACCGGGCGCCGCTACAGCGACGGCTTGCACCAGGCCATCGAGGCCAAGGAGCACGTCAAGGTCGAGCGCGAGAGCAAGACGCTCGCGACGATCACCTTCCAGAACTACTTCAGGATGTACAAAAAGCTCTCCGGCATGACCGGTACCGCCAAGACCGAAGAGGAAGAGTTCCAGGGGATCTACAAGCTGGACGTGGTCACCGTGCCCACCAACCGGCCCATGATCCGAAACGACATGAACGACGGTGTCTACACCACCGAGAAGGGCAAGTTCCAGGCGGTGGTGGAGGAGATCATCAAGCGCCATCAGACCGGGCAGCCGGTGCTGGTGGGCACGGTGAGCGTCGAGAAGAGCGAGCTGGTCAGCAGGATGCTGGACCTGCGCGGCATCAAGCACGTCGTTCTGAACGCGAAGTTCCACGACAAGGAAGCCGAGATCGTGGCCCAGGCCGGCAAGAAGGGCGCGGTCACCATCGCCACCAACATGGCGGGCCGCGGCACCGACATCTTGCTGGGCGGCAACGCCGAGTTCATGGCGCGCCACCGCCTGAAGAACCAGTATGGCGAGGAGGTCATCGAGGAGGCCATCGGCCACCGCGAGGACGTATCCGAGGAGGTCAAGGCGGCCAGAAAGCAGTTCCTGGACCTGATGAAGTCGTTCAGGATGGAGATCGACAGGGAGCACGAAGAGGTCACGTCCCTGGGCGGCCTGCACATCATCGGTACCGAGCGCCATGAGTCCCGCCGCATCGACAACCAGCTGCGCGGCCGCGCCGGACGCCAGGGCGACCCGGGCTCAAGCCAGTTCTTCATCTCGCTCGAGGACGAGCTGATGCGGCTGTTCGGCTCCGAGCGCATCCAGCCCATCGTGGCGCGCCTCGGCGTTGAGGAGGATCAGGCGATCGAGTTCTCCGTGCTGAGCAAGCAGATCGAGAACGCCCAGAAGCGCGTGGAGAGCCGGAACTACGACATCCGCAAAAACGTGCTGCAGTTTGACGACGTGATGAACCAGCAGCGCGGCATCATCTACGGCCAGCGCCAGGAGGTGCTCGCCGGGGGCGATATGAAGCAGCGCGTCGCCGACATGCGCGAGACGCTGATCGACGAGGCGGTGAAGCGCTGCGTCACCGACGAGGCCAACAAGGCCAGCTGGGACGTGGAGGGCCTGACCGAGTACCTGGAGCGCATCTGCGTGAAGCCGGGCGATGTCAAGGCCACGTCCGACGGGATCGGCATGCCCAGCCGCGAGGCGCTCCGGCAGGCGCTGCTGGCCGAGTCCGTCGCGTTTTACGACGAGCGCGAGCGGATGATCACCGAGGCGGGCATCGACATGCGCGAGTTCGAGCGCGTGGCGCTGCTGGGCGCGGTGGACCGCCGCTGGATGGACCACATCGACGCCATGGATCAGCTGCGCGACGGCATCGGCCTTCGGGCGTACGGCCATAAGGACCCGTTCGTCGAGTATAAGTTTGAAGGCTACGAAATGTTCGAGGAGATGGTCCGGCTGATCCAGGAGGACACGCTCCGCCGGCTCTACTTTGCGGTGCTGCAACAAAAGATCGAGCGCAAGCAGGTGGCCACGCCGGTGAGCGCCACCCACGCCTCGGCCAGCGCCACCGGCGCCAGCTCCGGCGGCGTATCCAAGCAGCCCGCCAAGGCCGCCGCCAAGGTCGGCAGGAACGATCCGTGTCCGTGCGGCAGCGGCAAGAAATACAAGGAATGCTGCGGCAAGGGCGCATAGCTGCCTCGTCGATCTTGCTTCGGAATCTCTCCTCCCGTCGAATTGGTTTTTCATTTTTCTCCAATTGGGGATTCCAAAGGGCATCATGCCCTTTGGCGCGGCGTGGGGCGGGGCGCCACACGGACCTGACTATGATAAAAGGATGTGACAAGTATGATCGAAACCGATGGCTTCAAGCAGGACCTCATCGCCATCCGGCAGATGATCGCAGAGGCAGGTGACTCACTTTGACGTGGGTCATCTTGAGGAGCAACTAGCGGAGTACCAGGAGGACATGGCGAGCGCGGGGTTCTGGGACGACCTGGAGCGCGCGCAGAAGGTCAACCAGAAGGCGCACGCTGCGGAGCGGAAGATTCAGCAGTTTCAAAAGCTGAACGCGCGGACGGACGACCTGGAGGTGCTGATCGAGCTGGCCGAGGAGGCGGACGACAGCAGCATGATTCCCGAAATAAAGACCGAAGTCGGTTCTTTGAAAGCCGAGCTGGAGTCGCTTCGGCTGGCCACGCTGCTGACGGGCGAATACGATGCGTGCAACTGCATTCTGGCGCTGCACGCGGGGGCGGGCGGCACCGAGGCGCAGGACTGGACGCAGATGCTGTACCGCATGTTTTCGAGGTTTGGTGAGCGCATGGGATTTACGGTGCGCGAGCTTGACCTGCTGCCGGGGGACGAGGCCGGGATCAAGTCGGTCACGTTTGAGGTGGCGGGCGACTACGCCTACGGATATTTCAAGTCCGAGCGCGGCGTGCACCGGCTGGTGCGCATCTCGCCGTTTGACAGCAACGCCCGGCGGCACACGTCGTTTGCGTCGCTGGACGTGGCGCCGGTCATCGAGGACGACGGGGACATCGCGATCCGGGACGAGGACATCCGAATCGACACCTACCGCGCGTCTGGCGCCGGCGGCCAGCACGTCAACCGGACGGACTCGGCCGTGCGCATCACGCACCTGTCCACGAACATCGTGGTGCAGTGCCAGAACGAGCGGTCCCAGGTGCAGAACAAGGAGACCTGTTTCCGGATGCTGCGCGCCCGGCTGGCCGAGCTGCGGGAGCAGCAGCGCCAGGAGCAGATGGGCGACATCAAGGGCGAGCAGAAGAAGATCGAGTGGGGCAGCCAGATCCGTTCCTACGTGTTCCAGCCCTACCAGATGGTGAAGGATCTGCGCACCGGGTTTGAGCGCGGGGACATCGACACCGTGATGGACGGCGACCTGGAGGGCTTCGTGACGGCATACCTGCAGATGTACGCATAATACAGGGTGGGCGGATGTTGAATCCGCCCCTGTTTTTGAGCAGACGAGAAACAGACCTTGGTCTTTATTAACGAGAGCGGGCGAGAAACAGACCAGAGTTTGAATGGACAACGAGAGGTCGTGGGCGCTGTGAATCGAAAACTGAGCTTCGCGCTCAGCACGTTGGTTATGCTGTTTCTTCTGGTTGGATGTCTGTTGGCGGTTTTCGATTCGGTCGCGCTGAATTGGGAGATGTACGACCGATATCAGGCCGAGCTGGATGTGTACCAATCCGTGGGAGTCGGCCGGGAGGAGCTGCAGCTGGTTCAGCAGAGAGTCGCATTGGCGCTTGAGTTTGGCGATGCAAATCTGTTGAACAACGTAGAGGTCACCATGTTCGGCGTGAAGCAGCCTGTTTTCAATGAACGCGAGTTGCTGCACATGAAGGACGTCGCCGCGCTTTTCCGTTTGAAGAATCAGATTCAAACCGCGTGCCACTTTCTGTTTTTGCTCAGCTTTCTTGTGGGCAGTTTCTGGAGCAGGAGCAAAAAGCGGCGTGAGTCCCCAGCCGAGGCGTTTAGCGGACTGATCGCCATTGGCCTGCTGGCGCTTCCGGTGTTGCTGTTGCTCATTTGGGGACGATTTGATTTTGAGCAGGTGTTTGTTCAATTCCACCATGTGTTCTTTACGAACGACCTGTGGCTGCTGAATCCGGCGACCGATGCGATGATCCGCATGTATCCGCAGGGCTTTTTTCAGCGCATCGTGGAAGACATCGGCCTGCGGGCAGGTTACGTGCTGATTTTTGTCGGCGTTTTGCCGCTGTTGGCCTATCCACTGAGCAAAGGTAAGAGGACAGATGAAGCAAGACAAGATCCGAATCCTGGCGATTGAGTCCAGCTGCGACGAAACGGCGGCAGCCATCGTCGAGGATGGCAGGAAGGTGCTCTCCAGCGTGATCTCCTCGCAAATCGCGCTGCACGCGCTGTACGGCGGCGTGGTGCCCGAGATCGCTTCGCGCGAGCACGTGATGGCGCTGGACCCGCTGGTGGATCAGGCGTTTGCCGAAGCGGACCTCTCTATGGAAGAGATCGACGCGGTGGCGGTGACCTACGGGCCGGGATTGGTGGGGGCGCTCCTGACCGGCGTGGCCTGGGCGAAGGCGTTCGCGTACGCAAGGGGGCTGCCGCTGATTCCGGTGAACCACATCGAGGGTCACGTCAGCGCCAACTTCATCGCGCACCCGGATTTGGAGCCGCCGTTTGTGTGCCTGGTGGCGTCCGGCGGGCACAGCCAGGTCGTGCAGGTGCTGGACTACGGCGCATACCGCTCCCTCGGGCAAACGCTGGACGACGCGGCGGGCGAGGCGTTCGACAAGGTGGCGCGGGTGCTCGGGATCCCCTATCCCGGCGGTCCGCTGCTGGATCGTTTGGCGGAAACGGGGAATGATAGAGCCTATACATTCCCGAAACCGCACACGGATGGGCGCTATGACTTTTCATTCAGCGGGCTGAAGACCGCCGTCATCAACCAGGCGCACAACCTTCGCCAACAGGGGACGGCCATTGATCCGGCGGATTTCGCGGCTTCGTTCCGGCGGGCGGTGGTGGACGCGCTGGCCGGGAGAACCATCCAGGCCGCGCTGGACACCGGGGCCAGGCGGGTGGCCGTGGCCGGGGGCGTGGCGGCCAACAGCCTGCTCAGATCCGAGCTCGCGCATCGCTGCCAGAAGCGCGGGATTCAGTGCTTCCTGCCGCCGGCGGCCCTGTGCACCGACAACGCCGCCATGATCGGCAGCGCGGCGTATTACCGGATGCTGCGCGGCGACCGGGCCGGGCTGACGCTGAACGCAAGGCCGGTGGCCCCGCTGGTGTAAGATGATTTCACCAAGGGCGCTTGTGACACAACACAGGCGCTTTTTGCAACTGGCTGGTGCGAAATGGCGCTGCATTGGGGTGCATATTCGAGGAATTATGGACGAAAAATGGGAAGTTTCGCATCGAAAACGACCAATTTTACGTAAAACAGACCGAAGTTTTTGGGTTTCGGTTTGACGGATTTTCAGAAATTATGCAATTCAATGCGCGGGAGAAAAAAGCGTGTCAAGCCTCAAATGTTTGAAAAAAACGAGCCAGAAGTTACATGGATTGGTAACAATTGCGAAAAATTGGGCTTATTGGCACGATTAATCGTAAAAATGGGGCAAACTAAAGACTGAGGTCTTTTTTGGGGGTCCAAAAAAGTACCGAACTCTGTGGATAACTTTGGCCATTTCGGATGACATTTCCGTTTTGATGTGGAAAACCGCACCTAAACCCGCTGTTTGTTGGGTTTTTCTGTGGATAAGCCTGTGGACAATGTGGATTAGTCCTGTTTTCGCGGTGACAATTATGAGTATATTCATCCATCATGCAGGACGGGTTGCGGAATACGGCGCTGAATTTGCGCGTGCTTGCAAAAAGCGGTTGAAGCGGGCCGTCCGGTTCTGGTATACTATCCTAAGATGGTGGGTTTGTGCGCCGCCGTATGAAGATCGACATCGGGAGGATACACCCATGAAAGATACACTGAACCTGTTGTGCTTTGACTTTGGCGCGTCCAGCGGCCGCGCGATTCTGGGCACGCTAAAGGATGGCAAGATCCAGCTGACCGACCTGCACCGCTTCCCCAACGACCCGGTGATGCTGAGCGGGCGGTTCGTGTGGGACGTGCAGCGCTTCTTTTTTGAGATGAAGGCGGCGCTGGTCATCGCCGCCAAGCAGGGGATCGTGCTCGACGCGATCGGCATCGACACCTGGGGCGTGGACTTTGGCCTGATCGACGCGCAGGGGCACCTGGTCTCCATCCCGGTGCACTACCGCGATGCGCGCACGGTGGGCTACATCGAGAAGGCCCGGGAGACCATGCCGAAGGAAGCGCTGTTCAGGCATACGGGCCTGGCGTGCATGGAGTTCAACACGCTGTACCAGCTGATGGCCATGCGGGACGAAAACGACCCGGCGCTTCAAATCGCGGACAAGCTGCTGTTTATGCCCGACCTGCTCGCCTACTTCCTGACCGGCGAGACGGGCACCGAATACACCATCGCCTCCACCAGCCAGATGATCGACCCGCGCGCGCGGGACTGGTCCAAGCCGGTGTTTGACGCGTTCAAGCTGCCCGGCCATCTGCTCTGTCCCCTTCAGCAGCCGGGCTGCGTGCGCGGCCTGCTGACGCGGGAAATCGCGGACGAGGTCGGCATGGAACCCGTGCCGGTGATCGCGGTCGCCAGCCACGACACCGCGTCCGCCGTGGCCGCCGTGCCCGCGCAGACGGACAACTTCGCCTACCTGAGCTCAGGCACCTGGTCGCTGCTCGGCACCGAGATCCATGCGCCGCTGAACGACCCGTCCGTCATGCAGGCCAACTACACCAACGAGGGCGGGCTGTGCGGCACCACGCGCCTGCTGAAGAACATCATGGGGCTTTGGATCGTGTCCGAGTGCAAGCGCGAGTGGGATCGCCGCGAAGACGCCGTGGACATCGCGCAGCTGGTCAGGATGGCCGAGGCCGCCGAACCCTTCCTGGCCGTGATCGACGTGGACGACCCGCTGTTCAACCCGCCGGGCGATATGCCCGCGCGCGTTCAGCAGTACTGCGAGAGAACCGGCCAGCGCGTGCCGAAGGGGCGCGGCCAGATCACCAGGGTTGTGTATGAGAGCCTGGCGCTGAAATACCGCTGGGGCCTGATCCGCCTGGAGGAGGACATGCTGAAGCGCCCGGTGGAGGCTTTCCACATCGTGGGCGGCGGCAGCAAGAACAAGCTGCTGAACCAGTTCACCGCCGACGCGCTGGGCCGCACGGTGTATGCCGGGCCGTCGGAGGGCACCGCCATCGGCACTCTGCTGGTGCAGGCCATGGCGCTGGGGGCGGTCGCGGATTTGCACGCGCTGCGCAAAGTGGTGGCCGACAGCTTCCCGGTGGAGGCGTACCAGCCGGGCGCGGACCGGACGGGCTGGGACGCGGCCTACGACGTGCTGTGCGGGCTGGTCAAATAATGGAGAAACATCTGCTGGACGGGTTTTCCGCCAACCCCGGGCTGCCGGGGAACGGCCAGCTGCCCGGGTCGCTGGAGCTGGCCTACATCGGGGACACGGTGTACGACCTGTACGCCCGGGGCCGCGTGATGCGCGACCGGGGACACACCAAGGCGCTGCACAAGGCGGCGAGCGGCCTCGTGTGCGCGGCGGCCCAGAGCCAGGCGCTGGGCAGGGTCGAGCCGCTGCTGGACGAGCGGGAGCAGGACGTGGTGCGCCGCGCGCGCAACGCCAAGCAGCACCCCCCCAAGAACGCCGACCCCAGGGCATACCACCGCGCGACCGCGCTGGAGGCGCTGATCGGATTTTTGTACCTGAGCGGGCGCGTGGCGCGCCTGGACGAGCTGATGAACGCGGCGCTGGGCGCTGAACAAGAATAGAGGGAAAGACACATGGCCTATCAGAAGGACAGCCGCAAGGGCGGCCCGGGCAAGGACGGCAGGAGCTTCACCCAGAGCGGCTACAAGGGCGGGGCAGGCAAGACACAGGACGGATACAGAAAGACGACCGGCGCAAAGCCGCAGGGCCAATA
>JAVBQA010000081.1:0-25179 GCA_031549325.1 Eubacteriales bacterium | reverse complement strand
TAACGCCTCCAAAGCGGCGAGAGTTTTTTCGCCCTGCAAGGAGCTGGAGTGCAGCGTAGCAGAGCTACGCTAAGCGGAGGGCGACACCGCAGGGCGGAAAATAATCCGGCGCGACGTGGCGTTACGATTTTGAATTGGTATTGCCACTGGCGCGCGATCAAAGTCGGGCAATCCGGTGTCAGATTCCCCACTGATTCCGGCAATCGCTTCAAAGAAGCACGCCGCTCAGCCTGTCGATGGCCTGAAGCTCTTCTTCCTTGAAGCCAAGCTTGTGGATGGCCCCCGCGCAGTCCACGATCTGGCCGGGCTTGCTGGCCCCGATCAGCACCGAAGCGAATGCGCCATCCCGCAGCACCCAGGAAAGCGCCATCTGCGCCAGTGTCTGCCCTCTGCTTTGGGCGATCTCGTTCAGCCCGCGAATTTGGGAGAGCCTCTCGGGTGTGATCTGCGACTCCTTCAGGAACCGCCCGTCGGTCCGAACCCGCGAGTCCCCCGGAATGCCTTGCAGGTACCGGTCGGACAGCATGCCCTGCGCCAGCGGGCTGAACGCGATCAGCCCCATGCCCAGCTTCCGGGATGTTTGCTTCAGCCCGTCCGGCTCGATGTGCCGATCGAAGATCGAGTATCGCACCTGGTTGATGACCAGCGGCAGCCCGATCTCCTTGGCAATGGCGGCGGCTTTCCCGGCGGTCACCGCGTCATAGTTAGAGATGCCGGCGTACAGCGCGCGCCCGCTCCGAACCGCCTGGTCCAGCGCCAGCACGGTCTCCAGAAGCGGCGTGCCCGGATCCATCCGGTGATGGTAGAAGATGTCCACATACGGCAGGCCGAGGCGCGCAAGGCTTTGGTCGAGGCTGGACAGCAGATACTTCCTGCTGCCCCAATCGCCGTACGGCCCGGGCCACATGGTGTAACCCGCCTTGGTGCTGATGCACAGCTCGTCCCTGTAGGCGCTCATCTCCTGGCGGAGGATCTTCCCCAGGTTCGCCTCGGCGGCCCCCGGCTCGGGGCCATAGTTGTTGGCCAGGTCAAAGTGGGTGATGCCCAGGTCGAACGCCGTGAAACACAGCGCTTTCATGGCGTCCATGTCACAGGCCGTGCCAAAGTTATGCCAGAACCCCAGCGAAACACGGGACAGCTTCAGCCCGCTCTCTCCGCTGGAAGCGTAGTCCATGCGCTCATAGCGCTCCGGATTGGCCAAATGGCTCATGCTTTCCCCCTCCCCAGGCGAATGGATTCGGGTGATTCGGTGACGTTCGGGCAATCGATCGCCTCGCGCCTTGCCGTGGGCGCAGCCCAGCGCACGGCGTTGCGCAGAATGCGTTGCACATGCGGATTGTGGTAGGCGGCGTTGGTCTCATGGCCTGGCCCGAAATAGAAGATGCGGCCGAATCCACGCGTCCAGGCGCACCCCGAGCGGAACACCTCGCCGCCCGCAAACCAGCTTACAAACACCTGCGATTCAGGGGTTGGGATGTCAAAAAACTCGCCATACATCTCCTCTTCCCCGAGGTCAATATGGGCCGGAACCCCTTGGGCGATCGGATGTCCCGGGCAGGTGCTCCACACGCGGCACACGTCGTCATGCCGCCAGGACAGCGTGCACGACGTGCCCAGCAGCAGCCGCAGCGGCTTGCACAGGTGCGCCGAGTGTAGCGGGATGAATCCCATGCCGCTCAGCACATGGCGCTGCACTCGCTGAGCGATCTCGTCTGGCAGCTGATCGTGGGCAACATGCGCCCACCAGATGAGCACATCGGTTTCCGCAAGCGCCCGCTCGCTCAGCCCGCACTCCGGCATGTTCAGCGTAGCCACCCGGACGGACAGCGCGTCGTCCTTCAGAAATCCGGCAATCGTCTCGTGGATGCCGCGCGGGTGCACCGCCAAAATGGGTTCCTTTCCCTCCCGGTTCTCTTGCACAAACTCGTTCCAAACCAGCACACGAATCATGACAAACCCCCTCCCTTCGCTCCGAAAAAAAGCCACCCTTCCCGCGATCCGGGAAGGATGGCGCCTCATACGCTTACTTTTCGTGCTCGACGGGCGCTTCAGGCGCATTCTTGCCCACAGACAGGATGCCCTTGTTGCAGCTCTCCTTTGCGGTGTAGCCCTCGCTGGCCAGAATGTTCTGGCCGTTCTTGGCCACCAGGCGGAAATAGAACTGCTCGTCCTTGCCCCTGTAGATTTCGAACTTGGGATGCGAATAGTTGGGGTGCTCCTTGCCGGTCTGGTCCTCGACGTGCACGCCCGCGTTTTCCTTGACGCTTTTGATTCCGTTCAGGCAGGCTTCCTCGGTGTTGTACATCTGGCTCTTGCCGATGACCTCGCCGTTGCTGGCTTTGAGATCGAAGTAAAACTCGCCGCTCTTCGAGGCCTTTACGGTAAACTTGCCCATCTCTCGCACGTTCCTTTCCTATGTAAGCTTGTCAATTTGTGTGAATTATAACATACTCTTGCGCAAAAGGCAATATTATGTTTTTTCGGCCTGCTGGGCCTTCATCAACCGCTCCAGCTCCCCCGAGTAGAATGCGCACAACTCCCCCGCCAGCTCGGCTTTGTACGACTCAGCCACGATCATGCACTGGCGCAGATCGCCGCCCGGGCTGACCCAGGCCCACCCGCGCTCGTCGTCCAGGCGGATTCCGTCGCTCAGGTCGGCATCCGGGAACTTCTCGGAAAGCCTGCGCAGCAGCGCGCCCTTGTCGCGCAGCTCCACCGGCACCGCGCGGGAGGCCCGGTGCAGCTGGGGCAGCCTTCGGAGCAGGCCGCGCAGCGTCAGCCCGGCCACCATCAGGTGCTCGATCAGCTGCAGCGCGGCATACAACCCATCTGTGTGCATGCGAAATTGTCCCTTGTCCTCGGCGCGCAGCTGGGCCAGCCACTCGGCGCTGTCGCTCTTCGTCTTGATGGGCTGGGCGCCGTAGCTCTCGATCAGCTGCAGGATGCCGTCGGTCGCGCCCACCGGCACGATCAGCTTCTTCGCACCGTCCTCCAGCGCCGCCCAGGCCAGCAGCATCTGGCGCTCGGGCTCCCCGATCATGCCCACCGCATCCGAAAACATGGCCTGCTCGCCGTCGCTGGACAGCCAAACCCCGATCTCAAAGGAATCCAGATCCATCATTTCCTTTTCCCACTCAGCCCGCACCAGCAAGCCGCAACGGCGCAGCGCGCGCTCGGCCAGGCTGAGCAGCTGCTGATCCTCGGCAAACACCGCCACGCGCTGCTTTCGCTGGGCGATGGCGCGGGCATCAACCGAGTTCACCAGCATCTGGATATACTGCAAATCCGAGCGCATCACGGACACCGGGGCCTGCACCGCGCGGCTGAAGGGGCTCTGGCCCTGCTCGTGCATCAGCGCGGCGCGCAGCTTGCGTTGGTCAGCGCGCGAGATCAGCAGACCTTCCTCCCCCAGCGGCAGCATGTAGTCCTTGCCCACATACAGCGCGCCCTCCGCGCCCATCCCGCCCATGGTGTAGCGCAGCTGGGGCGTGGTGACCGCACCCACGTCGATCAGCTGCACGCCCTGGGCGATCAGCGCCGCCGCCGCTGCGCGGCTATAGGCCAGCGCCTCGATGCTGGCATCCCGCCCGATCAGCGCCAAGCCCGGCTTCAGCGCGGCGGCGTAGCCCTCCGCGCCGCGCACCGCCTCGCTGGGAGAGCACACGCGGATGCGGCCGCCCTCGTAACGCTGACGGTCCGCGCCGCCCCAGATCAGGTTCTTGTCCAGCCTTTCACCGGGCAGCACGCGCTTGTGGGGCCACACCTTCACAGCAGGCATCAGCGTAGCGCCCTGCCCAAGCTCGGCGGAGTTTGCCAGCACGCACTCCTCAAACATCGAGCAATCCTCGCCTGCCGTGGAGCCGTCCTGAATCACGCAGCCCCGCAGCTGCGCCCCGACGCCGACGGTGGCTCCCCGCCAGATCACCGAGCGCTTCACGCTGGCCCGCGGCATCACCACGCTGCCCTCGCCCACCACCGCATACGGACCCACCTTTGCGCCTTGCATCACCCGCGCGCCGTCTGCGATCAGGCAAGGCCCCTCCAAAACCGCCCCCCTGTCGATCAGCGCGCCAGGGGCCTTAACCACAGCGCCTTTCGCATGCCCGATCAGCTTCACCCGCCCGTCCATGGCGTCCATGTGGGCGCGCAGGTAAGCCGGGATGTCGCCGATGTCGCACCAGTAGCCGTCCATTATGTGACCGAACACCGGCTCCCCTTTCTGCACCAGCAGCGGAAACAGCTCGCGCCCGAAGTCGTACGGCCGCCCGTCCGGGATCAGCTGCAGCACCTCCGGCTCCAGGATGTAAATGCCGGTGTTCACGGTGTCCGAGAACACCTCGCCCCAGCCCGGCTTTTCCACGAACTCGCGCACGCGCCCATCCTGCTCCAGCACCACCACGCCGTACTCCAGCGGTTCGTCCAGCTTCTTCAGCACCATGGTGGCCTTGGCGCCGGAGGATTGGTGAAACGCCAGCGCCGCGCTCAGGTCGCAGTCGGTCAACCCATCGCCTGACAACACGCAAAATGTCTCGTCCAGCATCGCTGCCGCTTGCTTCACGCTGCCCGCAGTGCCCAGCGGCGTCTGCTCCACAAAGTATTGCAGCCGCACGCCGTACTCCTCGCCATCGCCAAAGAAGTCCTGCACCTGCCCGGGCAAGTAGGCCAGCGTCACGCCCACGTCCACAACACCGTGGCTCTTCAGCAGCTGCAGCGCATAGGCCATCACAGGCTTGTCCATCACCGGCACCATGGGTTTGGGGCAGTCGCAGGTCAGCGGGCGCAGCCGCGTGCCTTCGCCGCCCGCCATGATGATCGCTTTCATAGTATCCTCCCGTTTCGGCGTATTCTTTGCGCGTATTTTGGCCGATTCGGCGCAACCGGATACATAGGCACAAAAAAAGGCGGCTCTCGCCGCCCTTGTTGTCAATTTTACACAACAATCCGCCCCTTTAGGAAGCGGTGTTCGCCAGAAGATTCGCAACTACAAGCGCCATGTTTTCTGAATTTGCCATAAAACGCAATAAGATGGCAGAAGTTTCCTTGCTGCCATCAAGACTGTTGGGTTTTATAGGATGTATTTCCTGAGATCCTGCTCTTTATAGTCCTCGTTCAGCTGGGCTTTGACGTAGTCCTCGTCTACCCTGACCTCGACCTCGGGAGCGTCGCCGCCGCCAGCGTTGAACGCGATGTCCGAGAGAATGGACTCGAGCACGGTGTGAAGCCTCCGGGCGCCGATGTTCTCGCTGTTCTCGTTGGCCAGCCAGGCATACTCGGCGATGGCATCCAGCGCGCTGTCAAGAAACACCAGGTTCACGTTGTCTACCCTCAGCAGCGCCTGGTACTGCCTGATCAGCGCATTCTCGGGCTGCACGAGGATTCTCTGATAGTCCTCTTTCGTCAGCGGCTTCAGGCTGACGCGCACCGGGAAGCGGCCCTGCAGCTCGGGGATCAGGTCGGAGACCTTTGAAACATGGAACGCGCCGGCCGCGATAAACAGAACATGGTCTGTTTTAACCGGGCCATACTTGGTCGGCACGGTCGAACCCTCGACGATCGGCAGGATATCCCGCTGAACGCCCTCGCGCGACACGTCCGGCCCGTGGCCGCTGGCCTTTCCGGCCACCTTGTCGATCTCGTCCAGGAACACGATGCCGTCCTGCTCCGCCTTCCGGATCGCCTCGGAATACACGGCGTCCATGTCGATCATGCTCTGCTCTTCTTCGGCGCGCAGGATCCGCCGCGCCTCGGACACCTCGACCTTTCTGAGCTTGGTCTTCTTGGGCAGGATGGAGCCCAGCATGTCGTTCATGCTGACGTCGGTGCCGGGGATCTCGCTCCTCGGGGCGCTCTCCTCGACTTCCACTTCGACGATCGTGTGCTCCAGCTCACCCGCGAGAAGGCGCTGCTTGACCTCGTCCCGCTTCTGGCGCTGGGTCTGCCGTTCGCCCTCGCTCTGCTCAGGCTCCTTGGGCTTGTTGCCCAGCAGAATGTCAATGGGATTGCTCTTTTTGACCGGCTTCACGATCAGATCCACCAGCCGCTCTTCTGCGGACTTCCTGGCCTTTTCGCGCACGCGCTCGCTGTGCTGCTCCTTGATGAGCCGGATGGCGGCCTCGACCAGGTCGCGAATGATGGAGTCCACGTCGCGCCCGACATAGCCCACTTCCGTGAATTTGGTGGCCTCCACCTTGACGAACGGCGCGTCCACAAGTTTCGCCAAGCGGCGGGCGATCTCGGTCTTGCCCACGCCCGTCGGCCCCATCATCAGGATGTGTTTGGGGGTGACTTCCTCGCGAATGTCCTCCGGCAGCATGGCGCGGCGGTAGCGGTTGCGCAAAGCAACGGCCACGGCCCTTTTGGCGGCGTCCTGGCCAATGATGTAGCGGTCCAGCTCGCGAACGATCTCGCGCGGGGTCAATTTGTTCATATTGGTTTGCTCCTATGATCGCTTATACGATTTCAATGATGACGTTGTCGTTGGTGAACACGCAGATAGACGCCGCGATGTGCAGTGCTTTTTCAGCGATGTCCCTGGCCGAAAGCTCGGTGTTTTCATACAGCGCGCGCGCGGCGGCCAGCGCGTAGTTGCCGCCCGAGCCGATGGCCAGGATGCCGTCGTCCGGCTCGATGACCTCGCCCGTGCCGGAAACCAGCATCAGGTTTTCCTTGTCGGCGCACAGCAGCATCGCCTCGAGCTTGCGCATGGCCTTGTCCATGCGCCACTCCTGCGCAAGCTCGACGGCCGCACGGGGCAAGTTGCCCGAAAACTGCTTCAGCTTTTCCTCGAATTTTTCACTTAGCGCGAACGCGTCCGCCACCGAGCCCGCGAAGCCGATCACGACCTGCTCGTCGAAGATGCGGCGCACCTTTTTCGCGCCCATCTTCATGATGGTGCTCTGCCCCATGGTGACCTGACCATCGCCCGCGATGGCGCACTGGCCGTTCTTTTTCACGGCGCAGATGGTGGTTCCTCTAATCATTTTTCGTTTCCTCCGCCTGCATGGCGCTGACAATCTGATCCATCTGACGAAGCGAGCGCTCCGCAAGTTGCTCATATCTTAACCGTTTCCCTCGAACACGGTTTGTCAGCGGTGTTAAAAGTCCGAAATTCGCATTCATGGGCTGAAAATCCCTGTTGGGCGTGGCCACGTAGGCGGCCAGCGCGCCGATGACGGTCTGGTTTGTGAAGTCGATCTCCGGTTCATTCAGCAGCATCCGCGCGAGATTCCGCCCGGCGATCAGCCCAGACGACGCCGACTCCATGTAGCCCTCGACGCCGGTCAGCTGTCCGGCGAAGCGGATGCTTGGGTCGTCCTTCCAGGCGTAGTTGCTGGCCAACAACCCCGGGCTGTTCAGGAACGTGTTTCGGTGCATCACGCCGTAACGCACAAACTCGGCGTTCTCCAGCCCCGGAATCATGGAAAACACGCGCTTCTGTTCGCCCCACTTGAGCCGGGTCTGGAAACCGACGAGATTGTACAGCGTGCCCTGCAGGTTGTCCTGCCGAAGCTGCACCACGGCGAAAGGTTCCCGGCCCGTCCTTGGATCGTCCAGGCCTACCGGTTTCAGCGGGCCGAAAGCCAGCGTCATCTTGCCGCGTGAGGCCAGGATCTCCACCGCGAGGCAACCCTCAAACACCAGCTTTTTCTCAAAATCGTGAGGCGTGGCCAGCTCGGCTCCGAGCAGCGCCTCATAAAACGCCTCGTATTCCGCCTCGTTCATCGGACAGTTCAGGTAGTCATCACCCTTGCCGTAGCGCGAGGCGCGGAAAATTCTGTCCATGTTCAGAGACTCAGCCGTCACGATGGGCGCTGCCGCGTCGAAAAACCGCAGGCAGTCCGCGCCGGTCTTTTCGATGATGGCCTGGGCCATCGCCGCGTCGGTCAAAGGGCCGGTGGCGATGATCGCCGGGCCATCCGGGAATGTATCGAAGGGCTCTCGCACAAGCTCCACCAGGGGGTGGCTCAGCAGCGTTTTCTCCACTTCCTCGGAGAACCGCTGTCTGTCCACCGCCAGCGCGCCGCCGGCAGGCACACGGGCGGCTTGCGCGGCCCGAAGCACCAGCGAATCCAGCTTGTCCATCTCGGCCTTCAGCAGGCCGGAGGCGTTGGTCAGATGCTCGGCCTTCAGCGAGTTTGAGCACACCAGCTCGCACAGGTTATCCGTCTCATGGGCGGGCGTTCGGCGCTGGGGGCGCATCTCGTAGATCGTCACCGGAATCCCCCTGCGGATCAGTTGCCAGGCGGCCTCGCAGCCCGCCAGGCCCCCGCCGATCACGCGCACCCTATGCTTACTCGTCATCGCCACCCGCGTTTTCCCCTTCGGTTTCGACCTGCTCGCGATGGCGGCACTGCTCATTGACGCACACGTGGAACACTTCACCCTTGCGGCCGCGCTTGAGCACCATGCGTCCCGAGCACTCGGGGCACTTCTGCTGAACCGGCAAGTCCCAGCTGACGAACTGGCAATCCGGGTATTTCTCGCAGCCATAGAACTTCCTGCCCTTGCGCGAGATGCGCTCAAGCAGCCGCCCGCCGCACTCGGGACAAGGCACGCCAATGTCCTTCAGCAGCGCCATGGTGTGGCGGCAGTTCGGAAAATTCGGGCACGCCAGGAACTTCCCGTAGCGCCCCATCTTGTACACCATCATCGCGCCGCACTTCTCGCACGGGATATCGGACACCTGATCTTCGATGGAAACCTTCTCGATGCTGGCCTCGGCCTTCGTCAGCGTCTGCTCGAACGGGCCATAGAAATCCCCGATCAGCTTGTGCCAGTCGCTCTGGCCAAGCTCCACATCATCCAGCTTCTCCTCCATGTCGGCGGTAAAGGCGATGTCCACGATGTCGGGAAAGTTGTTCTGCATCAGCTCGTTGACGACATTCCCAAGCTCCGTCGGGTGCAGCCGCTTGTTCTCCCGGGCGATGTAGCCGCGCGCCATGATGGTGGTGATCGTCGGCGCATAGGTGGACGGCCGGCCGATGCCCTTTTCTTCGAGCACGCGCACCAGCGACGCCTCGGTGTAGCGGGGAGGCGGCTGGGTGAACTTCTGTTCGGACTCGGAATCGATCAGCTTCACCGCCATGCCCTCTTTGAGGTCGGGGATCGCCAGATCCTCCTCGGCCTGTGCATCGTCCAGCACCTCTTCATAAACCGCCGTGTAGCCCGCGAAGCGCAGCTTCTGGCCGCCGAAGCGGAAGGACAGCTTGTCCCCCGAGATCTCGCAGCTCAGCGTGTCGTAGACGGCTGGGGTCATCTGGCTGGCCACAAAGCGCGAATAGATCAGCTTGTACAGCTTGAACTGGTCGCGGGTCAGCGACGCCTTGATGGAATCGGGCGTGTACACGATATCCGTGGGGCGGATGGCTTCGTGGGCGTCCTGGGCGGTTTTGCGGCTCTTGTAGACGTTGGGTTCCTCCGGCAAATACTTGTCGCCAAAGACCTTTTGGATGTGCTCGCGCACCCCCTCGATGGCCTCCTCGGAGATGCGGGTGGAGTCGGTACGAATGTAAGACACCAGACCCAGCGTGCCCACGCCCTCGATGTCCACGCCCTCGTAGAGCTGCTGCGCAACCTGCATGGTCTTCTGGGTGGTGAAGCCGAGCTTGCGCGAGGCTTCCTGCTGCAGGTTCGACGTGGTGAACGGCGCGGCGGGATTTTTCTTGCGCTCGCCCCACTTGGCGCTGGTGATGGAAAACGCCTCGCGCTTCATCTGTTCCAGCACGCGGTCGGTTACCTCTTTGCTCGTGAGCTCCAGCTTCTCGCCGTTTTCGCCGTAGAAGCGCGCCTTAAACTTGATCTTGTCCGCCTCGAACTGGGCCGTCAGGTTCCAGTACTCCTCGGGCACGAAATCCTCGATTTCCTTTTCGCGGTCACAGATGATGTTGGTGGCCACCGACTGCACGCGCCCGGCGGAAAGCCCTTTGCGCACCTTCGCCCACAGCAACGGGCTGATTTTATAGCCCACCAACCTGTCCAGCACGCGCCGTGCCTGCTGGGCATTGACCAGATTGTAGTCGATCGGGCGGCTCTGCTTGATGGCGTTTTTGACGGCCTTGCCGGTGATCTCGTGAAACTCCACCCGGCAGGGCTCGGCGTCCGGAATGTTCAGCACCTTGGAAAGGTGCCAGGAAATGGCCTCCCCTTCGCGGTCAGGGTCAGTCGCCAGCAGGATCTTGCTGGCGTTCTTGGCCTCTTTTCTGATCTTGTCCAGGATGTCTCCCCGCCCGCGAATGGTGATGTATTTCGGCTCGAAGCCGTGCTCCACATCCACGCCGATCTGGGACTTGGGCAGGTCGCGCACATGCCCGTGGGAGGCCTCGACCTTATAGCCTCGGCCCAAAAATTTGCCGATCGTCCGCGCCTTGGCGGGCGACTCTACGATGACCAGTTTGTAAGATGCTGCCATTGATGTTCCTCCATATGGTGTTTGGCTGTGACGGCCTGTGATTCATTTTGCCCTGTAGTACCCGCCGGGTACCTTGCTTATTATTCCGCGCAATTCGAGCATTGTCAAGAGCGAATTCAGTCTGTTGCTCGGAAACTCAACCTTTTGGGCGATTTCATCGAAGGACAGCGCCTCGGACAACAGCGGCTCCACGATGGCGCGCTCCTCGTCGGTCAAGCTTACCTGCTCTTTCTTCGCGCCGGGGTCTGAGCGCTCGGCCCAGCGATAATGCTCCAGGATGTCCCACGCGGAGAGCACCGGGGCCGCCCCGGTCAGCAACAGGCGGTTGGGCTCAATGCTGAGGTTGGAGTAGATCGAGCCGGGCACCACGAACACGTCCCGGTTCTGATCCAGCGCCAGATTGGCGGTGATCATCGCGCCGCTGCCGGGCGCTGCTTCTACAATCAGAGCGCCTGGGCACAGCCCGGAGATGATCCGGTTCCTCTGCGGGAAATTGCCCGGAAGGGGCTGGGCGCCCGGCGTGTACTCCGAAACCACGCAGCCGCCCCGATCCAGAATCTCTCGCTCCAGCTTGTCATTCTCAGGCGGGTAAACCACGTCCACCCCGCACCCGAGCACCGCCACGGTCCTGCCGTCCTCGGGCCTCAGCGCCCCCGTGTGCGCACAGGTGTCAATGCCCCGCGCCATGCCCGAGACCACCGTCACGCCCTGCCTCGCCAAGCCCTCGGAAATCTCATACGCGGCGCGCTTGCCGTCGTGGGTGGGCCGTCTGGTGCCCACCACCGCGAACAGTCTCTCCTCGCTCAAAAGCGAGGGATCGCCCTTTGTGTACAGCACGGGCGGCGGGTCGTAAATATCGGTCAGCCTGGAAGGATAGAAGTCGCTCAGCCGCGAGATGGCGCGGATGCCCTTCTGGTCGAGCGTGGCAAACAGTGAATATAGGTACTGCTCGGTGCGCGCGCTCAGCAGGTTCTGATAGGTCTGCTTCCCGAGAAAGCGCATCTGCTCGCCCACATTGTCCCACACGCTGCGGGCGTCCTCGTACTCGCTCATCAGCTGGTAAAACCGCTTTGGCCCCAAGCCTTCCACGCTGGACAGCCAGATCCAGTATTGATCCATGGCGGTGTAATCCATGCGCTGCGTTCCTCTTTACTCTTTATCCCCAGTATTTTCGGTCAAGCGTTCTGTATTGCACGGCTTCCAGGATGTGATCGGTCTGGATCGCGCCACCCCCCGCGAGATCCGCGATGGTTCTCCCCAGCTTCAGAATGCGGGTGTAGGCGCGGTTGCTGAGTCCCATGGCCTCGGAGGCCTGTTTTAGCGTGTCCTCCGCCTCCGGCGTCATTGGGCAGAAGCGGTTCAGCGTCTTGGCGTTTAGCCGCGCGTTGCAGCTGACGGCCTGGCCCGAATAGCGCTCGCGCTGCACCGCGCGGGCTTGCTCTACCCGCTCGCGCACGGCGCTTGAAGCCTCCTCGCCCGCAACGCCCGCCAACCGCTCCGCCGGAATGTTTTCGACCTCAATGTGCATGTCGATCCTGTCGAGCAGCGGTCCGGAAATCTTGTTCAAATAGCGCCGGATCTGCGCGGGCGTGCAGCGGCACTGGCCGGCGCGCGACCCGTAATGCCCGCAGGGGCAGGGATTCATGGAGCAGATCAGCATGAACGCGCTGGGGTAGGTCATCTGCGCGCCCACTCGGGTGACGGTCACTTTGCCATCCTCCATGGGCTGGCGCAGCACCTCCAGCACGTCGCGGCGGTACTCGGGCAACTCGTCCAGAAACAGCACGCCGTGGTGCGCTTTGCTGATCTCACCCGGCAGCGCGCTGACCCCGCCGCCCACCATGGACGCGGGTGAGGCGGTGTGGTGCGGCGACCGGAACGGCCGCTCGGCCAACAGCCCGGTTTCGGGAACCGAGCCCGCAATGGAATGGATGCGCGTGGCTTCTAGCGCTTCCTCAAAACTCATCTCGGGCAGGATGCCCGGCACGCAGGAACTCAGAAGCGTCTTGCCCGAGCCGGGCGGCCCGATCATCAGCACGTTGTGCCCGCCAGCGGCGGCAATCTCTAGCGCCCGCTTGGCGCTCTTCTGGCCTTTGACAAAGCTGAAATCGGCCTGCGGCTGGCGCTCGCGCAGCAGCTCCCGGTACCTGGTCTTGGGTTGGGGCTCCAGCAACTTGTCCCCCCGAAAGTGCAAGGCCACGTCCCGCAGATGGCAGGCGGGCAACACTTCGATCCCCTCGACACACGCCACTTCAGCGGCGCTGGCTCGGGGCAGGACAATGGCCTTCACGCCCTGCTCGCGCGCGCTGATGGCAATCGGCAGCGCGCCCCGCATGGGCCGGATGGAGCCGTCCAGCGACAGCTCTCCCACCACCGCCACGCCGGACAGCGCGGCAAGCGGCAGCCGTCCTTCGGCCGCGATCACCCCAATGGCAATGGGCAAGTCGAACACAGGGCCTTCCTTCTTCAGGTCGGCGGGGGCAAGGTTCACCGTGATCCGGTCATCCGGGAAGCCAAAACCGCTGTTCTTCAGCGCGGTGCGCACCCGCTCCCGCGATTCTTTGACGGCGGCGTCGGGCAGCCCGACCACCTCGAATGCGGGCAGCCCGGGCGACACGTTGACCTCGACCATCACCTGGAACCCGTCGATGCCCATCAGGCCGTAGCTCAGCACCGTGGCAAGCACTGGCATACCCCTTTCTTCATATGTGAATGCTACACAGATTAGACCAATTTCGCGGGATTTTGGGGCTTGGGCGCACACCATGCGCCCCCGCGGGCACAGCGGCCCGCCAAAGACCCGGTTCTGTCGCGGCAATCACGGCTCGCCAGCCCTTACACATCAGTTGTAATTGATCCAATGGAACCATCGCAAATTCTGCGCGTACCAGCGCGGGATCTCGATTCCCGAGCAGATCGGGTAGAAAAACGCGAACAGCAGCAGCGCCGCCACGCAGTAGATCATGGATGTGAGCTTGAACGCCAGCACGCTCTTCTTGCGCATCCACTCGAACATCAGCGCGGTGGCCAGGATGATGAACGGCACCGAGGCGAAGTAGTGATACATAAACGTGGACCTTGGAACCAGCACCCACGGCAGATACTGCGACAGGAACGCGAGCCCCACGAACATCCAGCGCCGGTCCAGCGTGCCCTGGGGCAGCACCTCGGCGCCGCTGAGGAAGCGCGCCAGCGCATTGATGACGCCGGCCAAGGCGTGCCACGCCAGCCGGCCGAGCACGATCACCATGGCCACAAACCCGCCCCAGAACACCACCGGGTTGCCCATGCATGAGATCGAGGACACGATGCTGCTCTGCAGATAGTCCCTGCCCGTGTAATACCACATAGGCCAGGCGATCACCGGCCACTGATACCAGGGGGACTTGAACAGGTGGGTGTCATAGGACAACCCCCTGTGGTAGCTGAACATGCTCAGCTGGGTTTTCCAAACCCCGGGGAGATTGAAGGCGCCGTCGGGCGTGAGCTGCCAGTAGTACGAGAAGTAGTAGATCAGCGCCGGGATCACCAGGAAGAACATCACGCACCAAACCAGGGTGACCGATGTGTTGTTCCCGAACTGCCGGCTGACGCGGGTGGCGATGCGCTTTCGGCCGTCCTCAAAGTCGGGCATGTGAGCGCGCACGTAGCGGTGCTCCCTGTAGCGCGTGCCTAGCGAAATGAAGAATAGCACGGCCAGCCCTGCGGCGGCGTAGATGTCGATCCACTTGGTGGCGATGCCCAGCCCCATCGTGATGCCGCACAGCCCCAGCGGGATCAGCGTGCGCCACAGCTTTTGGTGATAGAAGCTCATTTGCATGTAGCGCAGCATGAACAGGTACATCAGCATAATGAAGAACACCGCGAACGAATCGATGGTGGCGATGCGGGTCTGGGTGAAGTGCATGCAGTCCACGGCCATCAGGAACGAGGCGATGAACGCGAAGCTCGACCGCTTCAGCAACTGCTTGGCCAGCAGGTACATCAGCGGCACCATCAAAATGCCGAACAGCGCGCCCATAAACCGCCAGCCAAACGGGTTCATGCCAAACAGCTGGATGCCGACGGCGATCAGCAGCTTCCCGAGCGGCGGGTGCGTGTACTCCAGGCTGTGCAGGCCATGGATGTTCTCATAGGCTGTGCGCGCGTGATAGATCTCGTCGAAATAGGTGCCGCTCATGTAGGATGGCTTCAGCGGCACGGTGTTTTGTTCGTCGATCAGCAGCTTGGCGTCCTTGGCGCCCTCGCTCCGCGCGCCGGCGGTGTGGATGGCGGAGATGGGCAGCACCGCGCCGTCCGGGCCCTGGAATGCCACCTCGAACAGGCTGGCGCCCCGGGCGGACATGGTGAGCCTGATGTAGCGCGCCGTGATCAGCGGAAACTCGCCGTACTCGCCGCCCGTGCCCGCGTCGTCTCCCTCCAGCGGCGAATAGCCTTCGTCGCTGTCCGGATCCTCCACATGAGGGCGGTACCACATCCAGCGGAACACCTGACCGTCGTTGTACAGCGCGTAGTACTCCTTGGACCAGACCTCGTTGTCATCCGACACCTGCACCTTGAAGTTCACATCCGAGATGCCGCCGTAGTACGCCATATGGAACGGCTGCACTTCTCCGAGGTCAAAGGTGACCTGCTCGCCCGGCGCGCTGCTCGTCCACTCGGTCACCGGCGCCACACGATCGCCCAGGCCCGTCAGCAGCAGCACGGCGGAAAGCCCGGTCAAAACCAGCATCAACGCCCAGTCACGCAGGCGCATGTTCAACCGGTAATCCCTGGGTTTGAAGGTGTTGTCGATGAATCGCCCGCGCCGCATCTCCTGGGCGGGGCTGGGGCGCTGGCCCGGGGACTGATACACCCGCGTGATCACGATCGAGCGGCTGCGCGCGCACAGATCCCAGCCCGTCCAGGAGAGCAGCCCGGCGGACAGCAGATTCAGCAGCGAGATGGCCGCGTTCAGGATTTGTTCGCTGGACTGCAGGTGGTCGGATCTCAGCACCAGCGCGGCGTTGATGAACTGGGTGAAGCTGAGCACCACAAACCCGATCAGCAGCCGAACGTCCATGTCCTCCATGTAAGCGAAGAGCAGCAGCAACAACACCGGGAACAGGTATCGCTCGTGCATCTTGGGCCCCAGGCAGAAGATGAGCGTCAGCGCCAGCGCACAGACCAGCGGCAGCTTGTTCACATCCTTCGAGCGCAGATAAAGGTAACCCGCATAGACGTAGCTCAGCCCCATCATCAGCCAGCCGAAGATCCCCAAGGTCATGTTTTCGTCGATCGCAGACCAATTCATGTCGAGCAGCGTCCACACGTTGCAGGCGTTCACGCTCAGATAGCTATAGGAGCTCAGCGTCTGCCCGAACAGCCGGATCACCCAAAACAGCGGGTTGACGGTCATGAAATCCGGGTCGGTCGCGTAGCCCGGGTTCAGTGAAGAAACAAACGGCAGGCACATCCCCGCCATCACGGCGAGCATCAGCAGAATGCCCAGCAGCACCTGGCGCAACGCCTTGCCCCTGTTCTCGCTGTTGACGACCGCCATCACCGCCGCCAGCAGCCCCAGTGGGCCGAACATCAGCGCCTGCGGTTTCATCAGCACCGCCACGCCGAACACGGGCAGCGCCCATATCCACTTGCCCTTCATGACCAGATAGATGGACAGCATCAGCAGCGTCGCCAGCACGGCGTCGATCTGGCCCCAGCCCGCCGAGTTCAGAATGGCGGCGGGATTGAACGCATAGAACGCTGCCAGCATCAGCGCGGTGGTCTGGCCGGTGAGCTTTTTGGCGACCTTAAACAGCAGCGCGGCGCCCAAGATATCCAGCGCCACCGGCACCAGCTTGATCAGCACCCAGTGCAGCTGCGAGTCGAACGGGATGCGCAGCAGCTCCCGCAGGCCCTCCAGCGCCCCCAGCACATACAGGTAGCCCGGCGGGTAATCGCAGAAGTAGTCGGGCGCATAGAACCGATCCGGCCCGACCAGCGCCACGCGCTCGCCCCACAGCTCGAAGTCGGTCATGTCCACGCCGTAGCCGCGCACGAGCGCCGAGAGGATCAGCCGGACGAGAAGCGCGATCATCAGAATCCAGAACAGCTTGTCGCGGCCGGTGCCTCCCTTCTGGTTGAGGTCCAGGCCGCCGCGCCCCACGCCCATGAGCATCAGCATGCACAGCAACACAAACAGCGCGCCCAGCACCAGCAGGAACGCGATGTCGCCGAAGCGCGGCAGCAGCCCTTCTGTTGCGGAATCGGCCTCATGGCCCGCTTCGGCATTGGCGGGCGGCAGCGTGGCAAAGCTGACCGGAACCTCATCCAGCATGGCGTTCTCAACGCGCTCCATGCTGAACTCGTCGAACCAGGCGCTGCCTGTGTTCAGCGAGCCATAGCCGCCGACGCGCGCCATGACGCTCATCTCGCTCTGGTGTTCGCCGGTGGTGCCGGTCAGAACCAGTTTCACCCAGCCATTGCCCGTGTCGTATGCGTATTCGGAGGAAACAAACGTGTCCTGCACCGAGATGCCCGCGCCGCTCTTCTCCGGGTCAATGCCCTCGGCTCGCACCATGCAGCTGATCTGGTAGGTGGTGTTGGGCTCGACGGGCACGGTTTGGATGAACCTGGCGTCATTGGGCTTGTCGGACACGATCAGCGCGGCGTTTTGCCCCGCGTTGCTCACGTTCGACACGGCGTACATGGTATAGTCCACGCCGGCCATCCAGGCGCTGTGCTCCCAGTACACGGGCAGCCCGTCGTCGCCGAGCTCCTCAAAGCCGCCGTTCAAAATCAGGTTCTCCGCCCGGGCAATGCCTGGCAGCAACATCAGCATCAGGCACACGAGCGCCAGCGTTTTTTTCATGGTGATACCGCGCTTTCTGGTTTGTCGGGTCCCTCACGGACGATCATGCACGAAATTCCTACTTATAATACACGAAAAACGGCGCTTCGTCAACGCCGTCTTGGAGCAACTTGGCAAATATAGCCGGTGTTTGCATATCTTTTCGCGTGCCGCCATGTCGTTCTCCGCTCAGCACGGCCGCCGGCGACGCCTCGCGCCGTCCCCTTGCGGCGCATCGAAAACCCTGCGCCGCCTTGTCAGCCAAATGTGCTCAAAAGCAAGAGATTACCCTTGATACGCAAACGCGCTTTTGACGTGGCGGATCCGGTCATCCAGGATCTCCACCACGTCAAAGCGCAGGCGGGCGTCCATCAGCCCGTGTTGCTTGATGTACACCAGCGCCGCGCGGCAGATGCGCCGCTGTTTGGCCCTGTCCACCGCCTCACCCGGCGTTCCCTTTTGATCCGTGCTGCGCTGCTTGACCTCCACGAACACCGTGGCGCCGTCCATCTGCGCGATCAGGTCGATCTCCCCGCCCGCGCCGCGAACATTGCGGGCCAGGATTTTCGCGCCCTGCCGAATCAGGAATTCCTCCGCCACGCGCTCGTAGGCCGTGCCCTGCCTGCGGGTGTTCATGGGTTGGCTCCCAAGATGTTTTTGAGGAAGCTCCGCCGATGCTCAGGGCAGGGACCGTAAGCCTTTAGCGCCGCGATGTGCTCCGCCGTGCCGTAACCCTTGTTGGAGAGAAAGTTGTACTCGGGATACTTCTCGTGAAGTTCCCTCATGTAACGATCCCTCGTCACCTTGGCGATGATCGAGGCCGCGGCGATCATGTAGCAGCAGGCGTCGCCGTGCACGATGGACTCCGCCGGCCCGGGCAGCGACAGGCCCGTGACCGCGTCCACCAGAAAGTGCGCGCTTTCCGCGCCTTCGGCGGCGCGCTCCATGGTGAGCTTGGTGGCATTGAGAATGTTCAGCCGGTCGATGTCCGCCGCCGACATGCTGGACCAGCGCACATAGCTGGCCGCATCCATCAGCCGCTCGAACAGCGCCTCGCGCTTCTTCTCGCTGAGCTTTTTCGAGTCGTCCACGCCCGGCACCAGCTTGCTTTCAGGCACGATGATGCACGCCGATGTGACCGGCCCCACCAGCGGCCCGCGCCCCACCTCGTCGATCCCGGCGACGACGCAGCCCCGCGCCCACAGCGCGCGCTCGCGCTCGGTCATCCTGGTCAGCTTGGCTTCGGGCGTCTCTCTGGACATCGCTTTGTTTCTCCTTCGTCACAATGTCGGGGCGGACTGCGCTCACCGCGTTCCTTATTGCACACACGGCTCGATCGTAATCCTGCCCACCTTGCCCGCACGGAACTCGTCCAGCACCAGCGCCGCGCCGCGCTCGGTGTCCAGCCTCCCGCCGCTGAGCAGCCAGCCGCGCCCTCTGCACGCCGCGTCCAACAGCGCCTCCGGGCCCTGCGCCGCGTCTGTCCCTTCGGGCAGCTTGAACCGCGCCGCCGCCGCTTCCGGGGACACGGAGATCAGCAGCTGCAGCAGCTCCCCGGCCAGCCCCTCGGAGTCGGTGATTTGGTCGCGAATTGATCCCAGGTACGCCAGCAGCCTGGCGGCCTTTTGATCCTCGAGCCTGGGCCACAGCATGCCCGGCGTGTCCAGCAGCTCAAGATACGGCCCCACCTTCACCCACTGGGTGGACCGGGTGACGCCCGGCCGGTCCTGCGCCTTTGCGATGGCCGCGCCCCTGAGCCGGTTGATCAGGCTGGACTTGCCGACGTTCGGGATGCCCACGATCATGAGCCGCACCGTCTTGTTCACGCCGCGCGCTTTCATGCGCGCAACGGAGTCCCTCGTCATGGCCTCGATGGCGGAAAGGATCTCCTTTGTCGGCCCGCCGCTGGCGTTGAAGCGCAGCGCCGTCTGTCCGGCGCCTTTGAAATACTGAAGCCACAGCCGCGTCTGGCGGTCGTCCGCCAGGTCGCACTTGTTCAGCACCAAACAGCGCGCCTTGCCCGCCGTGAGCGCGTTCAGGTCGGGGTTCCTGGTGGCGATGGGCGCGCGGGCGTCGCATAGCTCGATCACCGCATCCACGCCCTTGAGCTGAGTCTGCAGCAATCTCCTGGATTTGGCCATGTGGCCCGGGTACCAATTCAAATCCGGCATTGCGTCCTCCGAAACAATAAAAACAAAGCCGCATAGCGCGGCTTTGTCTAAAAGTCTTACCTCTCCTTGACCTTGGCGGCCTTACCGCTCCTGCTGCGCAGGTAGTACAGCTTGGCGCGACGCACCTTGCCGCGGCGGGTCACGGTGATGGAATCCACGCGCGGGGAATGCAGCGGGAACGTGCGCTCAACGCCCACGCCATAGCTGCTGCGCCGCACGGTAAACGTCTCGCGGACGGAACCGTTTCTGCGGGCGATGACCACGCCTTCAAACGCCTGCAGGCGCTCACGCGAGCCCTCGACGACCTTCACCTGCACGCGCACGGTGTCGCCAACGCCGAACTCGGGGATATCGGAGCGCAACTGGGCGCTCTCGATGGATCGGATGATCTCATTCATAATCTTTCGTCCTCCTTCCCTCTGAGACGTTCATGCCTGGCATTCAGGCAGCGGACCGCCCAATTTCACAAAGCGCATTATACCATAGATGGGACACGCTTGGCAAGCACAAGTTTTGTTAAGTCAGAAGATCCGGCCTGCGCGCTTTGGTGATGGCCAATGCCTGCGCCCGCCGCCACTTATCAATCTCGGCGTGGTTGCCGTTCAGCAGCACCTCGGGCACATCCATCCCCCGATACGAGCGCGGGCGGGTGTACTGAGGGTATTCCAGCAGGCCGGAGGAGAAGCTTTCGTCCTCGCTGGAGGCTTCCGAGCCCAGCACCCCGGGCACCAACCGGGCCACAGCGTCGATCAGCACCAGCGCCGCAAGCTCGCCCCCGGTGAGCACATAGTCGCCAATGCTCAGCTCCTCGTCGATCACCAGGTCAATCGCGCGCTGGTCCACGCCCTCGTAATGGCCGCACAGCAGCACCAGCTCGTCGTACCCCGCCAGCTCCTCCACGACGGATTGCTTCAAGGTGCGCCCGCGCGGCGACAGGTAGATCCTGCGCCGGTTGCACGCCTCTTTGGTGTTGTCCTCCATGGCGTCGACGATCGGCTGCGCCAGCATCACCATGCCCGCGCCGCCGCCAAACGGGTAGTCGTCGGTGTTCCTGTGCTTGTTCCCGGAGTAGGGCCGGATGTCGATCAGGTCGACCGCGATCAGCCCCTTGTCGATCGCGCGCCCAAGGATGCTGCCCGAGAGCACGGGCTGGAGCATCTCCGGAAAGATGGTCAGCACCTTAATCCTCATCGAACACCGCCACTTCGCTGAGCCGCTCCCGGCTGAGCAGCATGGTTTTCTCCCGCACGTCCACCTTCAGCACCACGCTCTTCAGCGCGGGCACCAGCACTTCTCCCAGCGGGCCTTTGAACACATACACATCGTTGCCGCCCGGCTGCAGCACGTCCGCAAGACGGCCGATCTCGCGGCCGCTGTCGTCGCTGGCCACGCAGCCGATCAGGTCGCAGATGAACTCGGCATCCTTCGGCAGTTTCACGGCGTGGGCGCGGTCGACATACAGCAGCTGGCCGCGGTATGCTTCGGCGGCATTTCGATCCTTCACGCCTTCCAGCATCAGATACACCGCGTCCGGGTCGATGCGGGTGACCCTGATTTTTTGGGGCGCGTACTGGCCATCCACGAGCATGTGCACCTGCGAAAGGCCCTCAAACCGCTGGGGAGCGCAAGTAATCGGGCGTACCTTGAGTTCGCCCTTCACGCCCTGGGGCTTGAGAACCTCGCCGATGACCAAGAATGGGTCAAGCATAAAACCTCCACGAAAAGCGGGCGCACCATGTGCGCCCCTACAGTTGTCCGTTCCCCACAGAGAGCAGCAAGGGGCGGGCGCAGACGCGCGCCGCACGACAGATTGCCGCGGACTCGCGAGAGATTTCCCCGCCTGGCACGGAACCGAACCGAGGGCAGCGGCGCTGCGCCGAGCGGAAAGGGACGCGCCCCCAAGGGAAAAGAACCGCTAACACGCCGGATCTGGCGCGGCGGCCCGCCTCCAAGTTCAGATGATCTCGACAAAGACGGGCTTCGCGTCCTTGGCCGTGGCGGCCTTGACCACCATGCGGATGGACTTGGCGATGCGGCCCTGCTTGCCGATCACCTTGCCCATGTCGTCCGGCGCGACGCGCAGCTCGACCACGATCGAGTCCGGATTCTCCACCTCTCGCACGTCGATGGCATCCGGGTGCTCCACCAGCGACTGCGCCACGTACTTGACCAGCTCAGAAATATTCAATGCTACCACCTCTTAGGAGATGACTCCAGACTTCTTCAGCAAGGAACGCGTGGTGTCGGTGGGTTGCGCGCCCACGCCCAGCCAGTACTTGGCGCGGTCGGCGTTGATCTTCAGATCCACCGGCTCGGTCAGCGGGTTGTAGTAACCGATCTCCTCGATAAAGCGGCCGTCGCGGGCGTTGCGCTCGTCGGTGACGACCACGCGGTAAAACGGCTTCTTCTTCATGCCCATCCTCTTCAGGCGAATCTTGACCATGGGTAATTCCTCCAATGCTCTTTTGATAAAAAATATATACAACACACCCGCGTGTGATGCTACCTTCCAAATCCGAACGGCATTTTCATTTTGCCCCGCTTGCCGCCGCCGATCATCTGCTTCATCATGGTGCGGGCCTGCTCGAACTGCTTGATGAGCAGGTTCACATCCTGCACGGTGGTGCCCGATCCGGCGGCGATGCGCCGCCTTCTAGAGGCGTTGAGCACGTCGGGGTTCCGTCGTTCAAGCCTGGTCATGGAGCGAATGATGGCGATGGACTTGTCCTGCGATTTGCCCACCTGCGCCTCGTCAATCTCGACGCCCTGCAGCTTGTTGCCCATGCCGGGGATCATCTTGAGCAGGTCGGCCACCGAGCCCATTTTCTTGAGCTGGTTCATCTGATCCATATAGTCGTCCAGCGTGAAATTGCTGGTTTTGACCTTGCTGATCAGCTCGCCCGCCGCCGCGTCATCCAGGTTCTCCTGCGCTTTCTCGATCAGGCTGAGCACGTCGCCCATGCCCAGAATCCTGGAGGCCATGCGCTCGGGGTAGAATGGCTCGATGTCGGTCAGTTTCTCTCCGACGCCCGCGAACTTGATGGGTTTGCCGGTCACGGCCTTGACCGAGATCGCCGCGCCTCCGCGTGTGTCGCCGTCCAGCTTGGTCAGGATCACGCCGTCCACACCCAGCTCTTTGTTGAACGTCTCGGCCACGTTGACGGCGTCCTGGCCGGTCATGGAGTCCACCACCAGCAGGATCTCCTGGGGTTTCACGGCCGCTTTGACGTCGCGCAGCTCTTGCATCAGGTTCTCGTCGATGTGCAGACGTCCGGCGGTGTCGATGATGACCGGATCCAGCCCGTAGTAGCGCGCGTGCTCAACGGCGGCCTTGGCAATCTGCACCGGTTTGCCCTGGCCCTGCTCAAACACCGGCACATTGACCGCCGCGCCCACCACCTGCAGCTGCTTGATGGCCGCCGGGCGGTACACGTCACAAGCCACCAGCAGCGGCTTTTTGCCTTGCTTCACCAGCATGCCGCCCAGTTTGCCGCACATGGTGGTCTTGCCCGCGCCCTGCAGGCCCGCCATCATGTAAATGGTCGGGATGGACGAGCTGTGCGTCAGCTTGGCGTTCGCGCCGCCCATCAGCTCGGTCAGCTCTTCGTTGACGATCTTGATGACCTGCTGGCCCGCGGTGAGGCTGGCCAAGATGTCGGAGCCCACGGCCTTCTCGGTGACTTTGGCGATGAAATCCTTCACCACCAGGAAGTTGACATCGGCCTCGAGCAGCGCCATGCGCACCTCGCGCATCGCGGTCTTGACATCCTGTTCGGTCAGCTTGCCCTTGCTGTTTAGCTTTCTAAACGCCTGGGCAAGTTTTTCGGTCAAACCTTCAAACGCCATCAGCGGTTCACTCCTCGATCCAGTCGATGTTCTTCAGCGCGGCGAGCGCGCCGTCCAGCGCGCGTTGCGTGCCCTCGGTGGCCACCACAGCGCCCAACTGCTCGATGGCGCTGTTCATCTCCGTTTGGGTCTTGCGGTAGCGGCGCAGCGTGCCCAGCTTGGATTCATAGTCGTTCAGCTGCTCGCTGGCGCGGGCAATCGCGTCGTGCACCGCCTGGCGGGTAATGCCCATGGTTTCGGCGATTTCCTGCAGCGACATGTCTTCCTCGCAGTACAGGCTCAGCACCTTCTGGCGCTGCTCGGTCAAAAGCGGCCCGTAAAAATCCAGCAACAGGTTGAGCTCCATGCGCTTTTCCAAGGCGGCCACTCCCCCTGATTTGTCTGTTTCGCACGATTTATTATACACGGCCGGACGCGATTGTCAAGTAAAATGTCTTGACAGGCAGAACAAACTCCCTGCCCGCCTTCAAGCACTTGCCGGGGAGCATCCAAAGTGATATCATGCAGATAGACACAATACGCGTAAGGAGTGAATCCCATGATCTCTAAGAAACCGTTCGGCACCCTGAAATCGGGCGAGCAAGCCGACCTCTACACCCTCACCAACAAGCTGGGCGCGTGGGTCTCGATCACGAACTATGGCGGCATCATCACCGCCATTTGCGTGCCCAACCGGGATGGCCGGCTGGTGGACGTGGCGCTGGGCTGCGCTTCGGCCGAAGCCTACCAGCCCAACGACGGCTACCTGGGCGCGCTGATCGGGCGAGTGGGCAACCGCATCGGCAAGGGCGTGGCGGCGCTGAACGGGCGCGCCCTGCAGCTGGCGCGGAACAGCAACGGCCAGCACCTGCACGGCGGCAACGTGGGCTTCGACCAGAAGCTGTGGACGGCGACCGTGGACGAAGAGACGAGCAGCCTGCGGCTTGAGTACACTTCCCCCGACGGCGAGGAGAATTACCCTGGCGCGCTGCAGGTCCGCGCAACCTATACCTGGACGGAGCGCTGCCAGCTTCAGATCCACTACGAGGCGTCCTCGGACAAGGACACGCTGTGCAACCTGACCAACCATTCCTATTTCAACCTGTCCGGCGAAGGCTCCGGCAGCGTCGTAAATCACCATCTGATGATCGCGGCCGACCGGCTGACCATCGTGGATGCGGACGCCATCCCCACCGGCGAGCTGCGGGATGTGACCGGCACGCCGTTTGATTTCCGGACGATGCGCCCAATCGCCGAGGGGCTTTTGTTCGAAGCCACCGATGAGCAGCTGCGTTTCGGCGGCGGGTTTGACCACAATTATGCGCTGAACGGCTCCGGCTACCGCGAGATCGCCCAGGTGTACAGCCCCGACAGCGGCATCAAGATGGCGGTTTCCACCGATCAGCCGGGCGTGCAGCTTTACATTGGCAATTTCCTGGATGGCAAGCGCGTGGGCAAGTCCGGCAAGGCGTACGAAAAGCGCGGCGGACTTTGCCTGGAAACCCAATTCTTTCCGGATTCCGTCAACCACCCGGAATTCGCGCCCTGCGTGCTCAAGGCCGGCGAAAAATATGATACGATCACGGCCTACACATTCTCGGTGTAAAATCGATCCCGCGCTTTCCCGGATCATCCGCTTGCATTTTATTGGAATTTTGGTGAAATGCAAGTTCGCATGGAGCGATCACGAGCATCACCATGGCGGATCGCGCCGTGTGCTTCCCGCTGAAGCGATAGCGGGAACCACAAGGGCGCTGCCCCCGAACCCCGCTGACCCCAGCATAGCGAAAAGCCTACCAGCCTGGCTGGTAGGCTTTATCGATCACTTTCGCAGCGAATCCACCATCATCTCATCGTACTTCTCATCTGTCAGATCGTAATGGTAGAACAGCTTGTAATAGCGCTGTGTCTCTGCCCGCAGGTCATACTGGAACTGCTCGGGA
>JAVBQA010000094.1:0-8092 GCA_031549325.1 Eubacteriales bacterium | reverse complement strand
TCGGTTTCGATTGCAAGCCCGCCCAAAATATAGTATAATACTGTTATATAAATATGTATGATAAACAAACTGCGCGGTGCGTGCCGTGCTTGCAGCATAGGAGATGAACGCATGATGCCCCACTCCGACAACTGGCCGTTCTTGATTGCGTTATTGCTTTTGTTGACGTGCGAGAGCTATCTGATCATCGGCATTTCCACGCTCAAGGCAGATGTGCAATCCAGGATGCGCCGGGTCTACATGCTGGCCTGTTTCAGCTTGGCGATGTGGGCGTTGTGCTTTGGCGTGATGGGGCTGGTTGGCCGGGTCTGGTTCATGCGCCTGTTCTGGGCGCTGGGGTTCTTTGCCAGCAGCATGTTCTTCCCCTCCTGGCTGCACTTTCTGACACATCTCTCCTCCTTCCGGCCGCGATGGGTCCAGTTGCTGAAGCCGCTGTGCTATCTGCTCTCGGGCTCGCTCTCGTTATTCTGCATCTGCACCCAGGCGGTGCGATTTGAGAATACGCCGTTGGGAAACCAGTTCTCCTACGGCGACAGTTCCGCCTTTCGGCTGACCATTCTCTTCTTCATGGCGCTTGTGGCGCTCATCTCGGCGCTGCAGTTCAAATGGATCATCGATTCGCGGCTCAAGCGCCAGCGGCGGCAGGCGCTGGTCTTCACCATTCTGACGCTCCTTGTCGCGCCGCCCGGCCTGATGTTCGACTTCATCTTGCCCGCGTTCTTCGATCACCCCGTCATGCCCATCGCGACCGTGCTGGTGCTGCTGGTCTCGCTTCAGCTGTTTTACACCATGCGCGTCAACAAGGGTCTGAGCATCACGGTGGAGAACGCCTCTCAGATCATCTTCAAATCGGTCGCCATGCCGGTGCTGCTGCTCGACGACCGCAACCGGGTGGCGCTCTGCAACCAGGCCACAAGCGATTTTTGGGGGCTGGCGCCGGAGGCGATCACAGGGCGGAACATGGCCGACATGATTCTGGTGGAACAGAACCGACCCGAAGCGGCGTTCTTCGAGCGCGATTTTGAGCGCGTAGGCGTGACGGTCGCTCAAGCTCTGGACGTGCGTTGCTGCGAAATGCTGCTCACCGTGCAGCGCGATAAATACGGAGATGTGCTGAACAAGGTCGTGGTGCTGATGGACATCACCCAGATGCAGACCGCGCTGGAGCAGGCCCGGGAGGCGAGCCGCGCCAAGGGCGATTTTCTGTCCAGGATGAGCCATGAGATCCGCACGCCCATGAACGCCATCATCGGCATGACCAAAATCGGGCAAAGCACCGACGACTCCAGCCGCATGCAATACTGTCTGGGCAAGATCAGCGAGGCCTCTCAGCACCTGCTGGGGCTCATCAACGACATCCTGGACATGTCCAAGATTGAGGCGGACAAGCTGGCGCTAAACCCCGAGCCATTCGACTTGTCCAAGATGATCGAAAGCGTTTACAATGTGATCTCCGTCCGCGCCGAAGAAAAGTCGATCCGTTGCGCGCTGGAGATGGATTCTTCCGTGCCGCGCACGGTGCTGGGCGACGAGCTCCGGCTCCATCAGGTACTGACCAATCTGCTTTCAAACGCGGTAAAGTTCACGCCGGAGCAAGGCGCCATCCGCCTTAGCATAACCCCGGGTTCATACGTTGGCTCGGTGTGCTTTGAGGTGACTGACAGCGGCATCGGCATCGAACAGGACCAAATCTGCAAGCTGTTCGGTTCCTTTGAGCAGGCAGACGGCAGCATCGCGCGCAAGTATGGCGGCACCGGGCTGGGCCTGGCGATCAGCAAGCGCATCGTGGAGCTGATGGGCGGCGACATCGGCGTGGACAGCGTGCCGGGAGAGGGCAGCCGATTCTATTTCACGGTGGCGCTGCCCCACGCGGATCCGCCGCATCACGGCAAGGCTGCGCCCGCGCCGGCCGAAGCGGTGTTCTCGTTTGCAGGGAGGCGGGTGCTGCTGGCGGACGACATTGAGATCAACCGCGAAATCGTGCTGGCGCTGCTGGAAGACACCGGCATGCAAATCGATTGCGCCGAGAATGGCAAGGCTGCTCTGCGTATGTTCGAGACACAGCCCGATGCGTATGATCTGGTGTTGATGGATGTGCAGATGCCCGAGATGGATGGCCTGACGGCAACGCGTCGCATCCGCGCGCTGGATGTGGCGCGCGCCGCGCGCATCCCCATCATCGCCATGACGGCAAACGCGTTCCAGGAAGATGTGAAGGCTTGTCTGGATGCGGGCATGAACGATCACATCGGCAAGCCGATCGACGTGGAGGTGCTGTTTGCCAAGCTGCGCACGTACTTTTCCGCGCTTGACGCCTGAACGCGCGCATTGGTCCTCCGGTCGGCGAGGGATCAAAGGCGGTCGTCTGCCGCTGCGCAGCAGAATCTTCGCTTGTCAACCGGAAAGCCGTGTGCTATCATGGGTATCGGAGACGCGCACAACCGCATATTTGGGGGGCTGAATCCAATTCGGCTGAGATTTGGGCTGGTGTTGCTCATGACCCATTGAACCTGTTGGGTAATGCCAGCGTAGGGAGCCATCCATCGCATCGCGTCGCGCAACAGCTGTTGTGCGGCGTTTTACTTTGCATCGGGGAGTGGTTCTAATGCGCACAGGGAAATGGGAATTGCGCGACGTGGTGATGATGTCGATCTTTGGCGTGGTGTTTGCAGGCGTGTATCTGGGCGTGTTCTATCTGGGGCTGGCGCTGTCTGGCGCGCTCAGTCCGTTGGGGTTGAGCCCGTTCGGATTCGAGCTGATCTATGGCGTATGGTTCATGGCGGCTACGCTGGCCATGTACATCATTCGCAAACCCGGTGCGGCGCTGGTCTGCGAGCTGCTGGCCGCCGCCATTGAGCTGCTGATGGGAAACGCCGGCGGGCTGACCGTCGTGCTGACCGGGCTCATCCAGGGCGTTGGCTGCGAGCTGGGTTTCGCGCTGTTTCGCTACCGGCGGTTCGATTTGGTCAGCATGTGCGTGTCGGGCGTCATCGCGGCGGCGCTGATCTTCTGCTACGAGCTTTGGTATCTGCAATACTACCTGCTCTCTCCATGGCTGCTGGCGGCGCAGCTGGGCGTGCGGTTTGTGAGCGCCTCGCTGTTCTCCGGGGTCATCACCAAGCGAGCGGCGGACATGCTGGCGCGCGCGGGCGTGCTGAAGAATTATGCCATCGGCGCGGATGTGCCCGCGCTGGAAACGGAGGGGTAGCCACATGACCAACATCAAAATCGTTTTGGACTGGTTCCCCAACACCAACCACACAGGGCTGCTGCTCGCGCGAGACCGTGGTTATTTCAAAGCGGCTGGCCTGAACGTAGAGATCGGGGGCGATGTGCACGGCGCGCTTTCGCTGCACGGTGCGGACGCGGTGTGCGGGCCAATGATTTCCATGCTGGAACAGATGGACGCCGGCATGCCCATCACGGCGGTGGCTACGTTCACGCAAAAATGTGATTCGGGCATTGTATCTCTCAGGGAGAGCGGCATTGTATCGCCGAAGGATCTTGAAGGCAAGCGACTCACCCACTGGACGCCCGAGTGGTTTCACTTGGTGATCTCGGAGGCAATGCGGCTGGACGGCGGCGACTACGGAAAGGTGCGGTTGGTGCCCATGGACGTGGGCGACATCGTGTCCACGCTGGGCCACGCCGCCGACGCCACCTGGGTGTACGCCAACTGGGAGAACCAGGAGCTGTTGCAGGCCGGGCGGGAGATCAACTACATTGCGCTGGCTGATTTCCACCCGTTGTTTGATTTCCCCGCGCCGTCGATCGCGTTCACACACGCGTTCCTGCGCGATCATCCCTCGGCGCTGCGCGCGTTTCTGGCGGCGGCTGACATGGGCTACCGCGACGCCGTGCGCGATCCCTCGCTGGTGCTGCAGCTGCGCGATGCGCTGCCCAGCGCGCCGGACGAGCTGCTGCTCCGCAGCCAGCGCCACCTGTCCCCCATTCTGCTGGATGCGCGCGGCCGCTGGGGCCGCATTGAGCCCGCGCGCTGGGATCGCATGGCCGACTTCCTGGTGGAGCGCGGTCTGATTCGCGCGCGCAGGCCAAACGAATTTACTAACGCGTTTCTGCCTGGCGGTGACGCATGATCGAGCTGACGCAGCTGCGGTTCAGCTATGCGCATTCCGGCAAGCCACCGGCGCTGGATGGGATAGACCTGTGCGTCACTCCGGGCGAGATCGCCGTGCTCACCGGCCCGTCCGGGTCAGGCAAGAGCAGCGCGCTATACCTGGCGGCGGGCATCTATCCGCACCATGCGGGCGTGCTGCTCGGAGGAAGCGTGCGGGTGTGCGGCGAGGACCCTGCCCTGCTCGCTCCCGACCGGCGCACCCGCCTGGTGGGCATGATGTTTCAAAACCCGGATCTGCAATTCTGCATGGACACCGTGGAAAACGAGCTGGCGTTCTGCCTGGAGAACATCGGCGCGCCCCCCGAACGGATCGCGTCCGCCATCCCGGATGCGCTGGATTTCTGCCGCATCGGGCACCTGCGCTCCCGGCGGCTGAACAGCCTGTCAGGCGGCGAAAAGCAGCGCGCCATGCTGGCCTGCCTGGTGGCGATCCGGCCCGATTTTCTGCTGCTGGATGAGCCGTTCGCCAACCTGGACGACGACGCGGCCGAAGCGCTTGCGCATGCCCTGGCGCGCATGCGCAACGCTTTTGGCACGGGCATCCTCGCCGTGGATCACCGGCTGAACCACTGGATGGGAATCACCGATCGAGTGTGGCGGATGTCTGAAAACGGCCTTTGCCCACTCGAGGCCGGGCAACTGGCTCCACAGGCGCTGGATGCGCTGGGCGTGATCGGCCCGGGCACGCGCTACCGCGAAAGGTGTTCCCGGCCGGCCGCGAAAGAAGCGACGCTTTGTCTGCGCGGCGTGCGCACCCGTTCGGGGCATGTGCTGGCGTCCGGCATGGATGCCAGCTTCGCGCGCGGACGCGCCTACGCGATCCTGGGCAAGAGCGGTTGCGGCAAGAGCACGCTGCTCAGGATGTTGGCTGGGTTTGAGCCTCATCGGGGCGAAATTCTGCTGGACGGGCGATTGCTCAAGCGCCGCTGGCCTGTGGGCCGCGTGGGGCTGGTCACCCAAAGCCCGCAGGATCAGTTCGTGTCGGACAGCGTGCTGGGCGAGATCCGCGCGAGCGGAATGGACGAGCGCGCCGCCGAACGCCTGCTTGCGGGGATCGCGCTTCAGAGCAAGCGCCGCCTGTCCCCTTATTTGCTCAGCCAGGGCCAGCAGCGGCGGCTGGGTGTGGCGGCAATGCTGGCCTGCGGTTGCGAAGTGCTGCTCGCGGACGAGCCCAGCTACGCGCAGGATCTTCAGAACACGCGCGCGCTGATGGACGCGCTCAGCGCCGAGGTGGACCGGGGCGTGACGCTGATTTTCACCACGCACGATCGCCAGCTGGCGCGCGACTACGCCGACCAGATCTACGCATTGGAAGGTGGACGGCTCCATGAAATCGATTCATCCGCTGTGTAAGGCCGCCGGGATTCTTCTGCCCACCATCGCGCTGATGGCGCTGCGCCAGCCGCTTCTCAATATGGCGGTGTTCGGGTGCTCGGTGGCGCTGCTGTGCGCATCGCGCGTGAATGCCAAGCTGCTTTGTTCCTCGGTGCTGCCCGTGGTGGCGCTGGCCGCCGGCCTGTTTTTGACCGGATACCGGTTCCACAGCGCGGATGGGCTGCCGGTCAACGCCGGTTCGCTGGGGTTGACCGACTCCGCCGTGTGGAGCGGGCTGACGCTGGCCAGCCGCGCGCTGGCGTTCGCGGGGCTGGGGCTGCTGTTCACGCTCACCACCGACAGGGTGCGGCTGGTGCGTTCGCTGCACTCGCAGCTGCATCTGAACGCCGTCTTTGCATACGGGCTGCTGGCCGCCTGGGGCATCGTGCCGCAAATGCTGCGGGAGTACCGCCTCACGCGGGCGGGTTTCGCAGCGCGAGGCATTCGCACAATGCCCTTCTCGCCGCAACTTCTGCTGCCGCTGCTGGTGAAGTCGGTGCGCTGGTCCGAAGCGCTGTCGATCGCCATGGAATCCAAAGGCTTTTCCCAAGAAGCCGCGCGAAGCTGCTTCCATCCTGACCGGCCCACCCTGCGTGATTGGATGTTTGCCGCGCTGTGCTGCGCCGGCTTTGGCGCGCTGCTCTGGCTGTGCAAGACCGTCTCCTGATTGACGGTCCTGTGGGCAATGGGCCGGCGGTTCGGGTGGCGCGGGATGACTTGCGCCGTCAAATACACAAAAAACCAAGGGCAGCGGTATGGGGTCAGCCGGCATCCAAAGCGCCTCGGGAACAAAAAGGTCTGCCGAATGCGCGATCCGCTGATGCTTTGACGGCGCCGCATCATATTCATGGATAGAGAGGAGCGATTGCCAGAAAGGCCGTCCTTCGTCACCGCTGTTGATGTGTGACCCTTCTTTGCCCACTGCCCGGCGCCGCAGGACCAAGGGCGATCCACCGGCGCCACCGTGAGTGCACAGGCGGCCGGATCAGGCTTCTCTCTGACCACGCTCTGCGTTCTCACGCGAGGAGGATGTTCCACATGACTTCATACGATCATGATACTTGCTCTATCCGCGATATGATACTCGGATTGGATGCGCCCGTTAAGCTGGAAAATGGGCGGTTTGTTCCCGCAATCAACCTGGACAACGCCGCCACCACGCCGCCGTTCAAGCAGGCCTGTGAAGCAATCGCGCGCCAGCTGATGTACTACGGCTCCATCGGGCGCGGCAGGGGCCAAAAATCCGAGCATTCGACCGAAGTATACACCAACGGCCGATCCATCGTTAAGCAATTCCTGGGGGCGGACAACGACCGATACACAGTCATCTACACAAACTGCACCACCGACGGCATGAACAAGCTGGCCTCCGCGCTGATCGGAAGCCCGGACGACATCGTGCTGTCCACGCGCATGGAACACCATGCCAACGACCTGCCCTGGCGCGAGCGCTGCTCAACCGTCCATGCTGAGGTGGACGCATCGGGCCGGCTCATCCTCGGCGACATCGAACGCCTGCTGAGCGCGCACGGCGGTCGGCTCAAGTACGTAACCGTCACCGCCGCGTCCAACGTTACCGGTTATGTGAATGACGTGCATGAAATCGCCCGCATCGCCCACCGGCACGGCGCGCGGATCATCGTGGACGGCGCTCAGATCGTGGCGCACCGCCCGTTCAGCATGCTCGGCGCCACGCCCGAAGAGCACATTGACTTCTTTGTGTTCTCCGCGCACAAGATGTATTCTCCCTACGGCGGCGGCGCTGTGGTCGGGCTAACCGACGTGCTGAACCAACACCTGCCCGCGTTCTACGGCGGCGGCATGGTGGACACAGTCTGCGACGACAGCGTGATCTATTCCCCCGCGCCCGACCGCTACGAGGCCGGCTCGCCCAACTATCCGGGCGTCGTCGGCATGTTGAAGGCCATGGAAACACTGCGGTGCATCGGCTTTGACTACATCCAGAGCCATGAGCAGCGGCTGCTGCGCAGAGCCATCGACGGCCTTCGGCGCATTCCCGAGGTTCGGCTGTATGGGGACAACGAACACATCGAGGACCGGGTGGGCATTGCCGTGTTCACCGTGGATGGCATGACAAATGAACAGGTCGCGGATCAGCTCGCCGCGCGCAGCGCCATCGCCGTGCGCCATGCCGCGTTCTGCGCCCACCCCTACGTGCGCCGCCTGACGAACGTTCAGCAGACGCAGCCGTGCACATCCCCCGCGGGCATGGTGCGCGTCAGCTTCGGCATCTACAACAACGAACAAGACGTCGATTGCCTTTTGAAAACCGTGCGCGCTTTGCCGCGCCTTGGGAAGCCCACTGCCGGCGTGCAAAAAACAGGCAAAGACATGGCTGCCCTGATTGCCGACCAGAGCAAGCCGAACGACCGCGGCTAATCCGGGCTTCTGCGCGTTAGGACCGCTTTCCGAACAAAGGCATGCGCGGGCTGTGCGCAGATCCCGGATCGCGTCGAGCTTCCACCGGAAAACATCAAGCGCGGTGGTCGCCCGATACGACAGCAGTCCACAAGCAATCAGGCCGACGAGCGTAAAGACACGCTTATCGGCCTGATTTTT
>JAVBQA010000002.1:0-11140 GCA_031549325.1 Eubacteriales bacterium | reverse complement strand
TCATCGTACCTTTGCAGCCGAAACAGCGCATTATCCACCTGTTTCAGCTGGTTTAGCACATCCCATACCTCGCTTTCCATGTCGCGGATCTTGCTCTGCACGAACAGGTCGGCGAGAATCCCGTCGAAGAAAAAATCCGCGAAGGTGGCAATGCCGCCGATCTGGGTCTGCATGGCGGCGCTCAGATGGAACTCCCTCAGCTCGCTGGCCAGCTGGTGCAGCATGGGCTCGGCCAGTGAGAGGTGGTGTTTGGCGTCGTCGATGCGGCTGTGCTTCACCATCGTGGAGATGAACCCGCCGCCAATGATGTCCCAGATGCCCCAGTTGCCCGCGCTGTGCAGCTTCTCCAATGCGGCGTTCAGCTCCGCCTGCGCCCTGCCGGACAGCGCCAGCAGGCGCGCGGCCTTCATCTTGCTCGATTCAGTGCGCTCACTCATTTGCGTGAACCTCCCTCTCAACGCTGCCATTGTAGCAGTTGCTGGCGCGCCGCGCAATGCATTCCCGCCCAAACCTGCTTTTTCCGCGCTCAATTCAGCATCGACGCTTCCCAAAGCAAACCGGACAGCCAGTGGTCCGGTTCGCGTGGTATAATGGGTGGAACAGGAGGGGACGCGGATGCTGCACACGTATGAGGAGTTTGTCCGGCAGGTGGACGCGCTGGGCATGATGGCGATGTCGAAGGGGTTTCTTCAAGGGTTTCCGACGCTCGAGGGCCTGACCGCGGACGAGCAGTGGCACACGGGCGACCCGGACACCGATCCATGGCAGTGGAAGGATCGCGTTGCCGCCGAGCACCGGCTGGCGTTCGGGTGTCTGTTGGGCGGCTATAAGGGCTTTGTGTCCAAGGGAATGTACCCGCGGTTTTTCGCGGCCTGCAGGAACCCGCAGCCGCTGGAAGAGCGCTACTTCGAGGGCCATGTGACGCAGACCCTGCGGGCGGTTTACGCGCTGTTTCAGGATGGCGCGCCGCTCAGCACGTCCGACATCCGTGCCAGGATGGGCGTGACGAAGAAGAAGGGCGCGTCAGCGGTGGACGCGGCCATCGTGCAGCTGCAGCGCGAGTTCCTGATTACCGTGTGCGGCAACGCGCGCAAGATCGGCAAGGACGGGCTGCCCTACGGCTGGCCCGCCAACGCCTACTGCCCGGTGGAGCTGTGGGCGGGCGATTTTCTGGATGCGCCGCGCCTGAGCCAACAGGAAGCAAGGCAAGCGATCCTGGCGCACTGCGGGGCGTGGGGCCTGGACATCGACCTCGGAAAACTCAAAAAGCGGCTGTTCGGCGGTTGATTACAGTCCGGTCGGGCGAACACAGTTCGCCCGACCGGATTACAGGCTGTCGAAAAAGCGGTACAGACAAGTAGCCCGCGTTCGCGATTTCGCTGAGGATCCACCGGAAGATCCGCTCTACCGTCTCTTCACGATACCGATGCTTGAAGTTGTAGCTCACCGTCGAAAAATGCGGCGTCGCCTCATTGATCATGTACCCCACAAACCAACGGTACGCGATGTTCATCCCCACTTCTTCCGCTGTCCGCCGCAGCGACGGCAGCCCATAGATGTGCTGAATCAATACCATCTTGAACAGCACCACCGGATCCACGTTTGGGCGACCTTGGTCTTTGCTGCACAACTCTTCTACCAAATCTTATAGCCGCGTGAAATCCACCGCCGCATCAATCTTCCGCAATAGATGTCCCTGCGGTACAAACATCTCCGCGTTGATGAACTCCACTGCTCCACGGTTCTTTTTCTCTCGTTCCAACATCTTTATCACCCACTGCTATCTTACCATCTCCATACGAGAAAACCCAGCCTTCGCTGGACTTTTTCGACAGGCTGAGGGCCATCGACATCGTCGATGGCCCTTTCCACATTCCGCCACAATGTTTAATTGATAAGCAATTATGACGACTGTTACGGAAATGTGTTGGCGACCAGCCCTTTTTATGGTATGATAAGGCATCTTACCAAAGGAGGGGTTGGCGCTTGAAAAGAGTTCTGACGATGATGCTGGCCCTTGCGCTGCTGGTTTTGAGTCTGCCAGCCCCGGTGGCCATGGCGGAGGCAGACGGGCGGGTGCGCGTGAAGCTGACGCGCCTTGGCTCCAGATCCACGCTGACCTTGAGCGCTGGCTGCGCGTACTATGTGAACGGCGACAAATCAAAGAAGATCGATTCTGGCGACAAAGTCTCCGTGTCCATCGCTGCCGGCGAGGTGGCGGTGTCTTGGGGCGGCCAGAAATACAGCGCGAAACAGCTCACGCTGGCGCGCGGAAAGACCGGGGATGTGGGCATCCGTTTCATCTCGCCCAGTCTGAGCAACGTGTTCTGCGGCGACCTGATCCTGAGCGCCTCCTCCGGCAAGATTCTGCCGGTGCTGCGCATCTTCGTGGAGGACTATCTTTACGGCGTCGTGGGCTACGAGATGTCCAATAGCTATCCCATCGAGGCGCTCAAGGCGCAGGCGGTGGCGGCGCGCACGTTCGCGCTGGCCAACTTGAAGCCGTCCTCCGCCTATGACGTGACCGATGACACAAACAGCCAGGTGTTCAAGGGGTACGCGCCCAGCCTCACCAACGTAATCCGCGCCGTCAACGAGACGCGGGGCGTTTGCGTGATGTATAACGGCAAATACGCCGCCTGCTACTACGGCGAGTCCAACGGCGGCCAGGTGGAGAGCGCCAAGAACATGTGGGGCGGCGGCGCGGGGTACAGCGTCCAGAAGGATGACCCCTATGACCTTGAAAACCCCGGCAGCCCGATGAAGGCGCTGGAGGTTGTGAAAAAACCCACGCCCGGAAAGCCGCTGAATGCCAAGCTCAAGACCGAGCTGGTCAAGGCGCTGGCGGGCAAGCTGCAGGACGAGGACATGAAGCGCGGAGAGGGCAGCGTGGACATCGTGCGGGTGAACTCCATCACGCCCATTTCGCCCCGCTATCCCGAGCCCAGCCGCACGTTTACAAAGGTTCGCTTCTCGCTCGACATCCGGGGGGAGAAGGAAGATGGGGGAGAAAAGGCGCTTTCGGATGTGAAATGCGACCTTCAAACCTACGGCAATCTGAAGGCGCGCTTCTCGCTGGGGTTCCAGAGCAGCGACCGTGAGATCGTCTCGGTGGCCGACAGAGGGTCGAGCTTTGCCATTGAGTTCCGGCGGTTTGGCCATGGCGTGGGTATGAGCCAGCGCGGCGCCCAGTTCCAGGCCAAGCAGCATGGCAGGAGCTACAAGGACATCCTGACGTTCTACTATGTGGGCGTGGAGCTGGTGACCAAGCGGTTTGACGACGAACCGACGCCGATCGCGTCGCCGGCGGATCCCGATCCCGCGCCCGATCCGCAGCCTGCGGACGAGGGCGAAATCCAGCGCCCCGCCAAGCTGCGAACGCTGAAAAGCGGCATGAAGGGTCAGGATGTGAAGCTGCTGCAGCGGCGGCTCAAAGATCTTGGATACTTCGAAGGCTCCATTGGCGGCAACTATCAGGGGCTCACCATAGCCGCCGTCAAGCGCTTCCAGTCCCAGCTGCAAATCAAGCAGGATGGTTTGGGAACCACCGCGATACAGCGGCTGATTTACGCGAAAAGCGCGCCGAAATCGGGGGCTGAACGTCAATTTCTTGTGTTAAAAACCCAAACAAAACCGGCTGGAAAGGTTCTGAAAATGCGGGCATCCGCAAAGAGCGACGCGAAAATTGTCGCCCAAATACCCGATGGCGATCCGGTCAAAGTCTTGTCAATTGGAACAAAATGGTGTAAGATACACTATAATGGCAAAAATGGGTATATTTTACAAAACCAGATTTGCTTCGAATCGGGAGCTTAAAGCCAAAAGCAAAACCCCAGGGCGCGCGCGGATTGTCAGACATGGCAGGGGCCATGCCGCGTAAGGCCAAATTCGAATGTTAGGGGGATGCCGATGAGCCGCAAGATCATTCTATTGATGATCATCTTTGCATTGCTGACATCGACCATCGCGCTGATTCCGGCGCTTGCCGCCGGAGCGACCGCCAAGGCAGCCACGACCGACCAGAAAAAGGACAGCCAACTTCGGCCCGGCGGGCACGGCAGCTATGTCGTGTGGCTGCAGAAGCAGCTGAAAAAGCTCGGGTATTACGAGGGCAAATACTCGTCCAGCTACAGCAGTAAGACGATTGGCGCCGTCAAGCAGTTCCAGGCGTGCAACGAAATCTCGCCGCAGAACGGCATTGGCAACAAGCAGACGCGAGAGAAGGCGTTCAGTAAAGGAGCCATCAGCCGGCGAACATACGATGCCGCCCACAACCTGACCGAGCTGCGCCTGGGCAGCAAGGGATCGCAGGTCACGCAGCTGCAGACCAAGCTCTCCGAGTATGGCTATTTCGAGGGAGATCCCAGCGGCAAGTTTGACCGAGACACCTACGTGGCCGTGCGCTATTTCCAGGCCGCTCACAGCCTGAAGGCCACCGGGAAGGCCACCCGCACCACCCGCCAGCGCCTCAACGACGGCAAGGACATCACGCCTTTCGCCACCTACGAGCAGCGTGAGCGCGAGGCTTCGGCCAAGCGGGGCAGCTGGGGGCTGCGCGTGGCGCAGATCCAGAAGCGCCTGAACGAGCTTGGCTACTACAACGGCAAGATTGACAGCAGCTACACCGACGCCGTCAAGAAAGCGGTCATCCGGTTTGAACAGTTCAACGATTTCAAGACGGCCGACGGCATCGTAACCACCCGCGAGCGCGAGCAGCTGGAGGCCAGCGGCGTCCGGACTTACGATGAAGTCTGCGGCCCGGACACCATCAAGCCCGGGGCCTCGGGCAGCAGGGTGCTGAAGGTGCAGGCCATCCTGAAGCGGCTCAAGTGCTACTCGGGCTCGCTAAACGGCAAGTACACCAGCGGGCTCACCAGCGCCGTCAAGAAGTTTCAGAAGAGCCATGGCATTTATCCCACCGGCGTCTTGTATTCACCCACGCTGCGGCTGATCCACGAGAATGACACGCTGGACGATGAGGTCGATGCCCGCGCGGAGACGATCATAGACGTGGCCCACGATCAGCTGGGCAAGAAGTACCGCGCGCGCACACATGGGCCGAGCACCTTCGATTGCTCCGGCTTCAGCTACTACGTGTTCAAGAAGGGCGCGAACATCACGCTGGCGCAGTCGTCCAGCGCGCAGAGCAAGAAGGGCAAGATGGTGGCGCTGCAAAGCGAGGTGATGCCGGGCGACCTGCTGTTCTTCGCCACGGGCGGCAGCAAGACCAGGCTGAACCATGTGGGCGTCTGCATAAGCACCGAGGACGACAACATCAAGTTTATTCACGCGTCGTCGGCCGACAAGAAGGTCGTCACCAGCAGCTTCAAAGACAAGTCCAACAGCAACTTTTACCAAAAACGGTTCTTGTTCGCAAGGAGAATGTGGTGACGAAAGACATGCAAAGCACAACCGAGACTGTCCGCGATTCGGCGGGCAGTCTCGCTCTATTGCGGGATGGCGAGCGGCTGGACGACTTGCTGCTGGGCGGGATGAAGATCATCCAGCGCACGGATGCGTTCCGGTTCGGCACGGACAGCGTGCTGCTTGCCGATTTTGCCGCGCCCAGGAAAAGCGATGTGGTGGCCGATCTTGGCACCGGCACGGGCGTGTTGTGCCTGCTGATGGCCGGGCATGTCGCCGGTCCCCGGTTTGACGCCGTCGAGATCCAAACGGACATGGCCGACATGGCGAAGCGAAGCGTTCGGCTGTGCGGTTTGGAAGACCGCATTGCCGTGCATCCCATGGACCTGCGCGATGCGCCTGTCGTGCTGGGGCACGGGAGGCACACGCTGGTGGTGTGCAACCCGCCGTACAGCCCGGACGGCACGGCGGTCGCCAGCGAACGGGACGCCAAGCGGATCGCCCGCCACGCCGGGACGCCCATCGAGGAGATCTGCCTGGCGGTCGGCAAGCTGCTGAAAAACGGCGGGCGCGCTGCATTTGTGTATCCCGCGCCGCGCATGCTGGAGCTGATGCAGGCGCTAAGCCGGGTAAACCTTCAGCCCAAGCGCGTGCGGTTGATTCAGGATCGGCCCTCCGCCACGCCCAAGCTATTCCTGCTGGACGCGGTCAAGGGCGCGGGTTCCATGCTGCACTGGCTGCCCCCGCTGATCCTCAAGGACGAGCACGGCGGCTGGACAGACGAAAGAAACAGGATTTATAGGCTGGACGCGCATCCATAAAGCCAACGGAAATGCGCTTGACGAAACGCGCATTTCCGGGGATAATAAAGATTGGTGATTTTTGAAAACAGCGGAGGCGTCATGGCGCAGGAGATTCGGGGCGTGGAGCCGGGCTCGATCGCGGATCAGCTGGGCATCCGGCCGGGGGACAGGCTAGTGTCCATCAACGGCGAGCCGGTGTTCGACCTGATTGATTATCAGGCGCTGTGTGCCGAGGAGCAGATCGACCTGAGCATCCGGCGTGACGGTGAGTCGCTGGAATTCGCGTTTGAGAAGGACGAATACGAGGCGCTGGGTCTCGAATTTGCGGACGCCATGATGTCCGGCATCCGCAACTGCTGCAACGAGTGTGTGTTCTGCTTTGTGGATCAGCTGCCGAGGAATGTGCGCGAGAGCATGCGCGTCAAGGACGACGACTGGCGCACCAGCCTGATGATGGGCAGTTTTGTGACGCTGACCAACGTTGGCCCGAAGGAAATCCAGCGCATCATTCGGCGCAATGCCTCGCCGCTGTACATTTCAGCGCACGCCACGGACGATGCGCTGCGCGCGGAGTTGCTCGGCACAGCGCGCGGCATGGGGCTGATGAACCAGCTGCGGGCGCTCAGCCAGGGCGGTATCGAGTTTCACCTGCAGGCGGTACTGTGTCCCGGGCTGAACGACGGCGCGGCGCTCCGGCAGACCATCGGCGACCTGGCGGGCCTGATGCCCAGCGCGCTGTCGCTGGCGTTGGTGCCGGTGGGGCTGACCGGGCACCGGGATGGGCTGCCGGGATTGAAACCATACGACCGGGACAGCGCCGAGGCGGTGCTGCAAATCGCTGACGAATGGCGCAAGGCGCTGCTGAAACGGCACGGAACGCGGTTTGTGTTTCCGGCGGACGAGCTGTATCTGCTGGCGGGGCGCGCGTTTCCGTTGGATGAAGCCTATGAGGGATATCTGCAGATCGACAACGGCGTGGGGCTGTGCCGGTTGCTCGAGACCGAATTTGACGAAGCGTATCTGGCGTGGCGTGGCGGGGCAGCCCCTGTGAAGGGCAACCGACAAGTGGCGATTGCCTGCGGCGTGTCGGTGGCGCCTTTCATGAAAGCGCTGCTGGACAACCACCCGATCCCGGGCGTCGAGATCACGGTGCACTGCGTCGAGAACCGCTTTTTTGGCCCGACGGTCACGGTGTCCGGGCTGATCACCGGCTCCGACCTGATTCGGGGTATGGAGGGCGTACAGGCCGACAGAATCCTCATCACCGAGTGCATGCTGCGGGATGGCGAGGAAGTGTTCCTGGACGACGTCACGCTGGCGCAGGCGCGGGCAGAAATCGGCGTCCCCATCACCCCTGTCGGCCGCTCCGGCGAGGATTTACTGCATGCGATCATTTGCCCTGAAAGTGGAATTCTGGACATCCCTTGAACGGGGCATGGGGCGGCGCCCCATATTTAAGGAGGATCTATCAACCATGGCAAAACCCCTCGTGGCCATTGTGGGCCGCCCGAACGTGGGCAAGTCCACATTCTTCAACAAGATCGCCGGACGGCGGATCGCCATCGTGGAGGACACGCCGGGCGTGACGCGGGACCGGGTGTACGCCGATTGCGAGTGGCAGACGCACAAATTCACGCTGATCGACACGGGCGGCATCGATCCGCAATCGGACGACCCGCTGCTTAAGCAGATGCGCAGGCAGGCCGAGATCGCGATTGAAACCTGCGACGTGATTCTGTTCTTCGTGGACGGGCGGCAGGGGCTGACCGCAGACGACGAAACGGTGGCCGACCTGCTGCGCAGGAGCGGCAAGCCGTTGATCCTGGTGGTGAACAAGATCGACAACGTCAAGCAGGAGGCCGACATCTTCGACTTCTATCAGCTGGGCATCGGCGACCCCATCGGCATTTCGTCGGTGAACATGATGAACTTCGGCGACCTGCTGGACAAGATCGTCGAGGCGTTTCCGCCGGGGTTTGAGGGCGAAGAGGAGCACACCGCCATCCAGATCGCGGTGGTGGGCAAGCCCAACGTGGGCAAGTCATCCCTCGTGAACCGGTTGCTGGGTGAGGAGCGCGTGATGGTTTCGGACATCGCGGGCACCACGCGGGACGCCATCGACACCCGGTTTACCGACGGCGAGGACGAGTTTGTGCTGATCGATACTGCGGGCATCCGCAGGAAGCGTGCGATCGAATACCAGAGCCTCGAGCGGTTTTCCGTGGTGCGCGCGCTGGCGGCCATTGATCGCAGCGACGTGTGCCTGATGCTGATCGACGCCACGGAGGGCGTGACCGAGCAGGACGCCAAGATCGCGGGATACATCGACGAACAGGGCAAACCGGCCATCGTGCTCATCAACAAGTGGGACGCTGTTGAGAAACAGACCCAGACCCTGGACGAGTACGTTAAGCAGGTGCGTGAGCAGCTGAAATTCATGGACTACGCGCGGATCCTGTCCATCTCGGCGCTCACCGGCCAGCGCACCAACCGGATTTTGGACATGGTGCGCGAGGTGTACGAGCAGGCGAGCCGGCGCGTCACCACCGGCCTTCTGAACGATGTGCTGGCCGATGCGCAGGCAGGCCTGCAGCCGCCGTCTACCGGCGGGCGCAGGCTCAAAATCTACTACGCTACCCAGCAGGCAGTGCGGCCGCCCACGTTCGTGTTCTTTGTGAACGACCACAACCTGATGCACTTCTCCTATGAGCGCTACCTTCATAACCAGTTCAGAAAAGCGTTCGGATTCGAAGGAACCCCGATCCGGTTTATCATGCGCGACCGAAAGAAAGAGGAGGCTTAAACAAATGATGGATGTTTTGAAGTGGATTCTGTGCGCCGTGGTCGGCTATTTGCTCGGCAATTTCGCCACCGGCATCACTGTGGGCAAGGTCTTTGGCATCGATATTCGCGAGACGGGCAGCAAGAACGCGGGCACCACCAACGTGCTCAGAACCCTGGGCTGGATGCCCAGCCTGCTGACATTCCTGGGCGACGCGCTGAAGGGCGTCATCGCTGCGCTGATCGGCAAGTGGCTGATGGGCGGCAACATCTACGGCGCTTACGTGGCCGGCATCGCCGTGATCCTGGGGCACAACTGGCCGGTATTCTATCACTTCAGGGGCGGCAAGGGCATCGCCACTTCCTTTGGCGTGATCCTGGCCGTGCACCCGCTGATCGCGCTGGGCCTTTTGCTGTGGCAGATCGTCGTGGTGGCCATCACGAAGTACATGTCGGTGGCTTCGATCACCGGCGCTGTGGTGTTCTTCGTGGCGGTGCTCGTGCGCTGCTGGGGCGACTGGCTGCAGATCGTGATGGCGCTGATCGTCAGCATCCTGGCCATCTTCTCCCACCGCGCGAACATCGGGCGGCTGATGCGTCACGAGGAAAACCGGCTGGATTTCTCGAAGATCAACAAGCTGTCGAAGAAGAAATAGGCTTGCGGCTTCGCGGCCGTTCATGAACACGAAGGGGGATCACCATCATGAGCAACCAATACCTGATCGGGCTTGACATCGGCACATCGGGCGCGAAATGCATCCTGGTGGATCAAAACGGCGTCGTTGTGGCTAGTGCCACCGAAGAGTACCCGCTGTCCGCACCCCGCCCGGGCTGGGCCGAGCAGAACCCAGCCGACTGGTGGCACGGCATCACGCGCGGCTGCCAGAAGATCATGAAGCAGGCCAATGTGCCCATGTCCGGGCTCAAAGGCGTCAGCCTGTCCGGCCAGATGCACGGGCTGGTGGCGCTGGATGCCGACATGAGCGTGATCCGCCCGTCGATCCTGTGGTGCGACGGGCGCACCCAGCCCCAGTGTGACTGGATCACCGAGCGGGCGGGCGGGTTGTCCGGGCTGTTGTCCCTCACCAACAACCAGATGCTGCCCGGCTACACTGGCGGCAAGATCATCTGGCTGCGCGACGAGGAGCCGCAGAACTTCGCGAAGATGCGCGCGTTCTGCTGCCCGAAGGACTATATCCGCTATTTGCTGACGGGCGAGCTTTTGACCGAGGTGTCAGATGCGTCCGGCACCGGACTGTTCGACGTGAAGAACCGCAAGTGGTCGGATGAACTGATCGCAAAGATCGGCCTTGACAAGTCGATTTTCCCGGTGGCGCTGGAGTCGCAAATGCTGGCGGGCAAGGTGACCCGTGTGGCTGCCGAGCTGACCGGGCTGCCCGAAGGGCTTCCGGTGTTCGCAGGCGGCGGCGACGCCGTGATCCAGACCACCGGAGCGGGCCTGGTGCGTCCGGGCATTCTGGGCGTGGTGGTCGGCACGGCGGGCAATGTGGCCATGGGGCTGGGCGGCTATCGCCAGAACCCGGAGGGTCAGCTTCAGGTGTTCTGCAACAACGACAAGGCGCTGTGGCACGCCATGGGCGTCACGCTGGCGGCCGGCGGCGCGTACCGCTGGTATCGGGACACGCTATGCGAGCAGCACATCCAAAAGAGCCAGGCGGGGCAGGGCAATGTGTACGAACTGATGGGCGCGGAAGCCGAGGCCAGCAGGCCGGGCTCGAGCGGCGTGGTGTTTCTGCCGTATCTGGCGGGCGAGCGCTGCCCATACTCCGACCCCAACGCACGCGGCGTGTTTTATGGCATGAGCCTGTCTACCACCCGCGGCGACATGACTCGCGCCGTCATGGAGGGCGTCACGTTCAGCCTGCGCCAGGTGGTCGACCTGATCAGCAAGCTGGACGCGCCGGAGAAGGTCTATACCTCGGGCGGTGGCTCGGCATCAAAACTCTGGCGTCAGATGCAGGCCGATATCTTCAACCTCCCGGTCTACACCATGTCAGCCGCCAGCGAAGGCGGCGCCTACGGCGCGGTCATGGTCGCGGGCGTCGGCGCGGGCGTGTGGAAGAACCTGAACGAGGCCATCTCGATCCTAAAGGTCGAGACCGAGACCATGCCCATTAAGGCCAACCAGCAGGCCTATCAGGATGCTTACGGGCTGTATTGCGACCTGTACA
>JAVBQA010000086.1:0-20602 GCA_031549325.1 Eubacteriales bacterium | reverse complement strand
CGCCAGCAGAGAGAGCAGACCACTGGCTGAAAGTCTGCCCGGGCGGATGCGCGCCGAAGGTCGCTTGGGAGGCTGCCGGGCGAAGGCTTTCGTAACCCGGCAAGGGCGCGCCCTTTACAGCGCTTCAAGGCGGCGCGGGGTTTCCCCAGCCGCAAATGAAGGTGGTACCGCGGAGCGATTCGTCCTTTGGGATGGATCGCTTTTTGATGTGTGTGAGGGTCTGTGGGGGTTGGCCGCAGCAAGATCGACGAGGAGGATCATCATGGAACAGCAATTCGAAATGGAAAAAGTGTTTTCTCCGCAGCAGGTGGAAACGCGGCTGTACGAAGAATGGGAGAGCAAGGGCTATTTCACGCCCACAATCGACAAGAGCAAGAAGCCGTTCGTGGTCATGATGCCGCCCCCCAACATCACCGGGCAGCTGCACATGGGCCACGCGCTGGACGAGCTGCCCCAGGACGTGCTGGTGCGCTACCACCGCATGCTGGGCGAGCCCACGCTGTGGCTGCCCGGCACCGACCACGCATCCATCGCCACCGAGGTCAAGATCGTGGACGCGCTGAAGGCCGAAGGGCTGACCAAGCAGGATCTGGGCCGCGAGAAATTCTTGGAGAAGGCCTGGGAATGGAAGGAAGAGTACGGCGGGCGCATCACGCGCCAGCTGCGCAGGCTCGGCACCAGCTGCGACTGGACCCGCGAGCGCTTCACCATGGACGCCGGGCTGAACAAGGCCGTGATCGAGGTGTTTGTGCGCCTCTACGAGAAGGGCCTGATCTACCGGGGCGACCGCATCATCAACTGGTGCCCGGTGTGCAAAACCGCGCTGAGCGACGCCGAGGTGGAGTACGAGGAGCAGAACACGTCCCTCTGGCACATCCGCTATCCCGGCCCGGATGGGCAGGACGTGATCGTGGCCACCACCCGCCCGGAGACGATGCTGGGCGACACCGGCGTGGCCGTAAACCCCGGCGACCCGCGCTACGCGGGCCTGGTGGGCAAGAGCGTCACGCTGCCCATCATGAACCGGCAGATCCCGGTGGTGGCCGACGAATACGTGGATCTGGAGTTCGGCACCGGCGCGGTCAAGATGACGCCCGCCCACGACCCGAATGACTTTGAGGTGGCGCAGCGCACGGGCCTGCCCTTGCTGCGCGTGCTGAACGACGACGGCACCATGAACGAGGCCGCGGGCAAGTACGCCGGGATGACGCGCATGGCGTGCCGCAAGGCCATCGTGGAGGAACTGAAGGAGCTCGGGCTGCTGGTGAAGATTGAGCCGCTGACCCACAACGTGGGCACGTGCTACCGCTGCCACGACACCGTGGAGCCGCTGGTGTCCACCCAGTGGTTCGTGAGGATGAAGCCGCTGGCCGAGCCGGCCGTGGAAGCGGCCAAGCGCGGCGAACTGAAGTTCGTGCCCGAGCGCTTCACCAAGACCTACTACAACTGGATGGAAAACATCCGCGACTGGTGCATCAGCCGCCAGCTCTGGTGGGGGCACCGGATCCCCGCCTATTATTGCGACAGCTGCGCTGAGACCACCGTGGCGCGGGAGAACCCGGGCCAATGCCCCAAGTGCGGCGGCGCGATCCGGCAGGATGAGGATGTGCTGGACACCTGGTTTTCCTCGGCGCTGTGGCCGTTCTCGACCCTCGGCTGGCCGGATCAGACCGAGGATCTGAAGTACTTCTACCCGACTTCCGTGATGAGCTCGGGCTACGACATCATCTTCTTCTGGGACGCGCGCATGATCTTCTCCGGGCTGGAGCAGATGGGCAGGCTGCCGTTTGACACGGTGCTGCTGCACGGGCTGGTGCGCGACGAGCAGGGCCGCAAGATGAGCAAGTCGCTGGGCAACGGCATCGACCCGCTGGACATGATCGACAAGTACGGCTGCGACGCGCTGCGCTTCAGCCTGGCCATGGGCGTGTCGCCCGGCAGCGACGTGCGCCTGTCCGAGGACAAGATCGAGAGTTTCCGAAACTTCGCCAACAAGATCTGGAACGCCTCCCGGTTTGTGCTGATGAACCTTCAGGGCAAGCAACCCCGGGACATCCTGTCCATTCCGGCGGACTCGTTCGACGCGGGCGACCGCTGGATCCTGACCCGGTTCCAGGATACGGTGCGCGAGGTGACGGCCAACCTGGACGCGCTGGATCTGGGCCTCGCGGCCAGCAAGATCTACGAGTTCGCCTGGAGCGAGTTCTGCGACTGGTACATCGAGCTGAGCAAGCCCCGCCTCAACGGCGACGACGGTCCGGCGAAGGACGCAGCGCGCGCGGTGCTGCACCACGTGCTGCTGGGCATCCTGAAGCTGCTGCACCCCTACATGCCGTTCCTGACGGACGAGGTGTACCGCTACCTGCCCGGGCACGGCCCGTCGATCATGGTCGATCGCTGGCCCGCCGCGCACGCGGCGCTGGATTTCCCAAAGGACGCCGAGACCATGGAGGGCGTGATGGACATCATCCGCGCCGTAAGAAACCTCAGAGCCGAGATGAACGTGTCTCCCGGCAAGCGCGCCACGCTGATCCTGCGGCCCCACGGCGGCTTTACGGCGGCGCTTGGGGGCGCTGAGGCCTACTTCATGCGGCTGGCGGGGGCCTCCGCGCTGGAGCTGCTTTCGGAGGGCGCGGGCAACCCCGACAAGTCGGCCTCGGCCGTGACCGCGGCGGCGGACATCTTCATTCCGCTCGGCGAGCTGGTGGATGTGGACAAGGAGATCGCGCGTCTCACCAAGGATCTGGAGGGCCTGAAGCGGGACATCGGCCGCGCGCAGGGCATGCTGAAGAACGAGGGGTTCCTGGCGAAGGCCCCAGCCCAGCTGGTGGAGCAGGAGAAGGAAAAGCTGCGGGCCAACGAGCAGATGCTCGCCTCGCTGGGCGCGCGCATTCAGGAGCTGGAAGCGCTGAAATCATGAATTTTTATGCATCGGGCGGCGGCGAGCCGCCCGGTGTTTCTTTTTGGAGCATTCCCAAAACCTTTACAAAACCGTGTTGAAATTGCAGGAAATCCGGTCAGAATCGTAAAGCAACTTCACTTGATGCATAGGCTGGGAATATGCTAGACTGTTAGCGTACAACGAAAGTGAGGCATGATCATGCAGTATAACCAGCTAAACAAAACGCAGATCCAGGAGGCGATCAAGGGCAAGCTCGAGCGCCATTTTGGCTGCGAGATCAAGGACGCCACGCCCGGCCAGCTGTATCAGGCGGTGGCTTCGGTGGTGCGCGACGAGATCATGGAGCGCAGAACCGCCAGCCGCGGGGTGCGCAGGCAAGAGAAGGCCAAAAAGCTGTATTACTTATCGGCCGAGTTTCTGACCGGCCGCGCGCTGTACAACAACATGATAACGCTGGTCAACGAGGAGGCCTACATCGAGGCTTTCAAGGAGCTGGGGCTCGACAAGAGCCTGATCTTTGAGCAGGAGCCTGAGCCGGGGCTCGGCAACGGCGGCCTGGGCCGCTTGGCCGCCTGCTTCCTGGACTCGCTGGCCGCGCTGAAGCTGCCCGCCATGGGCTGCACCATTCGCTACGAATACGGCCTGTTCCGCCAGAAGATCGTGGATGGCTATCAGGTGGAGCTGCCCGACAGCTGGCTGGACAACGGCAACCTGTGGGAGATCCCCCAGCCGGACGACACCGTGGAGGTGCACTTCGGCGGCCGCATCGAAAAATACGAGGAGGATGGCCAGACCAAATTCCGCCATGTGGACTACAACACCGTGCTGGCCATGCCCTACGACATGCCGGTGCTCGGCTACGACAGCAGCATGGTGAACCTGCTGCGCACCTGGTCGGCGCGCTCCCCCAAGAAGTTTGACATGGCCACGTTCAACCGGGGCCAGTACGTGCAGGCCATGGAGGAGAAGGAGCTGGCCGAGGTCATCTCAAAGGTGCTGTATCCCGAGGACAACCACATCGAAGGCAAGGAGCTGCGCCTGAAGCAGCAGTATTTCTTCTCGTCGGCCACCGTGCAGCACGTGGTGAAGGACTTTTTGGCCGTGCACGGCGGCGACTGGCAGCAGTTCCCCGAGAAGGTGGCGCTGCACGTCAACGACACCCACCCGGGCATGGCGATCCCCGAACTCATGCGCATCCTGATGGATGAGCACGGGCTGAACTGGGACACGGCCGAGGACATCGCGCGCAGGAGCTTTGCGTACACCAACCACACCGTGCTTCAGGAGGCGCTGGAGCGCTGGCCGGAGGACATCGTGCAGCGGCTGCTGCCCCGCATCTACATGATCCTGCAGGAGATGAACAGGCGCCTGTGCGAGCGGCTGTGGCAGGTCTACGCCGGCCAGTGGGAGCGCATCGGGCGCATGGCCATCGTGGGCTATGGCCAGATTCACATGGCCAACCTGTGCGTGGCCATGAGCCACAGCGTGAACGGCGTCAGCCAGATCCACGCCGACATCCTGCGCAGGCAAACCTTCCGGGATTACTGCATGATCGACCCGGGCCGGTTCCTGGGGATCACCAACGGCATCACGCACCGGCGCTGGCTGATGCAGGCCAACCCGGAGCTGACCGAGCTGCTCGACGACGCCATCGGCCAGGACTGGCACAGGCAGCCCGAGCGCCTGGTGGATCTGCTGCCGTTTGCCGGCGACGCCGCGTTCCGGGAGCAGTTCGCGCAAGTCAAGCGCCGCAACAAGCAGCGGCTGACCGAGTTCATGCAGATGCACCAGGGCGCGAAGCTGGATCCGGAATCGATCTTTGACGTGCAGGCCAAAAGGCTCCACGAGTACAAGCGCCAGCTGATGAACGCGCTGTCCATCCTGATGCTGTACAACCGGTTTGTCGACGAGCCGAATCTGACGCTGCCCAAGCGCACCTACATCTTCGGCGCCAAGGCCGCGCCCGGGTTCTACCGGGCCAAGCTGATCATCCGGCTGATCAACGCCATCGCCGAGCTGGTCAGGAAGCACCCCCGCGCCAGCAAGTACATCGAAGTGGTGTTCCTGGAGAACTACTGCGCCTCGGCCGCCGAGGTGCTGATGCCCGCCACCGAGATCAGCGAGCAGCTGTCCACCGCCGGCAAGGAGGCCAGCGGCACCGGCAACATGAAGTTCATGATGAACGGCGCGGTCACCATCGGCACGATGGACGGCGCGAACGTCGAGATTTTCGAGCACGTGGGCAAAGAGAACATCTACATCTTCGGCCTTCGGGCCGAGCAGGTGGAGGCGGGCTACGCCACCTATCGCGCAAGCGAGGTCTATGAAACGCACGCGCCCATCCGCCGCGCCATGGAGCAGCTGATCGACGGCACGCTCAGCCCGGACAACCCGCGGCTGTTTCAGGATCTGTACCACGCGCTGCTTTTCGGGGACAACGGCGGCATGGCCGATCCGTACTTCGTGCTGCAGGATCTGCCCGCATACAACAAGACCCAGCTGCGCATGCTGAAGGATTACCAGAACCAGACCAAGTGGCAGACCATGGCCATCAAGAACGTGGCCTGCTCCGGGTATTTCAGCAGCGACCGCACGATCGCAGAATACAACAGCTTGATCTGGCACATGAAGCCGCTGGATCTGTAAGACAATGGGTCGCGGCAGGCCGCCTGCATTCGGCATCATGATTTTGGAGCTGACGAGATGATCCTTCACGACTCACGCGACGCGTTTTACCGCGACCCCCAGGGGGCCCAGCCCTGCGGCACGAAAATCCGCTTCCGACTGCGCTGTGACGAGCAGGTCTCCGCCATCTGGCTGCGGCTGTGGTGGGACAACCGGGAGATCAAGCTGGCCATGACGCGCCGTTCGCCGGATGTCTATTCAGCGGATTTCCCGTTGCCCAAGCTGCCCGGGTTGCTGTGGTATCACTTCGTGCTGGAGGGGAAGGACGGACGGATCCGCTACTACGGCAACGCGGCCGACCACATGGGCGGCGAAGGGCTGTCGTCCGGCCACGAGCCGCCCGGCTATCAGCTGACGGTGTACGACCCGGACTACAAAGCGCCCCGCTGGCTGGCCGATTCCGTGATGTACCACATCATGGTGGACCGGTTTTGCGCGTCCCGCCCGGTTTCGGAGCGCCCCGCGCCCGCGCACGGCCACTGGCATTTGGATTGGAACGAGCCGCCCGAGCTGACCATCGACGCCGTCACCGCCGACAACATGGCCGACGACTTCTTCGGCGGCGACCTGATGGGCGTTCAGCAGAAGCTGCCTTATCTGCACGAGTTGGGCGTGACGGTGCTGTACCTGAGTCCGATCTTCCAGTCGCGCTCCAATCACAAGTACAACGTGGGGGACTACAAGCGCATCGACCCGAGCTTCGGCACCGAGCGCGACTTTGAGCGGCTTTGCCGTGCCGCCAGGGCGCTCGGCATGCGGGTGGTGCTGGACGGCGTGTTTTCCCACACCGGCGCGGACAGCCGCTACTTCAACAAGCACGGCAACTACGACAGTGTGGGCGCGTTCCAGTCGAAGGACTCGCCGTACTACTCGTGGTATGACTTCAAGCGCTGGCCCCATGACTACGAGAGCTGGTGGGGGTTCGACACGCTGCCCTGCGTCAGGGAGCTCGCCGCCGGCTACATGGACTTCATGTTCAAGGGCGAGGACGCGGTGAGCGCGCGCTGGATCGCGAAAGGCGCCAGCGGTTGGCGGCTGGATGTGGCCGACGAGCTGCCCATGCCGTTTCTGAGGGAGCTGCGCAGGCGGGTCAAGCAAGAGGACGGGGACGGCGCGGTGCTGGGCGAGGTGTGGGAGGATGCGTCCTGCAAGCTGGCCTATGACGAGCTGCGCTGCTACTGCCTGGGCGACACGCTGGACAGCGTGATGAACTACCCGCTGCGCGAAATGATCTTCGACTTTCTGCTGGGCCGCGCCACGGCGGGGCAACTCGCGCGCCGGTTGTCGTTCATGAAGGAGAACTACCCGCCGACTTTCTTCTATTCGCTGATGAACCTGCTCGGCAGCCACGACAAGGCGCGGGCGATCAGCGTTCTGTCGGGCGCTTTCGAGATGGAGCCGCCGCGCGGCCGGCGCAGCGCCAAAAAGCTGGCCCCGGCCGACTACAAGCGGGGCAGGAAGCGGTTTTTGATGGCGTGGCAGCTGGTCTGCGCGCTGCCCGGCATGCCCAGCCTCTACTATGCCGACGAGGCGGGCGCCACCGGCATGGCCGATCCGTTCTGCCGGGGCGCCTATCCCTGGGGGCGTGAGGACGAGGCGCTGCTCAGTGCGGTGCGCAAAATCACCCGGACGCGGGGGGGCAGCCCGGTCTGGACGCGGGGGGAGCTTTCGCTGTCGGCGCCCACGGATGACTTGTTGCTGGTGGTGCGGCAGATCGCAGGCGGAAAAGACGCGCTGGGGGAACCGGCGGCAAATGCCCGCGCGCTGTGCGCCGTCAACCGGGGCGGCAAGAAAGCCGGGTTTGTGTTTGATGGGGTGATGCATACCGTGCCTGCGCTCAGCGCAATCTGTATCGAGGCGTAAAAAAGAGCCGCTGTGCATAAAAAAAGCGCCCGAAGGCGCAAATGCTTTTGCCGGCAGGTTAGTTCAGCGCTTCGGCCAGGAAGATGCTCATGCGGCGGTTGAGTGCGTCCAGCGCGGCGTGCTCGATGCTGAGCGCCTCGTCCTGGCCCACCTCGGCCGCGCCGACCAGAACCATCGTCTTGTAGCCCTCGGAGAACTCGATCTGCACCAGATACGCCGGGAGGGGCATGTTGTCGACGCGCTTCACGGCAAGCAGGCGGAACAGCCCATCCTTGCCCAGGAAGTTGTGCACCGAGTTCAGCACCGCGTTTACGATGCAGTCCATGCGCTGCAGCTCGGTGTTGCGCCCGGAGGCGCTGCCGTCGAAAGACTGGCCTTCGTGCTTGAGCGTGACGGTGACGGTGTAGTTGCCGTCTTCGACGCTCTGCATGATGCGTCCGCAGCGCAAACGGGTGGAGTCCCGCCCGCTGTGGACGTCCTCGCCGGCGGAGGGATCGTCTTTCATTTGGGCCACGCTGATCAAGCGGTGGTCGACGTCGATGTCAAAGAAAGAGCTAATGGCCGAGCGCACATCGCGCACGACCTGTTTCACATTTCTATTGGCGCTGGATAGGATGTGGATTTCACGGATGTTGTCCTGCGCGTCCAGCGACACTTTGGCAGACAGCACGCCCGCAAGATTGGTGAGCAGTGATCTGTACTGCTCCTCCAGCGGCTTGCCCGCGGGTATGTTTTTGTCATAGTCCATCGTTTTTGCCTCCCTGTTGTTTAAGAACAAGCGTTTTTTATTGTTTGCCAAGGGGGTAATTGTTATTATAAACCATATCTCTCGTCAATGCAATGGTCTTTATATATTAAGAAAGTATGACGAAATTATGTCATAGACATCGAAGTATTTGTGATATATAATTCATACCTGAGGTTTGAGTCTGACAAAGGAGCTTCCGGCATCATGGATTGGATGGAAATCACTGTGCTCACCACCACCGAAGGCGCGGACATCGTGTCCGAGCAGCTGATTCAGGCGGGCAGCAAGGGCACCGCCATCGCCGACCGGGCGGACATCGCGCTGCACCAGCGCCCCGAAGGCCAATGGGACATCATCGACGACGCCATCGCCGAGCGCATGGGGGAAGATGTGCGCGTCACCGGATACTACCCGCTCGAGCCGGGTGCGCAGGACGCGCTCAGCGAGGTGCGCGGCAGGATCGGGGCGCTCGGGGCCATGGACCTGGGGCTGGACATGGGCAAGCTCGAAATCGAGTCGGTGCGCGTGAACGAGGAGGACTGGGCCGAGTTCTGGAAAAAGGAGTATCAGCCCTTTCGCCTGGGGCGGCACATGCTGGTGATCCCCAGCTGGACCAAGGCCGACATCGGCCCGGAGGACAAGGTCATCTCCATCGATCCGGGCATGGCCTTTGGCACCGGCACCCACGAGACCACGTCGATGTGCGTGGCGCTCGTGGAGCAATGCGTCAATCCCGGCGACCGCGTGATCGACGTGGGCACCGGCACCGGCATCCTGGCCATCGCCGCCTGCCACATGGGCGCCCGCGATGTGCTGGCCATCGACATCGATCCGGTGGCGGTGCGCGTGGCCGCCGAGAACACCCGGATCAATCATATGGAAGACAGGATCCGCGCCCGCCACGGCGACCTGCTGGAGGCCGTGGACGAGGTGGCCGACGTGGTCATCGCCAACATCATCGCGGATGTGATCCTCATGATCGCCGCGCCGGTGCGCGCGCATATCGTGGAGGGTGGGCTTTTCATCTGCTCGGGCATCGCCCGCGAGCGCCAAGACGAAGTGATCGCCGCGCTGAATCAGGCGGGATATCGGGAGTTGGACATTCGCAACCAGGGCGAGTGGGCGGCCATCGCCGCGAGGAAATAAGGAATGCACCGCTTTATCATCGAGCCGGGGCGCGTTTTGGGCGACGTCGTTTTGCTGAGCGCCGAGGAGGCCAGGCACGCGCTGCGCGTGCTCAGGCTGAGCCCGGGCGATGCGGTGCAGCTGTCCGACGGCGCGGGGGCGCTGTTTTCCGGCGAGCTGCTCGAAAACGGGCAGGTGCGGCTGATGGAGCCGATTGTCGGCACGGAGCCGCCCGTGCAGCTCACGCTCTACCAGGGGCTGCCCAAGTTCGAGAAGCTGGAGCTGGTGTGCCAGAAAGCCACGGAGCTGGGGGTTTCGCGCATCGTGCCGGTGAAGATGGAACGCTGCGTGGTGAAGCTTTCCGGCCCCGATGGAGAGAAGCGGCGCGAGCGGCTGCACAAGATTTGTCAGGAGGCCAGCAAGCAGTGCGGGCGCGCGAAGGTGCCCGAGGTGCTGGCGCCCGTCGGTTTCCGGCAGGCGCTGGCGCTGATCCGGCAGGAGCAGCTGGCGCTGCTGGCCTGGGAGGAAGCGCGCGGGCTCTCGCTGGGGGGCGCGCATGAGCGCCAGCCCGACGCCGGGCGCATCGGTCTGATCATCGGCCCGGAGGGCGGCGTCTCGGCCGCGGAGGCCGAGGCCATCACCCGGGAGGGCGCGCTCTCCATCACCCTCGGCCCGCGCATCCTGCGCACCGAAACAGCCGCCATCGCCGCGGGCGCGGTCATCATGAATCTATGGGGAGACCTATGAAAACCATCGCATGTCACACGCTCGGCTGCAAGGTCAACCAGTACGACACCCAGGCCATGCGCGAGCTTTTTGAGCACGCCGGGTATCAATCGGTTGATTTTTCGCAGCCCGCCGACGTATACCTCATCAACACCTGCACCGTGACGGGCACGGGCGACGCGAAATCGCTAAAGCTGATCCGGCGCATACACCGGGAGCATCCGGACGCCGCCATCATTGTGGCGGGCTGCCTGGCTCAGCGCGACGCCGAGGCGGTGCTGCTGCCCGGCGTGGCCCTGGCCATCGGAACCAAGCAACGCGCCCAGGCGGTGCGGCTGCTGGAGCGCGCGCTTGGGGAGGGACACGCCATCAACGCCATCGACGCGGACGCCGATTGGGGCTTTGAGCAGCTGTCCGTCACCCGCCATGAGGGCAGAACCCGCGCCGTCATGAAGATACAGGAGGGCTGCGACCGCTACTGCGCCTACTGCATCATCCCCTATGTACGCGGGCCGGTGCGCTCGATGCCGATCGGGGATGTGGCCGCCGAGGCCGCGCGGCTGGCGGGCGAGGGCTATAAGGAGCTGGTGCTGACCGGCATCCACCTGGCCAGTTACGGCCGGGGGGCGGGGCATACGCTGCTCGACGCGATCAGGGCCGTGCACGAGATTCCGTCGGTGCTGCGCATCCGGCTGGGGTCGCTGGAGCCGCCGCTGATCACGGACGAGTTTGCCGCCGCCATCCGGGAACTTCCGAAGGTGTGTCCGCAGTTTCATCTGTCGATGCAGAGCGGCAGCGCCGGGGTGCTCTCGAGGATGCGGCGGCGCTACACGCCGGAGGAATACCTGCGGGCGGCGCGCAGGCTGCAGGCAGCCTATGCGCATTGCGCCATCACCACCGATGTGCTGACCGGCTTCCCGGGCGAGACGGACCAGGAGGCCCGGGAGACACTGGACTTCGTGCGCGAGGTCGCTTTTGCCAGGATCCACGTGTTCCCCTATTCCCGGCGCAAGGGCACCGTGGCGGACACCCTGCCCGGACAGGTGCCGGAGCACGTGAAACAGATTCGCGCCGCCGAGTTGATACAGCTTGGGAACCAATTGGAAACCGAATTCGTCGAAAAACTGACGGGCAGCATAGAGCAGGTGCTGTTTGAAACGCCTGTCGGCGGTGGGCGGGCGCTTGGGTACAGCGCGCAGTATGTGCGCGTGCTGGCCGAGGCGGCGCCGGGTGAGCTTGCATCCATCCGGATTGAGCGCGCCGAAGGGGACACCGCTTACGGCACACCAGTGAGGGGAGTGTAACCATTGAACGACTGCATCTTCTGCAAGATCATCCGGGGCGAGATCCCATCCGATAAAGTCTACGAGGACGACCGCGCGCTGGCGTTTCGCGACATCAACCCCCAGGCGCCCAAGCACATTTTGGTCATCCCCAAAGACCACATGGCCGATTTCCTTGCATGCGCGGACAGAAGCGGCGACCTGATGGGGCATCTGATGGGCGTCGCGGCCAGGATCGCCCGCGCCGAAGGCCTGCAGGAGAAGGGGTTCCGGGTGGTCACCAACTGCGGCGAGCACGGCGCGCAGAGCGTCGCCCACTTCCACATCCACGTGATCGGCGGGGCGCAGTTGTCCGGCAAAATGGGTTGAAGAATGCCCCCATTTTTTCCTGAAATGTCACATTCTCTTCGGTGAAGATTTGGGTTTTCGCCTTGACGAATACATATACGGTGGGTTATAATATTCCGTGTGGCGAACCCCATGCTACATTGGCTGAAAGCCAGCAATCGCGAGGGGAGGGAAACTAGATGTCTGAAGTACACATTAAGGATAATGAATCCTTGGAGAGCGCACTGAGAAGGTTTAAGCGCATGACTGCCCGCTCGGGCATTCTGGCGGAGGCCAGGAAACGTGAGCATTATGAGAAACCCAGCGTGAAGCGCAAGAAGAAGGCGGAGGCCGCCCGCAAGCGCAAGTACTGATTGATTCCATGCAGGCTCCCCTCGTGCAACACACCGACGGGAGCCTGTTTGATTCCAAAGAGCTTACACACATCTTACAGCCTACAGCCAAGGACAAGCCCCTTTTTCAAGACCATTCATACCATAATACGCCAGATGCTTGTGCAATGGCTTTGCTGTTGCGCAGACTTGGTTTCAATTTACGATGTTTGGAGCAATCTAGATGCAATACGCCATGTTGTTGTGGCCGCACGCCAACAGCCGCTACCAGGAGGCCGCCCGGCCGCTGAGTACAGCCGAATTGTTGCTGCTTTTGGGTGAGAAAAGCCTGTCCGATCCGCGCTTTGAGCAGATTGGCGGCGTGCCGTTTCTGCGCTTTGACTCGCCTCTGGCCGCGCCCGAGCTGCACGCGGCGCTGTCCGACCACGCGCACCTGTACCTGCTGACCGAGGTTCAGCAGCACGGCTGCCTGATCCCCATCGGCGGCCAGCGCCCGGCGTACCTGGGGCAGGACCTGCCCAGCATCCTGAAGTACAAGGGCAAGACCAACGAGGTGTTTACCCACTTTCTGATCAACATGGCCGCGCATTCCAGCGCGTTCGCGGGCAAAGCGCAAACGCGCCTGCGGCTGCTGGATCCCATGTGTGGGCGGGGCACGGCGCTGTTCGACGCGATCAACCGGGGCTGGGACGCCGTGGGCGCCGACATCGACCGCGCCGACATCCACGAGGCCGACGCGTTCTTCAAACGCTATCTCGAGTACCACAAGTTCAAGCACCAGGCGAAGGAGCTCAGCCTGACGCTGCCGGGCAGGCGGGCCATCCCGCGCAAGCTGTACCGGTTCGCCAGCACGCCCGAGGCGTTCAAGGCAAACGAGGTCTCCGAGTTGTCGCTGATCAACGCCGACGCGCAGGATGCGATCTCGGCGCTGCCGCAGAAGCACTTCCACGTGGCGGCCATCGACCTGCCGTACGGCGTGCAGCACGCGCCCGGCGCGCGGGGGAAAATCGAGCCCGTCGAGGCGCTGCTTCGGCGCACGCTGCCCCTGCTGCGCGAGCGGCTGCTGCCCGGCGGCGCGGTGGCGCTGTCGTTCAACGTGAACAACCTGCCGCTGGAAAAGGCGCGCGATTTGCTCCGCCAAGCGCGGTTTGAGGTGATGACGGGCGATGCGTACGATCACCTCGGGCACTGGGTGGAGCAAGCCGTCACGCGGGATGCTGCCGTGGGTGTGCGTTTGAGATAGAGTTCTGTCGCTTTGCTGCTCCTTGTATCAATGCGTCCCCGGGCGCATATCCTTGTTACGAACACCATACGTCCATTTTCCGTTTTGCGCGATTGCCTGGGGCAGTCCGCGTTCAGATCATACCGAGAGGAGCATTTCCGTGGACTACAGAACATTGCACGCCAAGACGGTGGGCGAGCTTCGCTCGCTCGCCCGAGAGCTGCACCTGAAGGTGCCGGTGGGCACCAACAAAGCGCACATGGTGGAGATGGTGCTGGACGCGATTCAGCAACAGGACGCTTTGCGCGCGCAGGAGCGTCGGGATAGGGAGGCGCAGGGCGTGTCTCAGGAGGCGCAGCCCGCGCCCGAGAAGAAGCGCCAGCCCCGCAAGGCGGCCGAGGCAGAGGTTGAGCCGCAGCCGGAAGCGCCCGCGCAGGAACCGTCCAAGCGGCGCGCCCGTCCGGCCAGGGCCGCGGCTCAGGGGCAGACCGAGGCCGTTTCGGCGCCCGAAACCGCCTTGGCGCCCGAGCCGGGGCCTGCCCAGACGCCGGAGGCTGTCGCGGCCCCCGAGCCTGCCCAGACGCCGGAGGCCGTCGCGCCCCCTGAGCCCGTCGCGGCCGCCGAGCATCAGGCGCAACCCGAGGCCGCGCAGGAAGCGCAGCCCAGGCACACGCCGGAATCGCCGCGCCGCACCCAATTCGTCAGCACCCAGCAGCGCATGGGGGCCCGCGCGCCGCTGCCCCCGCGCAACGGGAACATGCCCCAGCGCCCGCAATACCAGCCGCGCATGAACGCCCAGCCCCAGCGGCCGGCGTATGCGCCGCCGCCCGCGCGGCCGGCGTATGCCCCTCCTGCGCACCTGGACAGCGCCGCCGAACAGCCCTCCTTTACACCCCCCGCCCGCCCCTCCACCTACAACCCGGAATACGGCCAGATCAACCCGGCCGTGCCCGAGCTGCTGGCTACCGGCGACTGCCGCGACGGCGCGGGCGTGCTGGAGATCCACCCGGACGGTTATGGGTTCCTGCGCGCCGAGAACTATCTGCCGGGCAGCAAAGACGTGTACGTGTCCATCGCCCAGATCCGGCGGTTCAACTTGCGGACGGGAGACTACGTGTCCGGCAAGACCCGCCCCCAGCGCGAGGGCGACCGTTACAACGCGCTGCTGTACATCACCGAGATCAACGGCGAGCCGCCCGAGCAGAGCGTGCGCAGGCGGCCCTTCGACGAGCTGACGCCCATCTACCCGGACGAGCGGATGCGGCTGGAGGTCGAGGGCAAGAGTGACCTGGCGCTGAGGGCCATCGACATGATCGCGCCGGTGGGGCGCGGTCAGCGCGGATTGATCGTGTCCCAGCCCAAGGCGGGCAAGACCATCCTGCTCAAAAAGATCGCCAACGCCATCACCACCAACCACCCGGACATCCACCTCATCATGCTGCTGATCGACGAGCGCCCCGAGGAAGTCACCGACATGCAGCGCTCGGTCGACGGCGAAGTGGTCTACTCCACGTTCGACGAGGTGCCCGAAAACCATACCCGCGTGGCCGAGATGGTGCTGGAGCGCGCCCAGCGGCTGGTGGAGTGCGGAAAATCGGTGGTGATCCTGCTCGACTCCATCACGCGGCTGTCCCGCGCGTACAACCTGGTCATCCCGCCCTCCGGCCGGACGCTCAGCGGCGGCCTGGATCCGGCGGCGCTGCACAAGCCGAAAAAGTTCTTCGGCGCGGCGCGCAACATCGAAAACGGCGGCAGCCTGACCATCATCGCCACCGCGCTGGTCGAGACCGGCAGCCGCATGGACGACATCATCTTCGAGGAGTTCAAGGGCACCGGCAACATGGAGATTCATCTGGACAGAAAGCTGTCCGAGAAGCGCATCTTCCCGGCCATCGACATGAACAAGTCGGGCACGCGCAGGGAGGACCTGCTGCTGGAGCCGGAGGAGCTGGAGGGCGTGTACGCCGTGCGGCGGCTGATGGCCAACAACAACAACCAGGACACCGCCGAGCAGCTGATCGGAATGCTCGACAAAACCCCGAACAACAAGGCGTTCTTCCAGCGGCTGAAGGGCTGGATCGCCATCTACGAAAAGGAAGGCTACACCTACAGCGGTCGATGAGCTTGGCGACGCCGGGCGCACGGGGGGCGAATCCCCGGGCGCCTTTTGCGCGGGGCCGTTTTGCTGGATTGGGCTGGCGGGCCGCCGGCGGCGCACGGGAAGGGATGATTCGTAAAATATTTACGATTCTGTTGCAAACCCAGACTCGCTGTGCTATAATCATTTCTGCTGCGTTATGCTTACTTGGGCTTGTGCCCGTTCAGGCGAGGTGAGAACCATGAAAGAGAAGATCCATCCGAACTACGGCAAGGCCACCGTGCACTGTGTGTGCGGCGAGACCTTTGAGACCGGTTCCGTGAAAAAGGACCTGCGCGTCGACATCTGCTCGAAGTGCCATCCTTTCTTCACCGGCAAGCAGAAGCTGGTTGACACCGGCGGACGCGTCGATCGTTTCAAGAAGCGTTACGGCATGTAGCGCGGCGGCGGGATTTGCTCCGCCGGATTTTGCACGCGATCTATTGGAATGCAGATCAGGTGGATTCACTTGGTCTGTTTTCGTTTATCTATATAGACAGTATACAGCTGGTGGGAGGTGCGCATGAGCGACTTCGTGAAGGGCTTCAAGGATTGGTTTTTCGGGCGGCTGCCCGAGGGCAAGATCTCGGTGGGCGGCCAGGCCGTGATGGAGGGCGTGATGATGCAGGGGCCTCAAAGCACCGCCATCGCGGTGCGCAAGGGCAACGGAGCCATCGTCTATAAGACAAAGAAAACCATTCGGCTGAAGGACAAGTACCCGGTGCTCGGCTGGCCGATCATCCGGGGCGTCGTCAGTTTCGTCATGTCGCTGTATGGCGGCATGGTCACGCTGCTCGAGTCCGCCGACATGGCGGGGCTGGACGCCGAGGAGCCGAGCAAGTTCGAAAAGAAGCTGGGGCAGATGTTGCACGTCGACCCGGAAAAGATCATGATCGGCGCGGCGGTGGTCGTGGCGATCCTGCTCAGCGTCGGTCTGTTCTTCGCCATCCCCACGGCGATCGAGTCGTGGGTAAAAACGGCCGTCACGAACAAGCTGCTGGTGAACCTGATCGGCGGCGCGGTGCGCATGAGCATGTTCCTGCTGTACGTTTGGCTGTGCAGCAAGCTGAAGGAGATCCGGCGCGTCTTCCAGTATCACGGCGCCGAGCACAAGTCGATCTTCTGCTTTGAGAACGGCGAGGAACTCACCGTCGAGAACGCCCGCAAGTACACCACGCTGCACCCGCGCTGCGGCACCAGTTTTCTGGTGATCGTGATGCTGATCTCGATTTTGATCTTCCTTGTGCTGGGCAATGACTCGGGCAATCCGCTGATCCGGCTGGCGTCCCGGCTGTCGCTGCTGCCGCTGGTGGCGGGTGTGTCATACGAGATTCTGCAGGGCCTGGGCCGCGCCAAGCCCAACCCGATCGTGAACGCGCTGAAGTGGCCCGGGCTGATGGTGCAGAAGATCACCACCGCCGAGCCGGACGACAAGATGCTCGAGGTGGCGCTGGTGTCGCTGAAGGCGTCCCTGGGCTATGAGCACCCGCTGCCTCCCGAGCAGGAAACCAAAGAGACGCCCGCCGACGAGCAGGCGCTGGAAGAAGCGCTGGACGAGCTTCCCGACGAGAATGAGCTCACGTAGCTGGTTGATTCGGGCGGCGCAGCGGCTGGCCGCGGCTGGCGACCTGGACGCCCGGGTGGATGCCGAGCTGATCCTGTGCGAGGCGCTGGACGCCGAGCGCGGCGCGCTGCGCCTGCGGGCGGACGAGCCGCTGTCTGAGGAGCGGCTGGCGCAACTGGAGGCGTTGCTCTCCCGCCGGGAGGCGGGCGAGCCGCTGCAGTATGTGCTGGGCACGGCCTGGTTCATGGGGTTGCCGTTTTATGTGGACGCGCGCGTGCTGATCCCGAGGCAGGACACCGAGACGCTGTGTGAGCAGGCGCTGAAGCTCGTCCGCCCCGGCATGGCCGTGCTGGATCTGTGCACCGGCAGCGGCGCGCTGGCCGTGGCGCTCAAGCATCGGCAACCCCTCGCGCAGGTGACGGCCGCTGACATCAGCCGGAACGCGCTGGATGTGGCGAGGCGCAACGCCGAGCGCAACGGCGTGGAACTGGAGTTTCTGCGCGGCGACCTGTTTGAGGCGGTGGCGCGCGGGGAATTCCAGCTGATCGTGTGCAACCCGCCCTACATCCGGGCGGATGAGATGGGCGGCCTTCAGGAAGAGGTCAAGCGCGAGCCCGCGCTGGCGCTGCTGGGCGGCGAGGACGGGCTCGATTTTTACCGCCGCATCGCGGCCGGATACCTGGATCACCTGAGCCTGCACGGCAGCTTGTTGCTGGAGGTGGGCCAGGGCCAGGCGGCGGCTGTGGCCGCCATGTTTGAGGGGGAGACCCGCGTCGCGCCCGATCTGAACGGCATCGAGCGGGTGGTCATTGTGAAGAGGATGGTGTAATTGCTTGCAGGACAACGCTTCCTATAACGAACAGCAGCGCATCGTGCGCCAGCTGGAGTCTCTCGAAGGCCGGTTCGAGGAAATCTCGATCCGGATTACTTTGCCCGAAGTGATCAGCGACGCGCCGCTGTTCCGGCAGCTGATGCGCGAGCACGCCGAGCTGCAAGACATGGCCGAGGTGGCCAGGAACTATCGCCGGCTGGCCGCCCAGATCGACGAGGCGCGCGAGATGCTGGCCATCCCGGACATGAAGGACATGGCCGAGGAAGAGCTTTCCACGCTTGAGCCGCTGTTCTTGCAGCGCACCCAGGAGGCGCGGCTGATGCTGCTGCCCAAAGACCCGGACGATTTTAGAAACGCGGTGCTCGAGGTGCGCGCGGGCGCGGGCGGCGACGAGGCCGCGCTGTTTGGCTATGAGCTGCTGCGCATGTACCAGCACTACGCCGAGAGCAAGGGCTTCAAGGTCGAGATCGACGACAGCGGCGGCACCGAGCTGGGCGGCATCAAAGAGGCCACCATGATGATCTCGGGCAAGAACGTGTTCTCCCGCCTGAAGTACGAGAGCGGCGTGCACCGCGTGCAGCGCGTGCCGGTGACCGAGAGCAGCGGCCGTATCCACACGTCAACCTGCACCGTGGCGGTGCTGCCCGAGGCCGAGGACGTGGAGATCGAGATCAACCCGAACGACCTGCGGATCGATACCTACCGGGCTTCCGGCGCGGGCGGCCAGCACGTCAACCGAACCGACTCGGCGGTGCGCATCACCCACATCCCCACCGGCGTCGTAACCCAGAGCCAGGATCAGCGCAGCCAGATCCAGAACCGCGAAAAGGCCATGCGCGTGCTGCGGTCGCGGCTCTATGAGCTGCAGCGCGAGCAGGCCGAGGGCGAGTACGCCGACCGGCGCAAGTCGCAGGTGGGCACAGGCGACCGCTCCGAGCGCATCCGCACCTACAACTTCCCCCAGGGCCGCGTGACGGACCACCGGATTGGGCTGACGCTATATCGGCTGACCGAGGTCATCAACGGCGACCTGGACGAGATCATCGACGCGCTGACGCTGTATGAGCAGACGGCGCTGCTCCAAGACCAGCGATGAAGACGGTGGTCGTACCCCCGAACAAGGGCTTTATCGCCCAGGCGGGCAAGCTGATCAAGGCGGGCGAGCTGGTGGCTTTCCCGACTGAGACCGTGTACGGCCTGGGCGCGGACGCGCTGGACGCCGCGGCGGTCGAGAAGATCTTCCAGGCGAAGGGCCGCCCAGGCGACAACCCGCTGATCGTGCACATCCACGCCATGAGCCAGCTGACCGAGCTGACCGCCGGCGAGCTGCCCGCTGTGGCGAGGGACCTGGCCGCCGCTTACTGGCCCGGACCGCTGACGATGGTGCTGGAGAAGTCCGGAAACCTGCCGGCCATCGTGTCGGCGGGGCTTGGCACCGTGGGCATAAGGATGCCTTCACACGAGGTGGCAAGGGCGCTGCTGCGCGCGGCGGGCGTGCCCATCGCCGCGCCCAGCGCCAACCTGTCCGGGCGGCCCAGCCCCACCAGCGCCCAGCATGTGCTGCTGGACATGGACGGCCGCATCCCCATGATCCTGGACGGCGGCGAGTGCGAGGTGGGCCTGGAGTCCACCGTGGTGGACGTGACTCGCTACCCGCCCCGGGTGCTGCGGCCGGGCGGCGTTACGCCGCAAATGATCGCGCGCGTAGCGGGCGAGGTGGAGATCGACGCCCATGTGCTCTCCCCGCTTCACGACGGCGATTTGGCCGCGTCCCCCGGCATGAAGCACCGGCACTACGCGCCTGCGGGCGAGCTGACGCTGGTCACCGGAAGCCCCAAGGCGACGGCGCGGCGCATCGCCGAGCTATACGACGAGGCCGAGGCAGGCGGGAAAACCGCGTGCATCCTGACGCTGGCGCAGCGGGAGAAGCTGTTTGGCTGGCGGCAGACGCACGCGCTGGGCGAGGATGAGCGGCAAGCCGCGAAAGGGCTGTTCGCGGCGCTTCGCCAGATGGACGAGTTGGGCGTGGACGTGATCCTAGCCGAGGGGTTTCAGGCCGACGGCCTGGGGCTGGCGCTGATGAACCGGCTGCTGCGCGCCGCCTCGTTCCGCATCATCGACGCGGGAGACTAATATGAGAATTGTCATGGTTTGCACCGGGAACACCTGCCGAAGCCCGATGGCCGAGGCGCTGATGAGGCGCGCGCTGGCGCGGCGCGGCGTCGAGGGCGTCACCGTCGAGTCCTGCGGCACCTTCACCCGCTCGGGCTACCCGGCCAGCGCCGAGGCCGTGACCGAGATGGAATCGCGCGGGCTGGACATCCGGGATCACCGCTCGGAGCGCATGGACAGGCGGGATCTTCGCGGCGCGCTGGCGCTGTGCATGACGGGGGGGCACCTGCGTGAGCTGTTGCGGATGCACCCATCCGCCCAGGCGCACACCCTGCTGGGCTACGCGGGCCTTACGGGCGACATCACGGATCCCATCGGCATGGGACAGGCGGCCTACAAAAAGGCGGCTGACGACATGCAGAAAGCCGTCGACATCATCGCGGATGGCATCGCGAAACAGAGAGGGAGATAGCCTATGTTCAAGTACAAAACGCGCGGCACTTGCTCGCGCATGATTGAGATCGACGCAGCCGATGGCATCATCCACGCCGTGCGCTTTACCGACGGCTGCAAGGGCAACCTGATGGCCGTCGCCAAGCTCGTGGAGGGCATGCGCGTCGAGGACGCCATTTCGCGCCTCAAGGGCATCCCCTGCGGCGCCAACCAGACCTCCTGCCCCGATCAGCTGGCGCAGGCGCTGATGGAGATGCAGCGGGGGGACGC
>JAVBQA010000080.1:0-23417 GCA_031549325.1 Eubacteriales bacterium | reverse complement strand
GCCTATCGGATGGTGAATCCGCCGTCGATGACGATGGTTTCTCCGGAGAGCATATCGGACACGGGCGCGCTGAGATACAGCGCCATGGCGGCGATTTCCTCGGGCTGCGCGAACCGGCCGATGGGCACGGTCTTGAGGAATTCTTCGGCGACCTCGCCCTTCCAGTAGGCTGCGGCCATGGGCGTAAGCACCACGGTGGGGGCGATCGCGTTGACGTTGATCGCGTGCTTGCCCCACTCGTTGGCCAGCGTTTTGGTGATGTTGATCACAGCGGCCTTGGTCGCGCCATACAGCACGTGCTTCTCCAAGCCTACAACGCCTGCCTGTGACGCCATATTGATGATCTTTCCGCCCCTGTTGGATGAAATCATATGGCGACCCACGGCTTGCGCCATGAAAAACAGCCCCTTGAGGTTTACGGCCATCAAGCGATCCCAATCCTGTTCTGTGACGTTTTCGGCGAACTCACCGTGCCCCAGACCCGCGATGTTGTGCAGGATGTCGATGCCGCCGTATTCCTGGGCGACGGCGTCCACCGCGCCTTGCGCCTCGGCGACATTGACCACATCGACCTTCACACCCCTGATGCCAGCCCCGATATTGCCTGCCACGGTTTCAATGTCGTCCTGCACATCAAAGATCACCACGCGGGCATTCCTTTCCGCCAGCAGCTTGGCGGTTTCCCTGCCGATGCCGCTGCCGCCGCCGGTGACGATGGCTACCTTGCCCAGCAGGTCAAATGTCAGATCGATCCCCTTATACTCGCGCAATTTGACAACCTCCAGACGTTTTGCGGATGGTTACTTGATTTGGCCGTTGGCCTTGTGCACTTCGATCCAGTGATCCACGTTGCTCAGGTCGATCAGCTCGCCCGCGACCAGCGTGCGCTCCATCTTCTCTTCGCCGTTGAGCACCTTGCTCACGATTTCCATGGACTTCTCGGCCTGCGCATAGGCATTCTGCACGCAGGTGGCGGTGAGCTCACCCGCTTTGATGGACAGGCAGGCATCGGCCAGACCGTCCACGCCGTAGGAAGTCATGCCCTCAAGGCGGCCGGCGGCTCGCGCGGCTTCAATCGCGCCAAGCGCCATCGCGTCGTTCATGGAGATGACGGCGTCGATCTTGTCGAAGCGCTGCAGCCAATCCTCCATCAATGTCATGGACTGATCTTTGTACCAGTTGGCGAGCTGTGTGTCAAGGATTTCGATGTCCGGGCGCGCCTCGAACAGGTACTTCTTGAAGCCTTCCAGGCGGCCGGCGGAGTGCACGTTGCCAGACGGCCCGAGCAGCACCACGACCTTGCCATTCTGGGGGATTTTTTCCTTGGCGACCAGCGCCGGGATCATGCCCTGCTCGATGGGATCGGCGTCCACGTTGGAGACGGTCTCCACGCCGCCGGTGCCCTGGTTGACGATCAGCATGGGCGTGCCGTTCTCGATGGTAGAGGTCACCAGCGTGGACTGCGCGTCCGGATCGACCGGATGCAGGATGATCATGTCATAACCCTTGGTGACGCAGTCTTCAATGACGCCCATCTGATGCGCCACGTCGTTCTGACCATCGATGATGTCCAGCTGAATGTTGGGGTACTTCTTGGCGACCTCTTGGAACGACTGCGCCAACCACGACGCGTAAGTAGCCTTCATGTCCGTGGGCGTCAGCGCCACTTTGAACGTCTTCTCCCCCGCGAACGCGCCAGCCGATACGCTCAACATCATGATCACCAGGGCGATTGCCATTGACCTTTTGAATGCCTTCATGATTCCCTCTCCTTTCAAATTGACCTGTTCTGTGGGATATCCAAATGGCTCGTGCCATCAACCCCTGGTTCCGGGTGCTCGGTGTAGATCTTCACGCGCTTCTTCTTGCGCTTGGTGTATAGGTCCAGCACCACAGCCACCACGATCAGCACGCCCTTGAGGATCTGCTGCACGTAGGCCTGCACACCCGTCAGGTTGAAGATGTTGTTCAGAATGCCCATGATGAACGAGCCAATCAGCGTGCCAACGGCGGTGCCGATGCCGCCGGTGAAGGACGTGCCGCCGATGATGGTCGCCATGAGCGCGTCGGTCTCGTAGCCGGTGCCTGCGGCGGGCAGCCCCGCGTTGAGCCGCGACATCAGCACGATGCCCGCCAGGCCAGCCAGCGCGCCGCTGATCACGTAGGTGATGAACTTGACTTTGTTCACCTGGATGCCCGAGCCAATGGCGGCGCTCTCATTGCCGCCGATGGCGTAAAGATACCGGCCGAACTTCATGCGCTCCAGAATGACATAGATGATCGCGCCGGTGATCAGCATGATGATGATCGGAATCGGCACAAACCCCACGCTGCCCTGCCCGAGCAGGTTGAACTGGCCTATTTTGTATACGTTCTGCCCATCGGTGTGCAGGAAGATGGCGCCGCTGGCGACGGTCTGCATCGCGAGTGTGACGATGAAGGGCGGGGCGCCAAACTTGGTGACCACAAAGCCGTTGAGCGCTCCGGGGATCGCGCCCATCAGGATGCCAACCAGCACTGCCAGCGGGATGGATTGGGTGGCGATGAACACCTCGCAGCCCAGCACGCCTGCCATGCCGGCCACCGCGCCCACCGACAAATCGATACCGCCGGAGATGATGAGCAGCGTCTCTCCAAACGCCAGGATGGTCACGATGCTGATCTGGCGGGCGATGTTCAGGCCGTTGTTGACGGTAAAAAACCGGTCGCTGATCAGCGAGCAGACCAGGATCATCCCCAGCAGGATGAACAGGTTCTGGCGCTTTTTGATGATGGCCAGTATGCCTGTGCTTTTCATGCCCTAACCTCCATTGCGTGCTTCATGATGAGTTCCTGGTCGAACTGCGCGCGGGTTAGCTCGCCGGAAATCTCTCCCTTGCGCATGATGTACATGCGGTCGCACATGCCGATCAGTTCGGGCATTTCCGAAGAGATCATCAGGATCGCCATGCCTTGGCGCGCAATGTCCACCATGATTTTGTAAATCTCGAACTTGGCGCCCACGTCAATGCCGCGCGTGGGCTCGTCCAGGATCATTACCTTGGCATTCACCAGCAGCCAGCGCGCCAGGATCACCTTTTGCTGGTTGCCGCCGGAAAGCGACGAAACCGGGTTCTCGATGCTGGGCGTCTTGATGTTCAGGCGCTGTTTTTGCTCCTGAATCTGCTGCTGCTCCCGCCTCTTCCTGACGAACAGGCCGCTGCTGAAGCGCAGGTTGGATAGCGAGATGTTCTCCCGGATGCTCCGAACCGGCACGATACCATAGGTCTTCCTGTCCTCCGACAGCATGATCACGCCGCTGTTTACCGCTTGCTTGATGGAACGGATGTTTGCTGTTTGCCCATCCACCTTGATGGCGCCGCTGGTGAAGCGATCCAGGCCGAACACCGCGCGCGCCAGCTCGGTGCGCCCCGAACCCACAAGGCCCGTCAGCCCCACGATCTCGCCCCTGCGCACGTGCAGGCCGATGTTTTTGAACACCTCGGGCTCATACAGGTTTTCGATCTCGAGCGCCATCCCGCCGATGGGCACCGCTTCTTTGGGATAGATGTTCTCCATGGTGCGGCCCACCATGGCGGTGATCATGCGCTCCTCGGTGAAGGCGGACGCCACATCGGTGGTGATCACCCTGCCGTCCCGCATGACGGTGATGTCGTCCGCGATCCGGAAAATCTCCTCCAACTTATGGGAAATGTACAGAATGCTGATGCCCCGGCTCTTGAGCTCGGCGATCTTCTCGAACAACCGCTCAATTTCTTTGGCGCTGATGGAGGACGTGGGCTCGTCCATAATGATCAATTGCGCGTTAAACGACACGGCCTTGACGATCTCCAGCATCTGGATCTCAGACACCGAAAGCTCCTTGATCAGCGTGTTGCCGTCGTAGTGAAGCCCCTGCTCGGCGCTCAGTTCCCGCATACGCCTGGATACCTGTTTCCAGTCCACGAACACCCCCCTGCCCGGAAAGCGCCCCATGAACATGTTCTCTTCAACGGTCAGCTCCGAAAAGTAGTTCAGCTCCTGAAAGATCATGGCGATCCCCAAGGCGCGCGCTTCCAGCGGGTTGCCGATGTGAACCTCGCGCCCATCCAGGATGATCTGCCCGCTGTCGGCCCGATGCAGCCCGTTGATCACCTTCATCAGCGTGGACTTGCCTGCGCCATTCTCGCCCATCACCGCGTGCAATGTGCCTCGCCGCACGCAAATAGACACATCGTCCAGCGCCTGCACGCCGGGGAACGCCTTGCTGATCCCACGGAGCTCGATTTTATAATCCTGGCCCATGCACCGGCCCCCTTGCGCGTCCGTTGTTTGATCTATTATAGGCGCAAAACCCGCCTCATTTCAATGCGACATTTTATACAATGTGTGGATAAAATTAATGAACGCCACGGAATATTGGTGGATCTATTGCAAAATATGGTCCGCTTTGTTAAAATGAATGGAAGGCTTACGACAGACAAAACGCGTGCAGGAGGCCCTATGTACAAGGTGTTTATCGCGGACGATGAGATCTATGTGCTGTCACTCATCGACCGACTGATCGACTGGGAACGGATGAACCTGACGCTGGTGGGAACCGCAGACAACGGCCTCAGCGCGTTTGAGCAGATTCAGCGGCTGCGCCCAGACATCGTGATCGTGGACGTCAAGATGCCGGGTATCGATGGCATCTCGCTGATGCAGAAGGTGCGCGCGCTGGACGAGCGCGTGCATTTCATCATCATCAGCGGTCACAAGCGCTTTGAGTATGCCAAGAGCGCCATGAAATACAATGTGGAGGATTACATCTTAAAGCCCATCAACAAGGACGAGCTGGTGTCCATACTGAGTAGAATCACGGAAAAACTGACCGCTGAGCGCGACGCCGAGCACGCGCAAAAAAGCAGCGTCCACCAGCTGGGCGCCAGCACGCAGAGCCTGAACCGCGTGTTTCTGGAGCAGTACCTGTCCGGCCGGATTCCACCGGATGAGCTCTCGATGGACGAAGTCAACGCAAAATACTTCCTGAATTTCCGGTCCGGCGCGTTTCGGTTTGTGATCATCCAGCTGGGCAGCCGCGAGGAGGCGCTGGATCGCTCGTTTGTGGAAACCATGATGTCGCTGCTGTCAGGGCACTTCACCGAGCTATTCAAGGACATATGCTACGCGGTGGTCAGCTGCGCCAAGGCGCAGACCATCACCGCGCTGGTAAACTACGACCCGGCGCGGGAAGGCGCGTTTCAGGCCGGGCTTCGGCGCTACCATGACCGGATCCGGGAGATTCTGCTAAAGTTCGAGAAGCTATATACCAACGAATACCTCGGGCTGCGCGTCGGGCAGCTGGAGGATATCGGGCGCAGCCTATCCGCCGCCGAGTTGGCGCAACAAAGCCGCATCACGCTGGGCATTGACCGCGTCATCGATTCGGACACGGTTGCCCACGACGCCAAGTGCATCGAAGAGGTGTTTGGCGATAAGCACATTCAGGCGCTGGAGGCCGCAATACGCAGCTTGGACGCCGGTAAAATCAGACTGCAGATCATGGATTTGTTTGCCCGCGCGGAGACGCACAAATCGCGGGAAAACGCCATCTTCCATCTGACGGCCGCTGAAATCCTCATGCAGTTCTCGCGTTTTGTCCAGCAGATCGATCTCAAACAGGCGGACGCGGCGCTTCAGCAGCGATGCTTTCAGAAGTTCTCATCGATGTGCGCCGCGCCCGGCGAAATGGCGCAGGTGGTCAGCCAGGAGATCGAAAACTATATGAAGGAGCACATGGGAGAAGGCAGAGGCGGCGAACATCGGGCGGTGCGCATCGCCAGGCGCCACATCGCGGAAAACTACGCGAGCCCCATCTCTCTGTCCACCATCGCGGGCATCGTGAACATTTCGCCCATCTATTTCAGCGTGATCTTCAAAAAGGAAGCGGGCGTCAACTTCCTGGACTACCTCAACAAACAGCGAATCGAAAAATCAAAAGAACTGCTCAAGCAAACGTCGCTCAACATTCAGGAGGTGTCCCTGGCTGTGGGATTTCAGGATCAGCGGTATTATGCCAAGATGTTTCGCAAGCTCGTGGGCGTCACCCCCACCGAGTATCGAAATTTTCACGCGAAATAGGAAAGCGTTCCGCATATGAGAAGCAAGAACTCCCTCCAGATGCAACCCGCCTACCTCAGGCGGTTTGTCGCGCGGCTCGCGATTTGTGTGGCGCTCAGCGCCTGCGCGCCGCCGCTGGTTCTTTGGGCCGCCGGTGCGGCTGCCGTGGCGCATCCGATCGCATTGGCGCTGCTGTGCGCCGCAGCGTTGGTTGCTCTGAATCTGCTGCTGGTGGTGCGCCCCATGCTCCGTTTGGAGCGATCCATCCGCGACCAGCTCAGTCGGATTCAGCTGGAGGATGGCGAGCTGCATAAGGCGCTGCTGCAGTATCCCTCCCTGGAATCCCTGTTGCACGAGCTGCTGGCGGAGCAAGGCGCAAAGGTCACCGGCCGAAACCGCGTGGAGCTGGCGCGCCAGGAAACCGAGCTGTATGCACTGCAAAGCCAGATCAACCCGCACTTTCTTTACAACACGCTGGACTCCATTCGCGGGCTGGCGCTGCTGCGAGGCGTGGACGAAATCGCGAGCATCGCCGAGGCGCTGGCCAACTTCTTTCAGAATGTCGTCGCCCGCCAGGGACAGCTGATCACGCTCCGCGAGGAGATCAAAAACGTCAACAGCTACATGGAAATCCAGCAATTCCGGTTCAACAACCGGTTTAAATACATCTGCGACATCGACGAGCATATACAACGTAGCTACATGATCCCCAACCTCACGCTGCAGCCCATTGTGGAGAATGGAATCGTGCACGGGCTAGAAAACACCGTGGGCTTGGGGGAACTGCGCATCTCATGCTATCAGACCGAGGACCGGCTGGTGATCACGGTGTCCGACAACGGCGTGGGCATGGATGACCAGACCCTGGAGCAACTCAACCTAAAACTGTGCGACGCCGAAAAACCCGCGCCCCTCGATGGAGGCCGCCACGTGGGCATTGCGTTGGCAAACATCAACCGGCGCATCAAACTGCAGTTTGGCGATGCTTATGGGCTGTATGTGATGAGCACCGAGCATGTGGGCACCGCGATCGAAGTGACGCTGCCGCTGTGTCTTTCCGAACGGCGTCCGGAGAAGAGGGACCTGTATGCGTAGTGAGATTCTGCGCCTGGAGCGAATAAACTGCCGTCAGGACAACAAGATGCTGCTGAAATCCGCGCGGCTGAACGTGCTCGACGCCGAGGTGATCGGCGTGGTGGGAATGAATTACTCCGGCAAGTCCACGCTGGTGGGCGTGGCCGCAGGGCTGACCACCCAGTACGAGGGTTGCGTGGTCTACCTCGGGAAAAAGCAGATCATCACTTCACCCGAGCACGCCAACCGGCTGGGCATTTTCTATGTTCAGCCCAAATCCATGCTGATCGAGCGCCTGACAATCGAGGAGAACATGCTGATTGCGCCCGACAAGGGCGGGGACATGCTGGTGAACCGCGCGCGCAGCCGCACGGCCATCGAGCAGCTGTTCACCCAGCTGGGGCTGTGGTTTCGGTTGGATACGCCGGTGGCCGGATTGTCATTTTATCAGAAGTTTCTGATCGAGCTGGCGCGCGGAGTGCTGTGCGGCGCGCGGCTGATCTTCATCGACAGCATGCTTGACGGTTTTTCCCAGCAGATGCTGGAACAGCTCAAAGCGCTGTTTCGCTCGCTGAGCGCGATGGGCGTGAGTCTGGTGCTGGTGGACAGCGGCATCCGCTACCTGAAGCCCTACTGCGCCCGGGTTTTCGTGATGCGCAAGGGGATGATGGTGGGCGTGCTGGACCGCGAAAACCTGAATGAGGACACCGTGGTGTCCATGATGCTGGGCTATGACATGCGCAGCCTGAAACGGCCGTTCCCCGAGCAGCCGTCCGAATCCTCACCCGGCGATGTGCTGATGCGCTGGCGCAACGTGCGCTACAAAAACGTGCTGCACTCGCTGAGCTTCGACGTCCTGAGCGGCGAGGTCGTTGGGCTGTTGAACATCAACAAGAGCTCAGGCGACGCCGTCGCCGAGATTTTGACCGATGCGGAGGACGACGTATACGGCGAGATTCTGATGCGCGGAGAGAGGCTTCGGCTGCTCACCGCCGAGAGCACGCGCAAGCTCGGCGTGGCTGTCATGCCCGCGGAAAGCCCGGTGTTCCCCAATCTCACGCTGGATGAGAACATCTCCATTGCCGCGCTCAGACTGCACAGCCGCATGGGCCTGTTTTTCAACCGCCGTGCGCTTCGTTTTGAGATGAACGAGCTGATCGACGAATTCCTGTCGGGCAACGCGCCGCTTCATACCACGCGTGAAGGCATGCCCGGCAACCGGTTCTTTCTGCGCAAAGTGGCGCTATGCCGCACGCTGATCTCTCATCCGCACCTCATTGTTTGGATGCATCCCACGCTGAACATGGACGATTTGATGGCTGCCGAGATCATCGGGGATGTTCAAAAAGTCCGCAAAAAGGGCATCGCTCAGCTGATCATCTCCACCGACGCCGAATTCCTGCTCTTGGTGTGCAATCGCATCCTGATTGTTAACTATGGCACGGTCGAGCGCGCGTTCACCATTACGGCAGCCTCCCGCGATGAGTTGCTGCGGCAATATGGGCGCTCGCTGAAGGATTTGTGACGCGCACCGCGCCCAAACCGTCGACTGTACATGGCGCGATGCTTGCGCTAAATAACCTCAAGGTGATCCCGGTCCGGCATAGGCCGGAAAGGCGCGTGCGGCTCAGCCTGATACCAGTAGACGACGGAGGAAATGTCGTCCTGCAGCGGCAGGAAGTGCTTGAACCCGTTGCGCCAGCCAAGCGCCTGCATCGTCACCGCCAGGCTGCGCTCAAAGTAGATGGGATCGGCTATATGGAATCGATACATGCCAAACCGCTGGTTGAGCTTGTAGGCTCCGCCCGGATTCAACACCTGATTCAGCCCGCAATACAGGTTTGTATACTGTTTATAGGTTCCTTTGGGATCCTCAAAGCTCCACGCGCCGCCAAAGTAGTCTTCGGTGCCCGTGCCGCAAATGGTCGGAAACTCCGCGTCACCGTCCATATAGAACTTGATTTCCCCTTCCCCCCACCAGTAATTGTTGTTGGCCTGCCAAGCCATGTATGTTCCCACATATTGCCCCTTGCCAGCGATGCCCTTCGCCAATACATACGGTTCCTTATAGGCGACGGGGTTGGTGCGGTTGAACTGCGCGTGAAAGTACGCGGCCCTCTGGGGCACAGGCGCCAGATCGTAGTTGATCTGGTAAAACAGCGTCGCCGATTCGCGCCCCACGTTTTCCACCGTCACGCGCGCGCAGGTTCGAAACGGCATCTGGAAGTAGCAGTTGTAGCCACCCGCGGGGTTCACATTGATGGGCAGCGCAGCGACGTAGGTGGGCGTGCACCAGCCGCTGCAGAAAAAATCGCCCAAGGGAACCTCGATGGAGGGCGTGTCCTCGCCATCCCAGAAAAACCGAAGAATCAGCCATCGGGAGGTCTCCGGAAAACAAGTCATCCAGATGCTCTTGATGACGCCCGGCCCTTCAATGCTCGCAATCTCACAGACATCGCCAGCCGGAATCTGAATGCAGGGGCGCACCTTCCAGCCCTGCCCAAGCTCGATCGCCGGGCTGGACGCTTCCATGGGAACGGCCATCGCGCCCTTGCCCTTCTCCCCTGTTGGGTTTTCCGCGCTGATGGAGCGGGACACGTTTTCCGTCAGCAGGCATAGATCCGACAAAAATCCATTCATTTTCTCATTCTCCTCGCATTCATCAGCCCTTGACCGCGCCGGCGGATAGCCCGGACACGACCTGCTCCTGCAGAATCATGTACACGATGATGCTGGGCAGCACCACCAAAATCGTGGCGGCAAACATTGCGCCGTAATTGCTGGCGAATTGGCTCTTGAAATAGTAGAGCGCAATTGGCAACGTGCGGTTTGCGTCGGACGAAGTGAGCGTCAGCGCGAATTGGAACTCATTCCAGCACAGCAAAAACTGCAACACCGCGGCGGTGCCCAGCGCCGGCTTTGCGATGGGCATGATGACCGACGCAAATGTGCGGAAGAAATTCGCCCCGTCGAGATAGGCGGATTCCTCCAACTCTTTGGGGATGGTCGCAAAATAGCTGCTCATCACATACACCGTGGTGGGTAGCCCAAAGGCCATGTAGACCAGCGAAAGCCCGAAAAGCGAATCGTGCAAATGCACTGCCGTGATCAACCGGTATAGCGGCTGCAGCAGCGCGGCGCCGGGGATAAGCAGCCCTATGGAAAACATCAGCCGGAAGAACTGAGCGCCCTTCCACTGAAACCTGGCGATCACATAGGCCGCCATGCTGAGCAGAAACACGCCGCACAGCGTCGTGCCCACGGAGACCAGCACGCTGTTCTTATAAAACCGGAGAATGGGCGCGATGTTCAGCGCATCCCGATAGTTTTTCATGCTGAACACCTGGGGCAATCCGAGCCCACCGCTCAAAATCTCCCGATTGGTTTTGAATGAGGACAGCACAACCCAGAGCAACGGAAGCAGGGATATGGCGACGATGGTTCCAACGAACAGAAAAATCAGCAGCTTGATGGTCGTCCGCTTGATCCTCATGCCCCATCCTCCCTTCGGCCCATGCCGTATACGCGGTTGATGACGCCGACGACGAGCAAACCCATCAGGATCATCGTGACGCCCACGGCATTGCCCAGCCCGAAGTTGTTGGACGTGAACGACGTGTTGTACACGTAGATCGGCAGATTCAGCGTGCGGTCACCGGGCCCCCCCTTGGTGGTCATCATGATGATGTCCAGCTTTTGCAGCATGCTGGTTGCCGCCAGAATCGTCGTGGTGCCAATGATGTTTTTCATCAGCGGCAACACAATATAGCGGTTGGTCTGAAGCTCACTAGCGCCATCGATTTTCGCAGCTTCCAGCAGGCAGTTGTCCAGCGACGTCATCTCGGCCATCACCAGGATGGTGACAGTGGCTGCATATGGAAGCCAGGTCATCGTCACGGTGAAGAACGCGGTGCCCGGATCCATAAACCAGTTGGGCAGATTCTGAAAGCCTAAGCCGCTGAGCAGCGAGTTCACCGCGCCAAACGAGGGATTGAGCAGCAGCACAAACATCATGCCGATGGCAGCGCTGGAGATGATGTTGGGAAACATGTAGACCGTGCGCGCGAACTTCCAATAGAACTTCTTGCGCGCCAGAATCAGCGCCAGAAGCACGCCGATGGCAACGTGCACCGTCGATTGCAGCAGCATCCAGATCAGCGTATTCCACAGCGCCGCGGCATACTGGCTGTCCTGCGTGAACAGCTGCAGGTAGTTGCTGACGCCGTTGAACTGGGGACTTGACGCCACAACCCATTTTGAAAATGAAGTCGCCACCAGCACCGACAGCGGAATCGCATATACAAACACAAACAACACCGTGGCCGGCAGCAGAAACAGGCAAAGCCATGTCTTTTTGATCTTCAAACCGCATCCTCGCTCTCTCTACGCCCAAACACGAGGACACAGGGATCATGCGCACACAATCCCTGTATCTCACAAACCCGCCGATTCGCTTATCCCTGGCCGTACAACGCGTCCTTGGCCGCCAGCTCATCCAGCTTTTGAGCCATCTGCTCCGCCGATAGCGCGCCGCTCGCCAATTCGGGATACAGCGTCGACAGACCATTCATCGCGGTGGTGTAGCTAATGGTGTCGATGGTCTGGTACTTGCAATTCAGGCCGCCCAGCAGCGAGACGAACTCCACAACGATGGGGTTCTTCTGGCGATAATCCTCCGACATCTCGACATTCGATGTCAGCGGCAGCACGCCCGCCAGCTCCAGATGAATCTTCTGGCCGTTGGCATTCGTCTTGAACTTGATGAATTCAAAGGCCGCGTCCTCGCGCGCCTTGTCGCTCTTGGCGATGGAGTAGCCGCGCTCATACTGGGATACCGCGCCGCCGCCCGGATAAAGCGCGATGCCAACCTTCTCGGCGAAGCCGGGAGCCGCCTTGTCTGGATTCGAGAAATCAGGCGTCATCCATGGGCCGTTGGCGATGATGGCGGTCTCTTCGTTCAGGAAGTGGTTGGCGGCCGTGGCGTAGTCAGAGCCAATGGCGTCCGGCAGCGCGTAGTCCTTGAGCATGATCTGAATCTTGGAGAGCGCGTCCACAAACTCCGGCACATCGTACTTGTCGACATACCGGGTGTTCATGAACTTGTTGCCCGCCTCGCCATTCGTGCCGATCAGGGAAGCCAGAATCAGGTTGGTCGTCCAGCCGTTTTCACCCGTCATCAGCGACAGCGGCGCTTTGCAGACCCCGGCCGCCTTGAGCGCCTCGAGGTTGGCCATCCACTGATCCCAAGTCTCGGGCACCGTGACGCCCGCCTTCTCATACATCTCTTTGTTGTAGTAATAGCCGATGGCCTGCAGCCCATAGGAGATGTTGTACAACCCGCCATCCGGCCAGTTCTTGCCCGCCGCGATCGCGCCCTCGCCCAATTCAGCCTTGTACTGGGCGTCCGCGTCCACATAGGCGCTCATGTCCACGGCAATGCCGTTTTGCACCGCGAGCTCCAGCACGCCCATGTTGCCCTCAAAGACGTCCGGCAGCGAGTTGGAGGTCACGCGGATCTTCATTTGCTTGTAATATTCCTCGTCGCTTGGCATCTCCTCTACCTTGAGCGTGATCTTCTGGCGGTCAATGCCATTGTAGTACTCCTGAAACTGCTTGAAATACTCGGTTTCCGCGGCAGCGGCGTTGTGCGTGCCCACGCGGAAGGTGGCGATACGAAGTTCCACAGGTTCAGGCAGATCCACAGCCGCCGTTGCCGTCAGCGGACCCATGGCCAGCGCCAACACCAGCGCCAGCAACACCGAAAGGATCAATCGTGAATTGCGCTTCATGACATGCTCTCCTCCGTCTCAATGGATTGGCCCAAGCAGGCCTCTGTGTTCATCATAACAAAAAGAAGACGGGGCGAAAATGAAACATACCGCCATTTGTGTGGTTGTTTTGACCAACTGGCGGCTTGGATGAAAGCCTTCCGGACTTCGGGGCTGCGCGCTACGACGAACTTGTCCTTTTGGCGGCAATTTTGTTGTCAGGCAGGTGATAGCCCCGGTATTCTCCAGGCGCCATGCCCTCGAACTTGGTGAACACGCCCGCGAAATACCCCGCGTCCTCAAACCCAACCATGTTCGCGATCTCGTACACTTTGTGGGTGGTCTGGCGCAGCAAGGTCTTGGCTTGGGCGACGCGAAGCCGGTTGATGGCGCTGGTGATGCTCACGCCGGTCTTGCTCTTGTATAAGCGGCTGATATAAGCCGTGCTGACGTGCAAATGCGCGCTGATGTCCGCCAGCGAAATGCTGGTCGTGTAGTGCTGATGAATATATGCCTCCAGCGCCTCCACCAGGTAGTGCCGCTCCTCCGGGCTCGCCAGTTCCGCGCCCCGGAAAAAGCGCAGCAGGTCCGCGCACACGCCCAGCAGCGAGTACAGCGTGGCGCTGGCAACAATGCGCTGATAGAAATCCCGCTCAGCCTCGCGAGCCTCGATGCCTTCGCCAAACGACCTCAACCGGTCGAACAGCTGCGCGCACACCTGCAGCGCCTGGCTCTTCACCTGCTCGGCCGGAAGTCCGCCCTCCAGCGCGACGTCCATCATGCGGCAGAGCGTCTGCCAGGCGGCATCGAACTGCGCCTGCTCCACTTGCCTGACGACCTCACCGCCAAAAACGGAAAGGTGCATCTGACTGGCGGCGGCGCCCCCATCCGACGCGAACACCACTGCATGCTCAGCCGGATCCGCCACGCGAAACAGCGCTTCCCGCGCCTCCTTCAACGCGTGCTGCAGATCGCGCGCGTCACTCAACGGATGGCTGACGCCCAGCATCATCCGCACGCGCAGCAGATCCCTCGCCAGCAGCGGCAACTCCTGAAGCCGCGCCGAAACGCGGCGCACAAACCCTTCGTCGTCCAACGTTCCCGAGATCACAAAGATTCCGGTGCCCGATCCGGTTCGAAACGCGTGGCACTCGTGTCCATCCAGCACCTTTTCGAAAAGCTCATCGCTCCAGTGCCCCTGCAGCCGCCGGTCGTCATCCACCATCTCCGCGCAGCACACCATGTGCCGCATTCCATTGAGCGCGTCCAGTGCGCGACTCTCCCCCGCAAAGCGCCCATCCTTTGCCAGCAACAGCGATTCCAGCAGATAGGCGCGCTTTTCGGCCTGTTCATGCCCACGCCGCTCCGCCTGAAGCGTCCGGTCCATCCGGCCGCGCGGATCGAAGCGGATTGCGCGGATCGCGTTGGCCACGGCGGCCGGAAGCTCCGTCATAAAGTCGTTCTTGACGATAAAGTCCGTGGCGCCGGTGCGGAGCGCCTTTTGCGCATAGTCGAAATCCGAGTAAGCGGTCAGGATGATGACGCGCGCCATCGGCTGAATCCGCCGCAGTTCCGAAGCGAGCGTCAGCCCATCCATCACCGGCATCTTGATGTCCGTGATGACGATGTCCACCGCATGCTCGGTGGCATAGTTGAGCGCCTCCTGTCCGTTGGCGCAGACGTGCTCGACCTGACAATCCATCGCACGCCAATCGGCGAGCTGCACGATGCCGTTGCGAATCACGTCCTCGTCGTCCACGATCATGACTTTGTACACGCCGATTCCTCCGTCCTTGGGACGCGCACCGTGATTCTGGTGCCAACGCCCGGCTCCGTATCGATGCGCAGTGCGTAGCCATCTCCGTACAGCAGCTTCATGCGGCTGTTTGTGTTCTTCAGGCCGATCTTGTCGCGCGCGGGCAGTCCGGCGCTGATCTCATTGGTCAGATCCAGCGAGCCCAGGTCGAACCCCACCCCGTCGTCGCTGACGACGATCGTCAAATCCGAAGGTCCTTCCTGCGCGCTGATGCTCAGCCGCACGGGCTTCTCACTGCTCTCCGCGCCGTGCACCACCGCGTTTTCCACCAGCGGTTCAATCGACAGCCTGGGAATCTGAACCTTTAGCAGCGCTTCCGGCACGTCGATGTCGTAGGCCAGCCTGGTCCCCAGCCGCTGCGACTGCAAATGCAGGTAGAACCGAACGCACATCAGCTCCTCCCCCAGCGTTGTGAATGTGTTGTTGCTGGCGTACAGCCCGGCCCTGAGATACCCCGACAGCGACACCAGCATGTCGTATACCGCTTCGGCGCCGCTCATCTTTGCCTTGATTTGGATCGTCAGCAGAATGTTGAACAGGAAGTGGGGATTGACCTGCTGTTGAAGGAACTCCAGCTGCATTTCCTGCAGCATGATCTTGGATTCATAGGTATCCCGCATCAGCCGCTTCATGGAGCCGGTCATGTTGTTAAAGGAATCGCTCAGAAAGTCGATTGCGTAGTTACGGTAGTGGCGCATCTTGACGTCATAATCCTTTTGGGCAACGCGCTCCATCCCGTGCGCCAGATCGCGGATGAAGCGCGTGCTCCGGTAGGACACCAGCACGCCGGCGGCGATCAGCGCCAGCCCCAGCGCCAGACAGATTACGATCAAGACGGGCAACCGGTTGAGCGCCTGGTGGGCGATATATCCGACGGGCACCAGCGTCGCGAACGTGAGGCCGATGTCCTCCATGGGCTTGGCGATCAGCAGATGCGCCTCGCCGTTGAGCTGAACCGTGGTCTGCCCGTCGCGGATGCCCGAAGCGATGGCCGCGTCGCATTTCAGTCCGCGCATGTTTTGCTCGCTAGACGAAAACACATAGCCGGCGTCATCGATCAAGTAGCTGACCATGACCGGATCGAGGTTGCTGACGTATTGCCTGCGAATGACTTCCTCATCCGTGGCAACGACGATCACCAGCGAGTCGTTCTTTCGAAAGTCCTGCTTCATTGCGCGTATATGGAAGATCCGGTTGTCTCCGGTGAGCGGGCGCACATTGACAATGAAATCGGATTGGCTATCTTTAAGATACTGATACGCTTGGTTGGACGACCGGATGATTTCGCCCTCCGGCAATGGCTTCGCATAGGTGTAGGTGAGCAGACGGTCGTTCACGTAGATCGAAATGTAGCTGATAAACTTGTCCTTCCACGCGTTGCTATAGGTCAGAATGTGGCGGGACTGCGCCCGAAGCTCGCTTAGGTTCGTATAATAGTCCGGATCACTCTCCGAAAACAGCGAAGGATTGTCAATCCAGCGCAGGATGATGTCCGTCGCCGCCACAGCCATGGTTGTGTTGGATACGAAAGAAAACGACTGTTCGATGTTTTCAAGCGTCTTGTCGTTGTAAACGCGCATGCGCTCCGCCGTTGCCTCATAAGCCTGCCGGTACAGGCTCCAGGACATGTATCCGCACAGCGCGAGCAGGGACGTGAGCATGAAGCACGCGCACATGATCACGACATAACCCTGCGCTGTAGTGATTCTGAATATGTGACGCTTGCGCCGTCTCTCATCGCCCAAATGCAAAGGCCACCACTTCACTTCACAGTATTCGCCGCTTTTGATATGCATCGGCATTATATCACATCGCCATTTGTGCCGCAACAAGATGCCGCATATAACGCCCCGCTCAGCGCTCCGTTGCTCACATTCTATTCCCCAGGCGTTTTTCCCTGCAGCTTTCACAACCAGATGAAAAAAATCAACCGGCAAAGCCGGCAGATTCGCTTACACGAGCAAAGCATTACAGTCATAGAAGATGCAAGCGTTTGCAACCGTCGTGCTAGTAATTTCTCACCGTCTCCATGACAACCTGCTCCCACCTGGTCAGATTGTTCGGGTTGTAGCCGGCGGAGCTGATGTCCTTGAGCACGATGTCTAGTGAAGTGCCGTTCTGTTTGCATAACGCCAACGTTTCCAAGATGTCTTTGCGCAGTTCGGCTTCGTCCAGCACCGATACGGACACGGACGCGGGGTTGGGCTTTCGGGACATCACGTAGTTTTTGCCGATGCGCTCGGCGGCTTTGCGCACGTCGGCCCAGGGGGTGATCGAGATCTTTCGAAGGTTCGGCAACTTCTGCACGACGTCCATCTTGTCGTGCAGCGGTTCGCAGCAGCCATAGTAAACCAGCCCAAAGCCCGCGAAGAAGGCCTTGGCATACTCGATCTCAAACTCGTCGTGCATCGCCGGGGACACGGATGCGAACACCTGCGCGGTGCCGCGCCCCCACATGTTTTTTCGCGTCACACGGCCGCCCGCGATCTCGCCAGGCAGTTCGTCCACCAGCCCCGGCGTACAGTGCAAAATGCCCAGGTCCGCATCCATCAGATCCATGGCCTCCAGCCGGTCCAGCAGGCGCAGCCGGATGTCCAGCACCTTCCGCATGAATGCGTGCAGCAGCTCAGGCCGGTCGTACAGGTCCATATAGATCGGCTCCACGCCGCGCCACATAGACAGGTTATCCCAAGGCATGTAGAAGCCCGCGTCCGTCACGCCGATGATGTGGATTGGCAGCAGGTCGCCAAAGATCGAATCCAGCTGCGCATAACGAGCCCCGGTCAGCGCGTCGTCCACGGTGATCTCCGGATCGTGAAGCTTTTCCAGCGACGCCATGTCGGGCAGTTGATCGATGTAGTGGTGCGAGACGATGTTGTTACCCGCATCAGCCTCCAGCGTGTCCTCTTCGATGGTGACGCCAATGTCGCCAACGGTTACGCAGCGCTTGAGGCGATAGTAGGGTTCGATGATCATATCGCCCGGACAGTGACGCCAGCGGTACAGCGCCCGTCTGAACTCTTGCTCTACCGTGCGCAGGAAGGCATCCTCACACAGAATGTCCAGCTCGCCATCGCCATTCAGCTGGTTCCAGGGCAGCTCATCCAGCAACACCACGGGCCGGATCATACGCAGGCTGTTCACCGCGCGGTGCAGCATCCGGTGTTCAGCCTGGATGGGCAGGTGGCTCAGCTCGGCGATCTCGCCCGCCAGCGCCCGCAAAATCTCCCTGTCGGTCATGCGCTTATCCTCCCTATCCTTTCACGGCGCCGGCGACCATGCTGGACATGATCTGCTCCTGCAGCAGCACAAACAGCGCGATGCTGAGCACCACGTACATCACCAGCGCCGCGAACATCGCCGGATAGTTGAACGAGAAGCTGCTGGTGAAGTATTTCAGCATCAGCGGCAGGATTCGGTTGGTCTCATCCGATCCAGGCATTGCGTGATGTCGTCCGTCGTCATGGGCTTCAGCAGATGGTCCGTCACGCCCATGGCCAGCGCTTGCTGAGCGTGATCAAACACATCATACGCCGACATGATCGCGATCTCCACATCCTGATCCAACCGCCGGACAGACCGGATGAACTCCAAGCCGTCCATGAACCGCATGCGGATGTCCGTGATGATGGCATCGGGCTGGTGATCCAAAAACTGTTCGATGCCATCGAACCCGTGGCGCGCCGTACACACCACTTCAAATCCGCTGACCGCCCAGTCGACCGTGTCCAAAAACCCTTCCAGCAGAATCGACTCGTCGTCCAGCAGCATCAAGCGATACATCTCAGATCCCCTCCAGCCTCAGTGCACTGACCGCGAGCGCAGGCCTACACTTCTTGTGTGGTGCATGAGTGCCATTTGGCAACATACGCATGGACGATTGCTTTTCGCGCTGTCCGGTGCGGTCTAGGTAAGCGCTGATGAAAGCGACCGCCGGGATTGAGGTGGATTTTTCGTTCCGGCAAGAAGCCGGAGCGCAGGAATAGCAGAGCTATTTCAAGCGGAGAGCGCCGCCGCCGGAGTGGAAAAGGCGCCTCAAGACCGGTGGCCGATTTGATCAGTGCTTACCTAGAATAGTTGCAGGATTTTGTCTTCCGGCAAGTGCCAACTGCCCAGCAGCTGGCCGCCATTATAGCCAAGCGAGGTCAGCGCGATCATCGGCTTGAAGTCCTCACGGTCGCCAAGCAGCCCGCTCATCTGGGCATTGGTCAGAACGGGCGCAACGGCCAGCGTCTGAAGATCCATCCGCAGCAAGCTGGCGCTTTTCAGCTCGACCAGCAGCGCAACGGCGCCGTCGCCGGACAGTCCGATCGGGAACAGCACGCACGCCTCCGTTCCGGCAAAAGTGCCGTCCGGGTTCTTTTCGGGCGGCAGTGCCTGCGCGACCGTGGCGTCTGGGCTTTCCATGATCAGATGGCGGGCGCTTGAATCGCCCTTCCTGAAAATCAGCGGCGGGCGCATCATGGCGTACGACGGTTTGATCGCGATCCCCACGCCCGCCTGCTCGCTGTAAAACAGCCGATCAGGCGTCATGTTGAAGGGCATCTCTCCGGCATCGACAGTTTCCACAGGCGCGCCGTCCGCGTTTACAAATGCAAAGCGCGCAGCGGCAAGAAGCCCGCCATCTATGTTCTCCATCTTGATCCCGCGCTGGGCGCACACAGCCCCGCCTCCTGCGAGCGGCGTCGCGGAGAGCGTCATAAACTCTCCGTCGGATGCCAGTGGAAACGGCACCGGCATGGGCAATTTGGGCTCGAAAACTCGCATCGGTTCGGCAGGATTGCAGGCGATCACCCGTCCATCTGGCCCGATGGTGGCGCTGCTCGTGTTCAGCGGCCTGGTCTCGCCGGTGGTCATGTCCACAAGCGCGCAGCCCACACCGCCGCTGCGTAGCATCAAAAGATCCCCCCTGCACTGGACGACCATCGGCCTGTCCATCCACATGGCGCGGATGGCGTATCCCGCCGCGCCGCCGAATCGCTCCAGCAAGGCGTCAGCCTCGTCCTGCCCGACCCTGCCCATCAGCAACCGCATTGCGATTCCGCTCGCGTCCGCGCTGTCCGCAAGATGCAGCGGAGTTTGAACACCGGACGCGGCATCCAGAATGAACATGTCCAGCCCTACCATAGGCGGCACGTCCGGGAGCACGCGCGCCATCAAAAAGCGTGCGCCATCCTGGTTGGCGCCGATAACGAAGCTGGGTTCCCCGTCCGGCGCGGCGACGTCCAAAAGGCGCGGTGTGGCGACATCCGAAAGCACAAGCGCCTGCGGCGCGAGCAGCAGGCAGACGGTCAGCACAAGCGACAGCAACGTTTTCATGCGCATTCCCCTCCATTGCCATTTTTGCCTATATACCTATTATAATAGCACAAACCGCAGACAAAAGAAAGCTCGCAATCCCTGAAGGATCCCCCCACATCAGCCGCCTTAAAGACCGCTTCATCCGTCTTTCTCCCCGCTTGCATCCTGCTTTGTCTTGTCAGGCAGCGCGTACTGGATGAACAACTGCGCCCGGTCGTGAATGCCCAGTTTCCTGTACAGCGACTGGATGTGAAAGCTGACCGTCGTGGGGCGCACGGACAGCTGCTCCGCGATCTCCCGCTGCTTTCTGCCCTGCAGCAGCAGCGCAAACACCTCCCGCTCCCGCCGCGTCAGGTTCTCCAGCCGTTCGCCCCGCGGCGCTGTTGGCACGGCGCTCTCCACCGCGCCCTGCTCCGCCGGACGCAGCGCCGCCCGCAGCTTCCCGACCCACTTCACGCGCCATCACCTCCCCTTCGCCCTCAAAATACCCGTTCCCCGCGCCTTTGCCTAGCTATATAAATGCATAGGTCTGACCTTTCAGGCTCATTTCTTCTTGCCCGCGCCCATCTTCACGCGCTTGCTCAGCTGGCCGCTGAAATTGCAATCGCTCACGATGCCCTTTCTCCGAAAGACCACATGGGCGAAGTGGTCGCCGTAAATATAGACCATGATGTACAGGTTCTCGGTCCAGTGCACCTCTTTCAGCGCGCCACCCATGTCGCCGATGCTGCCGTATGAGGCGGTTATTCTGGGCGTCCAGGTGGTTGAAAATCCGCCGTATCCCATGAAATATTCGTGCGTGATCTTCGATTCCGGGTCGGGCGGCTGGCGCACGATATTGAACTCCACGCTGTCAAACGGCGCTTCCCACGCCATGACCATGGAGGCCGCGTCGCCCGTGATCGCCTCGGTGTTTGACACCCAGCGGCTGGTGTCTGGCGTGTCCCGAAGGGTCGCCGTGCCCTTGTACCGGCCCAGTGGGCTGGCGCCGCCATCCTTTTGCGCCGTAAAGTCCAGGCGCATAACCGCCGAGAAGGATTGCGCCGCTTCCGGGCTTGCCAGTTCGCTGTGGCAGGTGTCCTTCACGGTGATCGTCCACACGTACTCCTTCCGGCGCGCTTCCCGCACGCTGGGCTTGGGCGCGGGCTTTTCCACCTGGCCCTCCTCATCGCGCGGCACCTCCACCTCGATGGGCGCTTGTTCTTCGATCTGCTGCACCTGCTCGGGCGTCAGCGGCTCGGGGTCGGGTTCCGGTTCGGGTGGTCGCTGTCCTGGCCGACCGTCCGGTCGGATCTGGTCATCCAGCGCTTCGGGGGCCGGGCCAAGCGTCACGGACGCCTCCTGCGGCCTTCGGTTCCAGATGTAGATGTGGCCGTCCTTCGTCGCCTGCACCGTGCACACTGCCGACACGGCGGGATCGTTCGCCAGCGAAACCGTGATCTGCGCCTCACCCTCGGACAGCGCCGCGACTGCCCCCGCTTCGTCCACGGAGACGACGGATGGATCGCTGGATACCCACTTCAGCTTTGCGCCCTCCGGGCTCGGCTGCGCATCCAGCACACAACCCGTGCCCACAGGCAGCTCGAGATACCCCGGATCCAATGCAACAGATCCCGCCGCCAGCGCCGCCCCGGGCATGGCCACAACCATTCCCACCGTCAGCAGCAATGCCAGCGCCGCGCACCATAGCCTCTTTAACCCACGCACCATTGTAAGCCCTCCATTCTTCTTAGGGAATCTCCATCGCGGACGGTACCTCAGCCTCAGCGCCTCGACCAGCCCTTCGATCGGCCCCTTATGGCGCTCAGACGCCATCCGAGCGTGCCGCCAAGTGCGGCCAGCGCAACCATGCCCATCCTGCCGATCCTGCCAGCCTCACTTGAATGACGCCCCGATCCGATCCATGATGGCGCCCGCTTCCTCCAGGTCGATGCCCCGATCCGGAAAGACCGTGAAGGTCAGAATGTACAGCATCGAGCCTTTCATGGTGTACGCCTGATCGATCATCACCTGCTCGCCGCCCGCCTCGGCCCGGATGAGCACCTGGGCATACTGCACGTCCCCGGCAACCCATCTTGATCCGCCAATCAGCACCTCCATCTTCGGAAACATCTCGCGGAGCCCCTCGATGGCCGAAGGACACGCCGCCTCGATCAACTCGTCTGCGGTTAGCGTCGCGCCGATGTCCTGGTACATCACGTTGTAATTGACCGCGCCGCCGGGCGCGACAAACAGCGCCACGCCGCCGTTGCGCACCAGTTCCTCGTTGCTCTCCAGCGTCGCCGGATCCAGCCCCTTGATCTTGCCGGCGGTCACGTCGTCCCAGATCCTGTCGATGCTGTCCCTGTCCATGGCCGTCCAGTCCGATGGGTAATCGATGCTGTACCCGGCGTCCGGGTGGGCATACGTGAGCCACTCCGCCCCTTGCGCCAGCGCGCCCGTGGGCAGCAGCGTCAGCATCAGCAACCAAATCAGCGCAAACTTTTTCATGCAATCCAATCCCCTTTCTGTGTTGGCTTCTCGCCCTGCGCACTCTGTGTGTGTCAACCCTTTGTCGTCCCGCATGCCCGCACCGTGATAAGATCATCATAGCCATTTTCGTCCGGTTGAACAGCTGTATAGTCGCATAGGGAGGCCGCAGAATGCCCTGTGTAAATACACAGGTTTTCGCCTCTATCGCGGCGGAACCGCCTTTCTGACCCGGTGCCGGCAGGCCGATTCCGCTCAGATTCGCTGCCCGCGCGACAAGGAAAAAGAGCCTTCTCCCCGTTGCGACAGCATGTTTCTCCTTGTGCCGCGCCCGGGCCACCGCTGCGCCTCGCTACTCTTCGCGGCAAAAACAATCAGGCCAATGGGAGCAAACTCCCATTGGCCTGATTTCTGACTTTACTTCGTTCCCGCGCGACGCGCGCCTACTTGGTCAGCCCGCTCACCCAATCTGTCACGGCAACATCGGCGTTCGGGACGTCGGCCGCCATGACAGCGAGGCCGGCCAGCACCGTGGCGCCCGGTTGCAGGGTCTGGATGCGGGCTTCCGTCTCGCCCAGGCCGGTGCCGCCGCAGGTGCAAAAGGGAGCAATGTTCTTGCCGGTCAGGTCATAGGCCGACAGGAACGAGGCAATGACCTGCGGGAAGTCGCCCTGCCAGATCGGGTAGCCGATGTACACGGTATCGTATGAATCCATGTTGTCGATTGCCGTCGTCAGCGCGGGTAGCGCGTTGTCCTTTTGCTCCTGCTCGGCCCGGGCGGACAGCGCGTCCTGATCCTCCGGATAGGGATCGGCGGCCTCCAGTTTCACCAGATCCGCGCCTGCTGCCTCGGCGACCCGCTGTGCGACGGCCTCGGTGTTGCCGGAGTGGGAAAAGTATACAACCAA
>JAVBQA010000011.1:0-9911 GCA_031549325.1 Eubacteriales bacterium | reverse complement strand
CCCCCTGGGCGGGCGCCCCTGGACCCCGGTTGCCGGGCGCATGGCGCCCGGGGGTGTTTTTCTCATGGGATGTATCCCTTGAGCGGGGGTCATTGGGGACAGCGCCCCCTATCGTCCCCCCCTGACCAGCCTCGGATCGTTCTCGGCGGTCCCCTCGGGCATGCGCTATAGGCACATGACGAGGGCGTCCTCGCCGTTGTCGGCATAGTAGCGCTTCCGGAAGCCCACTTCGATGAAGCCCAGCTTTTTGTAGAGGTTCTGGGCGGCTGTGTTGCTTCGGCGCACCTCGAGCGTCATCCAGGTCATGCCGGTGTCGGCGCACAGCTGGATGAGGCCGCGGGTGACCATCTCGCCGTAGCCCAAACCGCGCTTATCCTTGCGCACGGCGATGTTGGTGATGTGGGCCTCGTCCATCACCAGCCAGGTGCCGGCGTAGGCCACGGGGACGGCGTCCTCCTTCAGCACCAGATAGCGCGCGCACAGGTTTTCTGTGACCTCTTTTTCAAAGGACTCCCTCGACCACGGCACGGCAAAAGCGTCCTCTTCGATGGCGTGCACGGCGTCCAGGTCGTCCCTGGTCATCAGTTCCATCACCAGCTCAGCCATTTCGCGCCATCCTTTCCCGCTCGGCCTGGGGCGCGCGCAGATAGATGGGCGCGAGGCTGAGATAATCCGCCCGGTTCTCCGAGACCGCCACCAGCCCGGCGGCAAAGCCCGCCCGCAGCCGGGCGCTCTCCCGGTCGGCGACCGCGGCCCGCTCCCCCAGCATTTCCCGGATTTTCGGGCCATGCGCGGACACCCCGTCGCCCACAAACAGCAGCGGCCCGTCGGGCAGCTGCGCCAAATAGTCCTCCAGCGCCAGCGCCTGGTCGGGCAGCACGCGCGTGCCGCCCCCGGCAAACGCCGCGCAGTACACCTGTCCGCGCCGTGCGTCCAGGATCGGGCAGACGACGCCCTGAAAATCCCTGTTGCCAAAGGCCAGCGTCTCCAGCGCGTTCACGGGCGCGCAGGGAATTCCCCACGCGTGGGCCAGCGCCTTGGCGGCGCACACGGCGATCCGCACCCCGGTAAAGCTGCCCGGCCCGCACACGCAGGCGATCAGCTCCACATCCCGAACCTGCAGCCCGGCCTCGCCCAGCACCTCGTCCAGCATGGGCATCAGCGTCTCGGAGTGGGTCAGCCCGTTGTCGGTGAGCCGCTCGATGATCTGTCCATCCTGAAGCAGCGCCACCGAGCAGACCGGTCCGGACGAATCCAGCGCCAGAATCCTCATTGCGCCACCTCCCAACGCGCGAGCGCCGCCCGCAGCGCGTCCGCCCGCGAAAAATGCCCCATATCCAGCGAAATCCGCCGCTCGTCCCCGCCGTCGCCGCGCGAAATCGAGGCGAAGACGCGCGACATGGGCAGCACCTCGGGCAGCGGCCACTCGATCAGGCAAACGCCGCCCGCGTCGATGTACTCATCCAGCCCGGCGGCGTAAAACTCGTCCGCCTCCGAGAGTCGGTACAGGTCGAAGTGATACACCGGCAGGCGCCCCTGGTGCGGCTGCATGAGTGTGAACGTGGGGCTGGGCATCGGCCCCAAAACCCCCAGCGCCCGCGCCGCGCCCCGCGCGAGCACGCTCTTGCCCGCGCCCAGGTCGCCCGCGAGCAGCAGCGCGTCGCCGGGGCCCAAGTGCGCCCCCATCGCCGCGCCAAAAGCCGCCGTGTCCAGCTCGGATGTGGTCAGGTAGCTCATCACTTTTTCACGTGCAGCAGCGGCGACAGGCGCTTGTAGATCAGCCCTGTCACGACGCTCAGCGCCAGCCCTTTCAGCAGGTTAAACGGCACCGTGGCCAGCAGGATCAGCTTGCCGATGCTGTCGATCTGCGGGATCACCTCGGCCACCATGCCGATGATCTGCTCCTCGCTCATGTGAAACGCGCTCACGTAGAACGGGATCAGGACGTAGTAATTGGTCAGCGCGCCCATGACCGTCATGGTCAGGATGCCCAGAGACATGCCCATCAGCGCGCCCTTCAGGCTGCGGTTCCTCGCGTAGACCAGCGCCGCCGCCACCACAAACGCGCCCGACATCAGGAAATCCGCCAGCTCGCCGATGCCCATGGTCGAGGTGTGAAACAGCCCCGTCACATCCTTCACCAGCAGCACCAGCAGCCCGCAAACCGGCCCCATGGAAAACCCCGCCAGCAGCGCGGGCAGCGTGGAGAAGTCCAGCTTGTAGATAGGCGGGATCACCGGAATCTCGGGGAACACATACAGCACCGCCGCGATCGCGCCCAAAACGCCGATGCGCGCCATGTGCGCGGTGGTGAGAAATCCGGGTTTCTTCATGTTCATCTTTCCACCCCTGAAAGATATGCTTTGGATTTGAAACGCCCCGCCAAAAGGGCAGGGCGTTCCCAACATATCTTCTTCCGTCCGGACTGTACCGTCGGCCCCGGAATCACACCGGGTCTGCCTTTCGGCTCGCGGGCTTTCACCGCCGGTCGGGAATTTCACCCTGCCCTGAAGATGTATTTGACTGTCAGCTACCAGCATATGCCGATCTTTTCGCTTTGTCAAGCAAAATCTAGCCGCGCCCGATCAGGGGTTTGCATCCGGCGGGCAAAGACTGTTCGGGCAAGGTTTTTCAGCCCCGCTACAGCGACCGGCCGTGCGGCGTCTTGACCAGCCCGATCACCACCGGCCCCGCCGGGCGCACGCTGAGCACCGTGGTCGCGCCCTTCCCAAACACGCTGTCCATCCGCGCTATGTAAGCGTCCAGCAGATCATCCGGCACAAACGCCAGAATCGTGCCGGCAAACCCGCCGCCGTGGATGCGCCAGGCGCCCTTGCCCTCGAGCATCCGGCGCGAAAGCTCAAGCGCCAGCGCCATCTCCTGGTTGTCTCGCCCGGGCACATACAGGTTCTGAAGCAGCGCCAGGCTGCTCTGCCCCGAGCCCACGATCAGCTTCAAGAACCCGTCCAGGTCATCCCCCTTGATGGCGTCCACCAGCAGCGGGATGCGCGCATCCTCGTCATAGTAATGCAGCGCGCGCAGGATGGCCCGGTCGGACACCTTGCCCTTGAGCTCCGGGATCCTCGCCTCCATGACCTTGGGGTCGATGTCGCGCAGCACCTTGCCGCCGAGCGCTTCGGCCACCTCGCGCATTTCCTTGGGGATGGCGGCATACTCGCCCGTCAGGTTGCCGTGCTCGCCGCCCGCCGACACCACGCACAGAGAGTAGCCCTTGCCGGCGAAGTCGTAGCTCAGCGCCTCGATCTTCGCGTCGGGCCCCTTGAAGTCGATCGTCACCAGGCCGCCCACCGAGCTGGCCATCTGATCCAGCAGACCGCTCGGCTTGCCGAAGTACTCGTTTTCAGCGTACTGCGCGATCTGGGCGCGCTTCTTGGCGTCGATGTTCGCCTGTCCATAGAGCGCGTCGAAGATCGTGACCAGCATCACCTCGAACGCCGCCGACGAGCTGAGCCCCGAGCCCTTGAACACGGTGCTCGTCACCTCGGCGTCGAACCCGCCGATTTTGTAGCCCAGCTGGCTCATGCGCGCGGCCACGCCCCGGATCAGGGACAGCGTGGTGTTTTTCTCGTCCTCGCGCATGGAGAGATCGGAAAGATCCGCCGTGAACGGTTGGTCAAAGCCCTGCGAGTGCAGCGTCACGCGCATCTGCGCGTTGGGGGTGACGGCCGCCAGCGTGTCCAGATCGACCGCCGCCGCCAGCACGCGCCCGTTCTGATGGTCGGTGTGGTTGCCGGCGATCTCCGTGCGCCCGGGCGCCGAGCACATGATCAGTCCGCCCCGGTCGCCAAAGCGGCGCTCGTGCATGAAGGCGAGCTCCTGATATCGTTTGGACTGTGCCTCGGCGCGGTCGCCGTAAATCGCGGACAGCTCTTTGATTGCGCGCGGCGTGCTCAGGTAGTCCAGCATGGTTCTGGCGTTCATGTGGTCACTCCCCATCGTATTTCTCTTTCGTTATTATAGAGTAGCCAATTGGCGCTTGTCAATGCAAGAGCCCCAGACGCAAAAGCTCCTTTTCCATCAGCGCCTGGTTGCCAAGCGCGATATCGGTCAGCGGCAGCCGCAAAATCCCGCTGTCGATGCCCATCAGCCGCATGGCGCACTTGAGCGGCGCCGGGCTGGGCTCGATGAACAGCAGCTTGATCAGCTGGGTGAATTTCAGCTGCAGGTTCCGGCTGGCCTCGACGTCGCCGTCCAGGAAGCTTTGGGCCATCCGGTGCATTTCCGCCGGGATGACGTTGGCCGCCACCGAGATCACCCCGGCGCCGCCCATCGCCATGATCGTGGTGACCGAGTCGTCGTTGCCCGAGTAGATGGCCATGTTCCCCGCCGTTTCGTTGATGGTTTCCGCGAGCTGGGGCAGGTTTCCGTTGGCCTCCTTCAGCCCGACGATGCGCTCGTGCCGCGCCAGCTTGCCGAGCGTTTCGGGCAGCAGGTTGACCCCGGTGCGCGCGGGCACGTTGTAGGCGATGATCGGAAGGGTCGCCGCGTCGGCCACCGCCATGTAGTGCTTCACCAACCCCTGCTGAGACGGGCGGTTGTAGTAGGGGGTCACCACGAGCAAGCCCTGCGCGCCCAGCCCTTCGGCCCACCGGGCCTGCTCGATGGTGGTGCGCGTGTCGTTGCTCCCCACGCCCACAATCACCGGCACCCGGCCGCCGGCCGTCTCCAGCACAGCCTTGACCGATGCCTGCTTCTCATCCCTGGTCATGGTGGCGGGCTCGCCCGTGGTCCCGAGCACGATCAGCGCGTCTGTGCCCGATTCGATCTGCCAACAGACATTTTTCCGCAGCCGCTCGATATCCACCCCATCCGATGTAAAGGGCGTGGCCAATGCCACGCCCGATCCGGTAAACAGTGTCGGTTTCATGCCATCCCTCCATCCATATCGTCGCCGGAGGAAACGTAACGCATTCAACCTTTGTAATGATCTCGGTTTTTTCCTATCGCCCTTATTTGTGCGGGATGTAGCCCGCGTGGCACAGCATCTCGGCGGTGAGCACCGCGCCGCCGGCCGCGCCGCGCACGGTGTTGTGAGACAGGCTGACGAACTTGTAATCGAAGATAGCGTCCTCGCGCAGCCGCCCGATGCTGATGCCCATGCCGTTGTACAGATCGCGGTCGAGCCTGGTCTGGGGGCGGTTCTCCTCCTCGAAATAGGTGAGGAAGCGCTCGGGCGCGGAGGGCAGCTTGGTCTGCTGCGGCAGGCCCTCGTAGGCGCGCCAGCGGGCGATGATCTCGTCGACGGCGGGCTTCTTGTCGAAGGACACGGACACGGCGGCCATGTGCCCATCGGCGGCGGCCACGCGGTAGCACTGGGCGCTGATGACGGGCGCCTGAGCCGGAACGATCTCGCCGCCCTTGAGCTCGCCCCAGATCTTCAGCGGCTCCACCTCGCTCTTGTGCTCCTCGCCGCCGATGAAGGGGATCACGTTGTCGAGCATTTCGGGCCAGGTCGCAAAGGTCTTGCCGGCGCCGGAGATCGCCTGGTAGGTGCAGGCCACGACCTGACGGATGCCGAAATCCTTCAGCGGGTGCAGCGCGGGCACGTAGCCCTGGATGGAGCAGTTGGGCTTGGCGGTTACAAAGCCGACCCTGGTGCCCAGCCGCTTTCGCTGGTGCTCGATCACGGCCATGTGGCCGCTGTTGATCTCGGGGATCATCATGGGCACGTCGCTCGTATGCCGGTGCGCCGAGTTGTTGGACACCACCGGGGTCTCGCACAGCGCGAACTCGTCTTCCAGCGCGCGGATCTGATCTTTGGGCATATCCACCGCGCAGAACACGAAGTCCACCTGCCCGGCGATGGACTTGACGTTGGCCGCGTCCACCACCCGCATGTCTCTGTATTTCTCGGGGATCGGCCAGTCGAACGCCCAGCGGCCCGCGGTGGCCTGCTCGTAGGTCTGGCCCGCGGAGCGCGCCGACGCCGCCAGGGTCGTCACGTCAAACCAGGGGTGGTTTTGCAGCAGGGTCAGAAAGCGCTGCCCCACCATGCCCGTCGCGCCGATGATGCCCACATTGTACTTCTTCATCCCGAATTTCCCCCAGTTCTAGCGTATTGCCCGGCTCTCAGAGAAATGCCAAACCTTGGGCGGCAAAGGCTGTGCCCCCGCCGTTCAGTAAACGTCAATCCCCGGATACCGAACCAGCGTGCCCTGCGGCCTGAACCCAGACGTGGCAGCCAGCCGCATGGCGGCGGTGAGCCGGGTCCACACGTCGAAGTACGCCTCGCTCAGGCCCCGGTCCATCCAGTAGTTGCGGGCCTGCTCCAGCAGGAAGCTGGCCACGCCCTTTCTCTGCCAGCTGGGCGGGGTCTGGATGATTCCGACCACGCCGTAGATCCCGTCAGACCAGGTCACAAGCTCCCCGGCCAGCCCGTCGGGAGCCACGGCCAGCAGCCGCGCGAAGTTGGGGCGCTGCTTGATCCGCTTGAGCCACTCGTCGTCGAACGCGGTGGAGAACATCGCGTTGTAGCGCTTGATGAAATACTTGCTCTCCATCTCGTCGATCAGGTAGTCGCGCACGATCACGCAGTCCTTGGGCGCAGGCTTCACGATCGGGCCGCGCTTGAGCACGCGGTGCATGCGCACCAGCCCGTCGTCGTCCAGGTAGCCCTGGGTTTCGAGCACGCGCATGCGCTTCTCGTCGAGCGGGTTGCACTCGCAGAAGATGCGCGCGGGCGACAGCGGCTTTTCCCGGGCGAGCAGCATGGCGCGCGCGGTGGCCGCGCCGAGCAGCGCGTCCAGCGCCTCCAGCTCGCAGTCGGTGCGGATCAGCAGCTGGTGCGGCCTGGTCGGACACAGCATGTCACGCATGACCTCGGTCACATCCGCCTCGCCGAGGGGATCGCCCAGGTCGTCATAGGCCACAAAAGTGTTTTCAATGTCCAGCCCAAAGGCTGAGCCTTCGGCATGTCGGATCTTCAATCCACAAGCCCCCTAAGTAATGCTGGGTCAACACCATTCTATGCTGGCGGGCGGCTGCCCGGTCACATCGTACACCACGCGGTTCACGCCCGGCACCTCAGAGGTGATGCGCTCCACGATCCGCTCCAGCAGGTCGTAGGGCAGGCGGAAGATGGCGGTGCGGCCTTCCGGCCCGGGGTTCACGGCGCGCAGCGCCACGGTGTAGCCGGTGGGGTCACCCGCGCCGCCGGTCTGATCGCCCGTCAGCACGCAGAAGTACTGCCGCACCCGCTTTTCAAGGCCCGCCTTTTGAATTTCTTCGCGGAAGATCTGGTCGGCGTCGCGCACCATGGCCAGCCGCAGGCTGGTCACCTCGCCCATGCAGCGCAGCGCCAGCCCCGCGCTCGGGAACGCCTGCCGGTTCACCAGCTCCTCCGGCAGCCCCAGCGCCCGCCCGATGTCCCGCACCTCTTCCTTGAACAGCATATCGATCGGCTCGACGCGGTCGCTGCCGCCCAGGCCGTTGTGGGTGCTCAGGTTGTCCAGCCGGTCGGTGTAGATGGTGCCCTCCACCAGGTGATCCACCCGGCCCTCCTCCGCGGCGGCCTCGCGCAGCACCTGTTCGTATTCCTCAAACACCGCGCGGCTCTTCCCCTCGCCGCTCACCTGGCCGCGCAGCTTTTCTAGGAACCGCTCGCGGGCGTCGATCACCCGCAGCGGCACGCCGAGCTCGGTGAAATACTTCTGCACCAGCTCCCGCTCGCCCTTGCGCATCAGGCCGGTGTCCACGTGCAGGCAAACCAGCTGACAGCCGATGGCCCTGTGCATCAGCGCCGCGCACACGGAAGAGTCCACCCCGCCCGAGATCGCGATCAGCGCGCGGCCCTCGCCCACCTTGTCCCGGATCTGGCGAATCGACTGCTCGAGAAACGCGTCGACCGTCCAGTCGGTTTCAAGCCGGCAGATGCTCGCGAAGTTGCGCAGCAGCAGCAGTCCGTCCGGGTCGTTGGCCTCCGGGTAGAACTGCAGCGCGAAGAGGGTCTCCTGGACATTCGCGAAACCCACGCCCCGCCCGTCGACGCTGGCGATCACGCGCACGCCCTCCGGCAGCTCAAACTCTTCCAGCCGCTCCATCGCGCGCTCGCTGCCGGTAAGCCCCTCAAACAGCGCGGTCTTCAAAAACTCCACCGGCGCCGCCTGATCCACGCCGCGGCTGCTCACGCGTCTCGCGCCCATGCGCTTCATCAGCACGAGCGCGCCATATCCAAAGCCCAGCGTGGGCAGGTTCAGCGAAAACGCCTCGTCGGAAAGCTGGGGCGCGCCCTGCTGCGCCGGGTCTCCCTTGCCGCCCGCCAGAATCAGCCCGCGGATCGAGCCGTCCTGCCGGACGGGCGCGTCGAACGGTTGGATCTCGCAATACACCTGCTCGCCGCGCAGCTTGCGCGCCACGGCGCGCGCCTCGGACCCGCCAAAATCCAGCACCAAAATGCCATCACGGAACATGAACAAACCTCCAAAATATGGAACGGCCTAACGTGGATGCGCCAGCCGATCCCGCCCGTTGTCCCGCCGCCTCACGATCTCAATCTTGCGGAGCACCTGCTCGGTCACGTCGATGTTCAGGCAGCGCATCAGCTGCAGCCCATACATCATGACGTCGGCGAACTCCTCGCCGATCTGCGCGGCCCGCTCCGGATCCTGGCCCCGAAGCAAGCTATGCACCTGCGCGTCGTCCAGCCACTGAAAGTGCTCCAGCAGCTCGGCCATCTCGACCGTCATCGCCATGGCCACGCGCTGCGGGTTCTGAACGCCCTCGTCGCCCCAGCCTTTTTCAAGGCACAGCGCGTGCACGCGCCGCTTCAGCTCGCCGATGCTCGTGTCCCTGTCGGTCATACGCACCTCGCCATAATACCCCATTATCTGCTATTATACCAAAATCACCCCGGCTTACGCAAGTTAAGCAATGAAAGAGGCCGCCGCTCCCCATCGCTCGCGGCCCACGCGCCGGCTTTCAAGGAATTTCCTGGCGGTCAGCCCCATCGGCCCAAACTCCGCCTGGGGCAGCTTGACCATCCGCGCCCTCATCGCCTTCCGGCGTTCTGCGCTTGTCGTTATTCATATTCCACTCATGTCAAATCTGCTTGTCATACCAATGAAAAAACCGGACGGCTAACCGTTCCGGTTGTTGGATCCGCCACGGTTCAGGCCGCGGAGGCAGGGAAAAAGGGTCCGGGCGGCGGCGTGTGTGAACCACGCCGCGCAACGCCCGAACCCTTCTGACTCGCCAGGCACACCCTTATGGGCGGCCTGAAATTACTTGATTTCGCAGACAGCGCCGACTTCTTTGAAAGCCGCCACGATCTTCTCGGCCTCTTCCTTGGTGACGCCTTCCTTGAGGGGCTTGGGCGCGCCGTCGACGAGGTCTTTGGCTTCCTTCAGGCCCAGGCCGGCGACGACTTCGCGGACGACCTTGATGACCTTGATCTTCTCGGCGCCGACATCCTTCAGGATGACGTCGAACTCGGTCTTCTCCTCGGCAGCTTCCGCGGGGGCGGCGCCGCCGGCGGCGGGGGCGGCGGCCACAGCCACGGGGGCGGCGGCGGACACGCCAAACTTCTCTTCCATGGCCTTCACCAGCTCGGCCAGCTCCAGTACGGTCATATTGCCAATGGCGCTCAGGATTTCCTCATGATTCATTGTGATACCCTCCATATTCATTGATGATTAATATTGATTTTCGAGCGACGCTTACGCGCCTTCCTTGGACTTGCGAACCGCGTCCACGGCGTAGACCACCGAGCGCAGCATCGCGGCCATGACACCCACGCAGTTGGTGATCGGCGCGTTCAGGCTGCCCATCATCTGCGCGATGAGGACCTCCTTCGGCGGCAGCTCGGCCAGCGCGGTCACGCCCTTGACGTCGATGACCTTGCCGGACACCAGGCCGCACTTGATCTCGGTCTTCTTGACCTTCTTGATGTACTC
>JAVBQA010000110.1:0-15658 GCA_031549325.1 Eubacteriales bacterium | reverse complement strand
CTCCTATCTATTGGTGTCAGCGCAACTATAGCACGCTGGTGTGTCGAAATCAAGTCGAATCACACTATTGACAGCAAATCCCGATCCTGATAGGATATTCCCAGTAACGCAAAAATGGGGGCACGCACAATGAACAAACCTTGTCTGATCATCATGGCCGCAGGGCTCGGGAGCCGCTACGGCGGGCTGAAGCAGATCGACCCGGTGGATACGGACGGCTGCGCCATCATCGATTACTCCATTTTCGACGCCGTGCGCGCCGGTTTCGAGCAGATCATTCTGGTCATCAAGCGCGAAATCGAGCAGGATTTTATCGACACCGTGGTCAAGCGCACCCAGGGCCGCGTCAAACTGCAGTTCTCCTATCAGGATCTGCTGAACGTACCCGAAGGGGTGTCCATCCCCGAGGGGCGCGTGAAGCCCTGGGGTACCGCACACGCAGTGCTGAGCGCGAAAAACCTGGTGGACGGCCCGTTTGCCGCCATCAACGCCGACGATTTCTACGGCCGCCACGCGTATCAGCAGATCTTCGACTTCCTGAACGGCCGAAAAGATCCCTCCCAGCACGCGATGGTGGGCTTTCGGTTGAAAAACACGCTGACGGATTTCGGCTATGTGTCGCGTGGGGTGTGCCAAACCGACGCGGAAGGGTACCTGACCAGCATCATCGAGCGCGTGCGCATCGAGAAGTATGACGGCGGCATTGGTTTCACAGAAGACAACGGTCAGACCTACACAAACCTGGCGCCGGACACGCTGGTGTCCATGAACATGTGGGGCTTTGGCTCCAGCATGATGGGCGAGATCGAGCGACGCTTTAAGCAGTATCTGCTGGAAAACATCCCCAAGAACCCGCTGAAGTGCGAGTATTTTCTGCCCTATGTGCCCGATTGCCTGATCCGCGAGGGCGCCGGTTCGGTCAGCGTGCTGCCCACCGAGGACCACTGGTACGGCGTCACCTACAGCGAGGACATGCCCTTCGTGCGCGAGCGCATCGCGCGGCTCAAGAGTGAGGGTCACTATCCCGAACACCTCTGGACGTAAGCATCCTGCCCGCGCAAGCGTTTCCCCCGCTGCGCGGGTTTGCTTTGCCCACGGCAAAAAAACAGTGGATCGCCACGCCTGCGATAGGCCCGCGAGAAACGCGGAATGGCCTCAAAAAACAGCGAGGGTGAAAGAAAACCCTCGCCGTCATGATGGCAGAAAGATGAAGCGATCGCCAGTCGTCAGATCGCGGGCAGCGCGTCGATGTAGGCTGCCAGCGCCTCAAAGCTGCCCTGTGGGTAATCCGCAAACGGCAATCCTTTGGGGTTCTCCATGTGGTCGGTCACCAGGTACACACGCCCGCCCATCTGGGCAAAGCACATGTCCTCCGGCACGCTGTTGCCGATCATCAGGCAGTCCTGTGGCTGCGCGCCCAGCTGGTTCAGAATGCCCTGATAATAGTTTGGGTTGGGCTTGCAGAAACGGCAACCCTCGTAGCTGGTAACGACCGCAAAGTCTGAAAGCTCCAGCCCGATCCAGTGCAGGCGCGTGCGAACGGCCACCATCGGGAACACCGGGTTGGTGGCCAACGCCACGGTGTAGCCCTTATCCCTGAGCTGACGCACCACTTTGGCAGAGTATTCCGCCGGACCCACCACCGCGCGCACGGCGTCAAACGTGGTGGTGTAGAAATCGTCGCACAGCCCGCGTGTCCGCTCGTAATCGCAGGCGGTCAGCTCGCAAAACGTATCCCAGAACCGCACATCGTTCGTGGCAGCGCCGTCGTTCATCACCATGGCTTTTGTGCCCGCCCATACCGCCTTGATCAGCGCCTCCGGCTCGAACCCCAACGGCCCCAGCTTTGCGGCCAATCCCTTGAAATACTCGCGGGTAAACGCCTCCTCGGAGAACGGCAGCAGCGTGCCATCCAAATCGAACAATACGGTGCTCAGCATGTCTTTTTCCCCTCCGGTTCGTTGTCACTAACAACAGTTTACCCGGCACGCACTGGAAATTCAAGCACATTTATGCTATCGTTTCGGGTTATTATCAATTCGGCACACCATCGGTTCCCTCGATCCAGGCGTTGAGCCGCTTCATCTCGTGGACGATGAACACCGAGACCAGCGCGGCCGCGCTCAGGTCTGCGATGGGCCCGGCATACAGCACGCCGTCCAGCCCGAACAGCAGCGGCAGCACCAATATCAGCGGGATCAGCAGCACCACCTGGCGCAGCGTTGAAAGGACAGTGGCCTTGAGCGGCTGGCCGGTAGCCTGAAAATAGCCGGTGGATACCACCTGGAACCCAACGCAGAACGCGCCCATCAGAAACGTGCGCATGGCGTGGGCGCCAAACGCGGCAAAGCTGCCCGTATCGCGGTCAAACCAGCCCAAAATGATCTGCGGGACGCACATGAATACCAACCAGCCGCAAATCGAAACCCCTGTGGCCACCTTGGCGGCCAGCAGATAGCTCTGCTTGATGCGCCTCGGCTGGTTCGCGCCCCGGTTAAAGCCGAGGATCGGCTGATTGCCGATGGAGACGCCGATGCAGACCGACAGGAAGATCTGGTTCGCTTTGATCACGATGCCCATGGCCGACTGTGCTACGTCTCCCGTCACCGGGCTCAGGTTGCCCCAGTGCATCAGCGCCTTGTTCATCACGATCTGCATGGCGCTGCCCGCCAGCTGCAGCAGGCAGCTGCTGATACCCAGGTTCATGATCCGAAGGCACACCTGCGCGTCCGGCCGCAGGCTGTTTTTGTTGAATCGCATCCGGCCGAAGCGCGTGAAATACACGCACAGAATCGCCATGCTGACCGCCTGGGACAGCGACGTGGCCAGCGCCGCGCCCATCACGCCCCAGCCGAAGCCGAACATGAACAGCGCATCCAACCCAACGTTCAGCAGTGCGCCCGCGATCAGGCTGAACATGGCCAGCATGGGCCGCCCGTCGGTGCGCACCAGGTTGGACAGGCATACCGAGCCGATGGCGAACGGCGTGCCCAACAGGATGTAGACCGCGTATTCCTTGGCGTAGGGCATGCTTTGGGGAGAGGCGGCAAAAAAGCGCAGGATGGGTTCGAGAAAAAGCAGCCCGGCAGCCATCGCCAGCAGACCGAACGCCACCGCCATCATCAGCACGTTGCCCACGGCCTTCTCGGCCAGCTGATGCTTCCGCTCCCCCAGCCGGATCGATGCGAACGCGCTGCCCCCCGAGCCGAGCATGGTGGCAATGCCCAGCGTGATCGTCACCAGCGGAAAGGTCACCATGGTGGCCGCGTTGCCGATCGTGCCCACGACCTGCCCGATGAACAGCTGATCCACGATGTTGTAAATGGCGTTCACCACCATCGAAGTCACGGCCGGCAGCGCGTACCGACGCAGCAGCAGCGGGATCGGTTCGTAGCCAAGCGGGTTTCTGTAGTTCGTTTGTTCCAAAGTGTCTCGCTTCCTCTTCAGGCAAATATCCTGCTTAGTATAGCACCTCTCGCCCAACTTTTGCAAACACAGTTAACATGTCTGTGGTACAATTCCTTATCTTGAAGGAGAGTGACGCGCTTGAAATACAGCCTGGCTGCCGCGCTCAGCGGCGTTTTGATCGCCCTGATGATCTATGTGAACGGCCTGCTCACCAGCGCCGTGGGCAACTATCACGCCACGGTGTACATCCACGTGTCCGGCCTGCTGCTGGCTGCGCTGTTTCTGCTGGTTGGCCGACAATCGCTGCACCCGGCGGGGCGGCTGCCCATCCATTTGTACTTGGGCGGCGTGATCGGCGTGCTGACGGTGGTGTTTTCGAATGTGGCGGTTCCGGCGGTGGGTGTGACGATCACTCTGGCGCTTGGGCTGCTCGGGCAGCTGATCTGCTCGCTGGCGATCGACAAGTTCGGCCTGCTGGGCGCGAAAGTACAGCAGCTGCGCCCCTATCGGCTGGTCAGCGCCGCGCTGGTGCTGCTCGGAATCGTGATCATGATGCTGGATGGGAGGGCTGCCTGATGGCCGCGATGCTGGCGCTGTTCTCCGGGTTTTCCATCGTGCTCAACCGCGTGCTGAACGCCGAAGCGGGCGTCAGGATCGGCGTGACCCAGAGCACGGTATTCAACTACATCACCGGGCTGCTCGTGTCCCTGGCCGCGCTCTTCATCGCCCGGGAACCTTTCATCCCGCCGAGTTTCGAGAACCCGATGCTGTTCACAGGCGGGCTGATGGGGGTGTGCGTGATCTGGCTTTCAAATTACGCCGCGCCAAGGCTGTCCGTGTTTCTGATGACGCTGATCGTGTTCGTCAGCCAATTCGTGACGGCGCTTTGCATCGACGCGTTCGCAGGAACGCCGCTGTCGCTGCTTAAGGCGCTGGGTGGATTGTGCGTGCTTGTCGGGCTGGTGTTGTACGTGCTGGGCGAAAAGAAAGAGGTGGAGGCGGACGCATGAAGATCGAGGGCGTGCTGCTGCTCGACGGGGCCATGGGCACCATGCTTCAATCGAGGGGGCTCCCGCCGGGTGAGCTGCCCGAGCTTTTCAACCTGTCGCATCCGGACGTGGTGACGGACATCCACAGGGCCTATGCACAGGCCGGTTCGGATGTGATCACGGCCAACACCTTCGGCGCTAACCGGCTGAAGATGGCCGGAAGGGCAGGCGTCCCGGAGGTGATTTATGCCGCCGTCTCCTGCGCGCGAAAGGCCGGAGCCGGGCGTGTGGCGCTGGACGTCGGGCCGCTGGGCCAGCTGATGTCCCCCATGGGGACGCTGGAGTTCGAGCAGGCGTATGATCTGTTCCGCGAGCAGATGGTCGAGGGCGAGAGAGCCGGGGCCGACCTGGTCATCATCGAGACGCTGTCGGATCTTTACGAGATGAAGGCCGCGATTCTGGCTGCAAAGGAGAACACGAAGCTGCCGGTGCTGGCAACGATGACCTTCCAGCAAGATGGGCGCACGTTTCTCGGCGTGCACCCGCTGTCGGCGCTGCTGACCATGCAGGGGCTGGGCGCTGACGCCGTGGGCGTGAACTGCTCGCTTGGCCCGAAGGAGCTATCCCCCATCGTTTCAGCGTTTCTAAAGCATAGCCGCGTGCCGGTCATGGTGCAGGCCAACGCCGGGCTGCCCGAGATGGCGGACGGCGTGGCCTGCTACAAAATCACGCCGGACGAGTTTGCCGACGAGGCGCTGCGCATGGTGCGCCAGGGCGTGTCGGTCGTCGGCGGCTGCTGCGGCACCAACCCTGACTTCATCCGCGCCATCAAGGCGAAGCTGACTGGCGTTGCGCCAGGCGCGCGCAGCATCCAGCCCATCTGCGCCTGCGCGAGCCCGTCGATCCCGCTGATCCTTGACGGGCGGACCACCCTCATCGGCGAGCGGATCAACCCGACCAACCGCGCGGACCTGCAGGACGCCCTCCGAAACGGCGAACTGGATGCGCTGGTGGATGAGGCCATCGAACAGGCGGACGCGGGCGCACACGCGCTGGACATCAACCTGAGCTTGCCCGACATTGACGAGCCGGTGCTGATGACCGAGGCGGTGCGCGAGATCCAGGCCATGTGCCGCTTGCCCCTGTGCATCGACAGCGCCAACCCGGTTGTGCTGGAGGCGGGCGCGCGGGCGACCAGCGGCAGACCGATTCTGAACTCGTGCACGGGCATACAGGCGTCCATGGATGCGGTGTTCCCCATCGCCAAGAAGTACGGCGCGCTGGTGGTCTGCCTGACGCTGGACGAGCGCGGGCTGCCCGAGAGCGCCGAGGAGCGGCTTCGGATCGCGCGCAGGCTGGTGGCAGAGGCCGAAAAGCACGGCATCCCCAAGCAAGACCTGCTGATCGACTGCCTGGCGCTGAGCGCCGCAACTTCGCCAGCGCAGGCGCAGGAGACGCTGCGCGCCGTCGCGCTGATCAAGCATGAGCTGCACGTGATGACGGTGCTGGGGATCAGCAACGTGTCCCACGGGCTGCCCGGACGGGGCGCGCTGAACGCGACGTTCCTGTCGTCGGCGCTGGGCGCTGGCCTCGACGCGGCCATCCTGAACCCGCTGAGTGCGGAAGTCATGGACGCTCACGCCGCATGGCGCGTGCTGAGCGGCCAGGATGCGGATTGCGAAGGATACATCGCCCGGAATCGAGCATAGCAAAAGGCCCGCGCTGCGGGCCTTTTCGGCGGCCTCAGCGCACGCGCACCCGGTTCAGGCTGATGGTGCTCACATAGGGTATAAAGCCCCAGCTCCGGCTGGTCTTGGCGTACTTCATGACCGCGGTTCTGCTGCTGCGTTTGGCGTAGTCCACAGTGACCACGAGCAGATTGCAGTCCCTCTGCAGCGACTGCAATCGCCCGGCGATGGCGTCGTTCTCGCGGCGTTCGGCTTTGGTCAAGCCCCGATATGTCTTCTTCTTGAAGTTGTACTCTGAGCTGAAGTTCTCAAACATCACTCCATCAATGGATGGCGCAATCCGCTCAATGACGCTGAAACCGCGATTCACCAGCAGTTTGGCTTTGGGATACTTCGCGCGAAGCAGCTGCACGAGGCCCACCATCCCCCGGTCAAGCCCGGGTTGCAGCTCGGCGGTGTCCAGCGTGTCCAGAATCAACCCATCAAAACCCCGCGCCAGAATCGCGCCCGCCTGGGCGATGATCCGCGCGCGCCACGCGGCATTGCCCGGATCCACATAGTACGAACCCCAATCGGCGTTGCGCCATGGCTTTCCGTTGCGCTCAAGATACCAGGAAGCATAGCCTCCCGGCCCTTGGCCGTCGCCGGCCTGAAGCCGCCCATCGCACTCACCGACCGTCAAATAGGCGATCACCTGCGTCCCCGACTCCTGCAGCGCGCTTAGCTGCTTGTCGCTGACGCTGCCCGGGTCCACGGCCGCCAGATCAAACTGCTTCATGGCCCTCTGATACGGCCCGTAGCAGCACACGAAGCTGTTCACGCCGTCGAACCCCTGCGCCAGGGCGCTTGCCGTGCCCAGCAGGCAGACGAGCGCCAAAATCGCACACAGAACCTTGCTCACATTATCAATCCTCCCGCGCCAATTATAGCGCATAGGAATCATCTCGGCAAGTCTTCATTATTCCGACAATTCATGCTATAATGAACCATCAAATGAGCGACAGGAGGACGTACCATGCCGAACGAAGTCGATGCTTACATCGCCAGCTGCGATCCGGAGGTTCAGCCCATTTTGCAGAAGCTGCGCGCGGTGATCCACGAAGTTTCTCCGGACATCACAGAGAAATTCAGCTGGCAGATGCCTACATTCTGTCTGCACGGCAACCTAGTGCACTTCTTCGCCCACAAGCACCACATCGGTTTCTACCCGGGCGCGGAGGGCGTGGAGCATTTTTTGCCCAAGCTTTCTGCTTACCACACCTCCAAGGGCGGCATTCAGCTGCCGCTGGACAAGCCCATACCTTATGAACTGGTGCGCGAGATCACCGAGTACCGCGTCGCGCAAAACATCGGCTGGCACGAGGAAAAGCTGAGCAGCAAGAAAAAGCCCGAAAAGGCCTGATGACGTAGCCATTCACAACAAATGATGTACAAAGGGGCACTTGCGATGCTGTTGAATTTCAAGGGCATGAAATCCTGGCAGATCAAGAAACTGCTGATTTGGCTGGTGATGGTGGTCATCATTGGGGGCGGATATTTGGCTTGGGCGGGCATGTCGCTGTATCAGGACAAGACCAGCGATTCGGCCAAATGGGAAGCCGCGCTCAAGACCAGCCCCGAGCTGCAGGCAAAGGTGGACGCACGCAGCGCGAACGCCGTGCCGGTGACCACGGGCAGCTATGTCGAAAACTTGAAAGAGATCAACATAAAGAGCAGCTACTTCCGCCTGGTGGCTCAGATCTGGTTCCGCTGGGAGGGCGACCCGGGGCTGGATATGATGAACAATTTCGAGGTCTACAAGGGCCTGGTCAACAAGATGGAGGTCATCAAGGACTTTCACGAAGGCACGACCAACTACCAGCTCGTGCGGCTGGACGTGTCGGTGACCAAGAACTTCTGGACCAAGCGCTTTCCGCTCGAGTCGCACCAGCTGCGGTTCTACGTGGAGTCGCTGCACCCCATCGAGCAGGTGGTGCTGGCACCCGACACGGCGCTCAGCGGGCTGAATGAGAACCTGGACATCGCGGGCTTCCGCCCCATCCGCCACGTCACGGGCGTCATTGCCCACGAATACCAGAACAGTTTCAGCGATCCGCAGCTCGATGGCGCCGTCATCACGTCCGAGTTCGTAACGGCCATCGAGGTCAACCGCTACGACTTTGGGCTGTATGTGAAATGCTTCATCGCGCTGGTGGGTACGCTGACCTGGGTGTTGATTACGTTGTTCCTGTCCACCTACCACCGCATTGACCCGTTGGGCATGGTGCCGGGTACGCTGTTCGGCACGGTCACCAACATCATGGTGGGCGCGAACCTGCTGCCCGACGCGCTGGCGATGGGTCTGCTCGAATACGTAAACACCTGGGGCATCATGACGATCCTGGGCGTCACGATTGCGATCATCAACATCAACTCGTCCCGCAACCAGTTCAACGACAAGGACTTTGCCGTCAGCTACGGCAAGCTGATGTTTTACAGCATTCTGGGCATCACGCTGCTCGGGCACATCCTGCTGCCGGTTTGCGCGTTCATCTTCTAAATCGCATCGAGGGGACGCCTGGCCGGGCGTCCCTGCCGTATGCCGGGGTCGGCGATCACAATTCGCCCCCGCCCGCCTGAATCCCGATCGGCAGGCAATGCCCACGGGGTGAACTGCCCGCGTCCTTCGTCTTTATTCAACACAAAAGGAGCGACTACGCCTTGCGTGAGAGAATCAACCAGATCGTGCGGCGCGCGGAAAAAGGTGACCAGCGCAGCCAGTTTTACGACGTGTTCATCTCGGCTGTCGCGCTGCTGAGCGTGGTGCCGCTGCTGTTCAAGGCGCAGACGCCGTTGCTCGCAAAAATCGACACGGCTACGGTTTACATCCTTTTCATGGACTACATCATGCTGTGGATGACCTATGACCTGCGCAGTTCGCGCAAGGGCTGGCGGGCGTTCGTGCGCTATCCCTTCACCCCCTTCGCGCTGATTGACCTGCTATCGCTGCTGCCCTCACTCGGGCTGCTCGGCCCTACCTGGCGCATTTTGCGCATGCTGCGGCTGATCCGGCCGTTGCACTACTCCAAGAACTTCCAGTACGTGTCCAATGTCATCAAGAACCAGCGCGCCACGCTGGGTTCGGTGCTGATGATCGCGGTCGCGTACATCTTCATCTCCGCCCTGGCCATGTTCGTGCACGAGCCGGACACCTTCGACAACTTTTTCCACGCCATGTACTGGGCCACCACCGCACTGACCACGGTGGGCTATGGAGACGTGTACCCCCTCACGCAGATGGGGCGGTTCATCAGCATGGTTTCCTCGCTGTTCGGCATCGCGATCATCGCGCTGCCAGCCGGCATCATCACCGGCGGGTACATCGAAGAGATGAGCCGCGCCAAGGAAGAGCAGCTGATCCTGCCCAGCGACCCCGCGCCGTTTCGGCTGCAGCCGCTGAACATTACCGACAAGGTCAAGCGCTACACTTGCGTGATGGCGCTGGGCGCGCTGCTGAATTTTGCGCTGTACACGCTGGCCGATCGCTTCCACCTGCCGGTGTGGCTGGACATGACCGGCACCGCACTGACCGCGCTGCTGCTGGATCCGGCGGCCGGGCTGATCGTGGGCCTGCTCAACAACTGCTACCTGGCGCTGTTCCGGTACGGCAACAGCAACCTGGTGTATTACGCCACCAGCGCAGCCGCCGCGCTGATCGTGGGGCTGATGCTCCGGCAGAACCGCTCTGCCCGGCGCATCGCCGCCACCTTGTGCGTGGCCGTTGCGACCACCACGCTGATCGCCGCGCTGACCGAACTGCTGCTGACCGGCGGCGTGCCCGACACCCCCTGGGAGCTGCGCCTTTACATGCTGGCCAAGGACGCCGGGCTGCCTGGCTTCCTGTGCACGCTGTTCGGCTGCGGCACGCTAAAGCTGCTGGACTGGCTGGCCACAACGGCGATTCTGGCCGCGCTGGCGCCGATGCTGCCCCGGTGGATGAAGGCGGAGAACCGCTAGCCCGAAACCGTTGGCGGGCGATCAATGATTCCCTCTGCAAGCACAGACCCCAAGCGGGCGTCGCGACTGCATGGGCAACAACGATCGCCCGTTTTCTCACCTCTTGTGCCAGTTGATCCTGGGATACGGGCAGCAGGGCTCAGGCGGCGGCTCGACGCAACATTTTTCCGCGCAGCAGGGCGGCGCGAAGCAAACGCACAGCGAGGCGCAGTCGGAGCGCGTGCTGATCCTCGGCACCGCGCTCACCGTTTGCAGATGCGGCGGCGCGTCAGTGTTGCACAGGATTGCCACCGTTACGATGGTGCGCTGCACGCCGATAGACAGCTGAAAGCAGGTGTGCGGGGTTTTTTGCGGGAACGCTATGTAAAACTCCTGACAGGCTCGGGGTTTATGTATGGGGTTTCCGCAGGCATCTGCCAGCGTGATGAACCCTGGCAAGCACAGCGGTTCGCACAGCGGCGCGATGCACAGCTCAAACGGCACGCCGGACTTTACCATCAACGGGCCATACAGCCACTTGCCGCACGCGCAGCGCATGTCATCCGCGCCGCAATCCATCAACACCGCGCCGCCGATCTCGACACAGCGGCAGCAACTCGGGATGAAACCCTTTGACGGCGTTCTGCCTTGCTCGGGCATAACGGCCATGCCGGGCGCGCGCTGCTGCGCCTGGGTGTACAGGTATGCCGTGATCTGGCGCATCCGGTCGCTCTTAGGGTGCACCGCGCCTGTGGTGCAATCCAGGAACTGCCAGCCGTTTCCGGTGTCGCCGGGTGGGCTGAAAACTGACCAGAGCGCCACCTGCGTGGCGGCATACGCGTCGTTTTCGTTCAGCGCCGGATTGGCCGCGCCACTCACTCCCGCCGCCTGAAACAGCTGCTGTGGGCTGACCGCCGGGTAACTGTTGGCGATGATCCAGGCCAGCAAGTTGCTCTGGCTGGGCGTGATGTTCGGCAGGCAGTTCGTGATGGGCATCGATTGATACGGGTCACCCGTGGGCCCTCGCACGCCCTTCTCCATGCAATACACCATCTGCGTGCTGCCATCCTGAAAGGTAATGTGGAACTGATAAATGTTGCTGAACGCGACGGAGCGGTACGCGCTCCCGGGGATCATGCAATAGTTCAGGCTGCCGCCGTCCACGGTTCCCGTTACATCATTGCCTATGTAGAGCATTCCAACGTTGTCCAGGGGCTCCATTTGGGGTTCGCAAAAGGTAATCATTCGGTTCACCTCCGTGAATTGCAACCAGAAAAATCCCAAAGCAAAGTCGGCAAACGTCTCTTAACCCAGCGGCATGCGCCGGTGGACGTCAGCGCGCGGCCAGAAACCGTCCAAGCCTGCAACCCGTTCTCGTTTACTGCGAATTTCCGTTGCACGATCTCTCCTCAGCGCTGAGCATACGCCATCAAAACGCATGGTGTGCCAATGCAAGCTATGAAAATGCTTATCTGCCGGTGAATCTGGTCATTGAGCTGGGCATCTACTACGCCGACACGCTGCCCACCTACGGAAGCGACGGCCAGATATGCCTCGTACAGACGATCTTTCATCGGGCCGCTGCTGACGGCGCTCACTTAGCGGCTTTTGCGCCATAGGTCGTGTTGTATATGTTATTCCAAAAACCAGCCAAAAAACTGCGGGAATATAATTGAAAAACCAGCCACTGAAGTCAGCCGGCATTTATTCCACGGTGCTCTTGACACGAGCCTCCAGCGACGTATGCTATTCGGGCAACGCCGCCAACCCTTACCGCTACGCGGTTTGTTGCCTCGGCCAAGAGCCTATCACACGTCGCACTCATGTCAAGAGCCTTTCGCGGCATAAACGTCAACTGGCTTCAGTGGCTGGTTTTTCAATTATCATGTGTGGCTGGTTTTTCGCTTGCCAAAAACATCGATCCTTTGAAAGATTTCCCCGCCAATACCGCATTTCACCAAATTATTACGTTTATCATTACGTTTGGTCCCGGTTTTCCCATTGACTTTTGATCGCCCGTGTGGTAAGATATATCACGTCGTCAAGAAAACCTCGACTGAGTCCCTGCCGCTGGATGTGACAGCGGTCAACGCAAAGGGACACAAAACCGACTACGGTCTGTTGGCTCAGTTGGTAGAGCACATCGTTCACATCGATGGGGTCACTGGTTCGAGTCCAGTACAGACCACCATTCCATAAGGACTCGGTTCGCAAGAATCGAGTCCTTTCTTTTTGTGTTGATATTATAGAAAATAGCAAAGACCGGCCCGTCTTCTGACAAGGCCGATCTTTCATGTCAAGCTTGCTCTCTTGAAAAAGCGCTAATACTTGCGATGTACTCAAATTCATCCGTTTCAGTTGCGGCGACGAAGTCGGATTTCGCACTTGCTATGGACTCGAAGTACTCTCGGAATGGTTTTGATACTTCATGCGCCCATTCTTTTGACTTAGGCTTAGGTATTCTTATTTCCAGATATCGATCACAAACGTCTTCCCTATTAGTCTGCATAAGTGTTATGCGTTTCCATTGCAGGCGAACCTCTTTGAGAGACAATGCCCAAATCAGATAAAATGGGTCAATTCCTGCGTCGTTCTCAGATGCGCGCAATACAAAGACTTCCTTGGTCAAGACCACTTGTTCTTCACCGGGCATCAAGATTGAAAACTCACCTATATTGCTGCTGGCTCTATTTGGGGAAATCAAATCCCAGCCAAATAGATTGCTTTTTCCATCTTTCGTTTTCCAGAATTTTCGCGCCAGTTCGATGGTTACTAGATTGGTTGGATTTACGTTAATACGCATGTTCCTGATATCAGAAACCTTCACATACGGAATTGTACCGTTCCGCATGTCATTACTGGGACTTCCGTGACCGCCACGAATAGTAATTAATCGTTCATGAATCAGTTGCTTGATGGACACATCCATAAATCCATGCTTCTTCTTTAGAATCTCGAACGGCTCATCATAGCGTATGTCATAGTATTGCGGAACAATAACATCATTTGCATAGACATTCGCTAAGCAAACAGCCGTAGGTCGATTACCTTTAGCATATTCAATTGACACATCTAGCAGCTCATTATCAACCAAATCAGTTCTTTGCCCTTGTGCATCTACTTTATATTTTGTTCCTCCATTTTTGTAGATTCCGCAGCTTTTCGGGTTTAGGAAAACGACCCAGTCGTTGACAAAACCGTTACTGAGCGTATTTGCATCTATCTTTTCAAAAATATACAAATTAGTTTTTGCTCGACAAAAGCCTTGAAATGCGTCCATAGGCACATTTGCCACGCAAATGGGTTTCAATCTGGATCTTGCCCATTCACGAACATATTTGTACGAAGGTGAAAAAAAGTAGGTTTCAGGTAATACTATACACATCCGACCGCCTACATTGAGCAAATCATGGCAACGGTTAAACATTGCTAATCCAAGCTCTATGTCACGCTCATCGTCATTATAATCTACTATGCTCAATCCCGCTCGCTTTGCATCGGTGTACTTAATTTTTAGAGGGGCACCGAATGGAGGATTAGTGAATACTTTTGTGAATCGTCCGTTCTTAAACAGGTTTGATTGTAGATGCGTATGCCTACTCGGCCATGTATGGATTAATACGCTATCTCCACGAACACAATGAGCAGACCCATCATCAAGAATCTGCATTATTGCTTTCGTCAGCTTAATCCCAATAGCATCCTTGTCAATACCGAACAAATGAAGTTGCGCCCATTTCGAGACTTCTTTTTCACTATTTGGATAGCGCTCTTTCATATCGATTAGGCATTGAACAAGAAAACCTCCAGTTCCGCAAGCCGGGTCAATTATTATGTCATCCCATGAAACATCCATTAGTTTCACGGCGGCTTCAATCACCGGCTTTGGCGTGAAATATTGCCCTTCCTCTTGTTTCAGTGCAGCACTTCTGAGAATTTGAAACGCAATGGACACCGTTTCTGCCCCTACACCAATTAAGCTGAGTGTGGAGAGAAGTTCGACGCAATCGTGAATGGTGCTATCATTAAATCGAATTTCTCTATCCGACTGGGTGATGAAGATATCCGGGTATATCTCACAAAATTTTTCAAAGCGCTGCTTTATGTGTTTTGCGGTTGCTTCGGCCGTTGCAAAAATGTGATAAATAACCTCTTGAGTAGGGGACGTACTTCCACGTTTATCGCTGTCTAGCTTTAGTAGCAGCAAATTGCATAATTGGTCAAGTTGTTCTTCGCGTCGTGTGACATTTCCGTCTTGAGCAACGACCCTATCAAGCAATTCGCTAAATGTTCTATAGAGTGTATCGTTTGATGGAACAACCAAATCTTCAAAAGTAAGCTTAGTGGATTTGGGTGAAATCGGATTGCCAATCGAAGGTAGATCAAGGACATGGGACTTAATTGGGAAATCTAAACCTTTATAATTCTTGAAAACAAATAAGCATTGTGCCGAAGGCTCAGCGTTATTGCACCAGACACCGAGTTTGGCGTGTGGCTCTAAAGATAAATAATTTCGAGTTGTTGCAATCCCACATCGATGAGCGGTTGTTTACACTCAACTATAAAAAGCAAATGGCGATAATCACCACGAGTTTGGGAATCTTCAAAAACGGCAATATCCACAGGATAACCGTCGTAGCACTGTGACCAATTCCCTGCTGGACAAGCTCCGGGCCAAGCAGCCCGCGAAGCCCGGAACCTCTGTGGCCGACCTCGACAAGAGGCTGGCCCTATTACATTAAGGAGGATCTTTTATGAACATGATTCTTGACCTGCGCGAGAAGCGCGCGAAAGCCTGGGAAGCTGCCAAGGCGTTTCTGGATGGGAGGCGCGGCAACGATGGACTGCTGACCGCCGAGGACGTGGCGACATACGAAAAGATGGAGGCCGACGTGGTCAACCTGGGCCGCGAGATCGACCGGCTGGAGCGCCAGGCCACCCTCGACCGCGAGCTGGCCGCGCCCGTGAACCAGCCGCTCACTGGCAAGCCCGGTGCGGGCCGCGCCGACGAAAAGCAGGGCCGCGCTTCGGATGAATACAAGCGCGCGTTCTGGGCGTCCATGCGCGGCGGCTCCACGCCGGAGCTGCGCAACGCGCTGCAAATCGGCGTCGATTCCGAGGGCGGCGTGCTTGCGCCGGACGAGTTTGAGCGCAAGCTGGTGGACAGCCTGACCGAGCAGAACATCTTCCGCTCGCTGTGTACCGTGATTCAGACCGCCAGCGGCGACCGCAAGATTCCCGTGGTCGCCACCCACGGCGCGGCCAACTGGATCGATGAGGCGGCGGACATCACCGAAAGCGATGATGCGTTCGGGCTGGTCAGCATCGGCGCATACAAGCTGGCGACCATGATCCGCGTGTCGGAAGAACTGCTGAACGACGCGGTGTTCTCGGTGGACAGCTACATCGCCACCGAGTTCGCGCGGCGCATCGGCACCAAGGAGGAAGAAGCGTTCATTCTCGGCACGGGCAGCGACAAGCCCAAGGGCTTTCTGGCCGACTGCACCGCCGTTGAAACCGCCGACGCCGCGAAGCTCAGCTTCGACGAGGTGTTCGACCTGTTCTATGCGCTCAAATCCCCGTACAGGAAGAACGCCA
>JAVBQA010000010.1:0-37019 GCA_031549325.1 Eubacteriales bacterium | reverse complement strand
GAGATCTGGGGCGGGGGCACGGACGCAAATACGACCATGGCCTTCGCGGAGGGCGCAAAAACGGTGTTTTCCGGGGCCCGCGCGGGGGTGGTCACGGGGCATGTATAACAATGCACGCCCGGCCCAACCCTGTCCGCCCCCGCCGGGCGGTGGATCGCGCATTGCCGCGTGAATCAAACGGAATCGTGGGGCGAACTGTGTTCGCCCAAACTTCGGTTTTGCGGAAGGGATTGCACCATGGACGAACAAACCATGCGCGCGCTGGTCGACCGGCTGAACGAGACCGCGCACCAATACTACGTGCTGGACGAGCCGACCATCGCGGACAGTGAGTGGGACGCTCTGTACGACCAGCTGGCTCAGATGGAGAAGGACAGCGGCGTCGTGCTGCCCGATTCGCCCACCCGGCGGGTCGGCGGCGAGCCGCTGGCCGCGTTTTCGCAGCACCGCCACCTGGCGCGGCTGTGGAGCATGGACAAGGCGCAGTCGGTGGACGCGCTGATCGACTGGTCAAGGCGCGCCGAGAAGCTGCGCGATCAGGCGGTTGCCGACGGGGTGTCGCTGCCGCCGCTCAGCTATGTCGTAGAGCACAAGTTCGACGGGCTGACGGTGAACCTGACATATGAAAACGGCGAGCTTCAACAGGCCGCCACCCGCGGAAACGGCGAGGTCGGCGAGGCGATACTGCCTCAGGTCAGGACGATCCAGGGCGTGCCGCTGTCGATCCCGTTCAAGGGCAAGATCGAGGTGCACGGCGAGGCCTATATGCGCCTGAGCACCTTCGATCGCTACAACGGCAACCCGGCCAACGCGCCGCTGAAGAACCCGCGCAACGGCGCAGCGGGTGCGTTGAGGAACCTCGATCCGGCGGTGACCCGCTCGAGGCGGCTCAGCGCCAGCTTCTACAATGTGGGCTATATCGAGGGCCGGTCCTTCAAGGATCAGGCCGAGATGCTGGCGTTTTTGCGCGAAAACCGGTTCCCGGTGTCCGCCTGTGAGCTGTTCTGCGGCGCTTTCCAGCAGGCGATCGACGCCGTGCACGAGATCGAGCAGCAGCGCTCGGAACTGGACTACATGATCGACGGTGCGGTCATCAAGATCTCCGACTTTGAAACCCGCCGCGCGCTTGGCTACACCGATAAATTTCCGCGCTGGGCGGTGGCGTTCAAATTCGAGGCCGAGGAAGTCACCAGCACGCTGCTGGACGTGAGCTGGGAAGTCGGGCGCACCGGCAAGCTGACGCCGCTGGCGCACCTGAGTCCTGTCGAGGTGGCCGGGGCCACCGTGCAGCGCGCCACGCTGAACAACTGGGGTGACATCCAAAGGAAGCGCGTGAAGATCAACGCGAAAGTGTGGATCCGGCGCTCCAACGAGGTCATCCCCGAGATCATGGGGCGGGTGGAGGAATATGTGGAGGGCGAGCGCGACATCGAAAGGCCGGACGTCTGCCCGGCATGCGGCACGCGGCTGGTCGAGCGCGGCGCGCACCTGTTTTGCGGGAACAGCGAGCACTGCCGCCCGCAGATCGTGGCGCGGCTGTCCCACTTCGCCAGCCGGGACGCCATGGACATCGACACCTTCTCCGAGAAGACCGCCGCGCAGCTGTTTGACGAGCTGGGCGTGGCGCAGCCCGCGCGCCTGTATGCGCTTTCGGCAGACCAGCTGAGCCAGCTCGATCGCTTCGGCGACAAAAAGGCGCGGAACCTGCTGGATGCCCTTGAGAAAAGCAAGACGCGCCCGCTGGACGCGTTCATCCACGCGCTGGGCATCCCCAATGTGGGGCGCAAGACCGCGTTCGTGCTGGCCGACCACTATGGCTCATTGCAGGCCCTGATGGCGGCGTCGCTGGAAGAACTTGCCTGCCTTTCCGACGTGGGGCCGATCGTCAGCGCGTCCATCCGCGAATACTTCGACGACGCGAACAACAGGGAACACATCGACGAGCTGCTCCGTGCGGGCGTGTCGCCCAGCTGGGAGCCGCGAGCAGAGGGCGGGCCGCTCAGCGGCATGACCGTCGTGGTCACAGGCAGCCTTGAATCGTTCAGCCGGTCCGAGGCCGAGCAGGCCATCCTGAAAGCGGGCGGCAAGGCGGGCTCGTCCATTTCCAGGAACACCGACCTGCTGGTGGCTGGAGAGAGCGCGGGCAGCAAGCTGGAAAAGGCGCGAAAGCTGGGCGTGCGCGTCGTCACCGAGCAGGAATTCAAGGCGCTGCTCGAAAAAAGTTAACCCTATCGGCTGAGAAACTGTGGTATACTTATTTAGATACGAAACTGGGGCGCATATCGGCAGGGGCAATGACACACATGGAGGTTCCTTCATCGTGAACAGCATGACTGGATATGGCCGCGCTACGGTGGACATGGACGGGCGCCAGCTCACTGTCGAGCTGAAGTCGGTCAACCACCGGTTCTTGGATCTGAACTTCCGCATGCCCAGAAGCCTCGGGTTTCTGGAGGAGGACGCGCGCAAGCTGATCTCAAAAAAGCTGTCCCGCGGGCATGTGGACGTGTTTGCCACCTACAGAAATCTGCGCGAGGACGCCAAGCAGGTGACGGTGGACAGGGCGCTGCTGGCCGCTTACCAAAAAGCGCTTGACGAAGTGAAGAGCGCCACAAACCTGAAGGACGACCGGACGCTGCTCAGCGTGTCCCGGTTGGGGGACGTGCTCTCCATCGCCGAGGCTGACGAGGACCAGCAGGCGCTGCGCGAGCTGATGAAAACCACCATGGCGCTGGCGCTGAGCGAGATGTCCGCCATGCGCGCCCGGGAGGGCAAGGCGCTGGCGAAGGACATATTGGCCCGGGTGGACGCACTGGAAACCCTGGCCCGGCAGATCGAGGAGCGATACCCGGAGACGCTGCAGGAGCATCTCGCCAAGATGCGCCAGCGGGTGAGCGAGCTGACCGAGGCCGGCGTGGATGAGCAGCGGCTGCTGCAGGAGCTGGCCATCATGGCGGACAGGAGCGCGATTTCTGAGGAGACCGTGCGCCTGGCCAGCCACATCCAGCAGGTGCGCGAGATTGCCCAGCTGAAAGAGCCGGTGGGCCGAAAGCTGGACTTTATCGTGCAGGAACTCAATCGCGAGGTCAACACCATCTCCTCCAAATCGCAGGACATCCCCATCACCAACATGGTGGTGCAGGCAAAAGCAGAAATTGAAAAAATGAGGGAACAGGTTCAAAACATCGAATAAGCCAACGGCAATTTGGCGAGACCAGACACAGTGGAGGGGTAAACGGCATGGCTCAGCGGGGCAATCTGTTTGTGGTTTCCGGACCGACTGCGGCGGGCAAGGGCACGATCTGCGCGAAGCTGTGCGAGCGCAGGAAGGACATCAAGCTGTCCGTTTCGTGCGCCACGCGCGCGATGCGGCCGGGGGAAATCGACGGGGTGCATTACTTCTTCGTCACCAACCAGCGGTTTGACGAAATGATCCAGAACGGCGAGCTGCTGGAGTGGGCAAATGTTCACGGCAACCGCTACGGCACGCCACGGGCGTTCGTGCTGGAGCAACTGGACAAGGGATACGACGTGATTTTAGAGATCGACGTACAGGGCGGCAAGCAGGTGCTTGCCCAGGACATGGACCTGACGGGCGTGTTCGTGTTGCCGCCGTCAAAGCGGGAGCTGATGAACCGGCTCCAGTCCCGCGGCACCGAGACCCAGGAGCAGATCCGCGTGCGGCTTGCGACCGCCGCCGGGGAGCTGTGCGAGGCCGAGAGATACCCTTATCTGGTGGTGAACGATCAGCTGGACACCGCCGTTCGCCGCCTCGAGGCCGTGATCGACGCCAGCCACGCCCGGCATGCGGAACACGAACAGCTGCTGCAATCGCTGAAACAACAATTTCAGGAGGTATAACAACCATGATGATCGAGCCCCCTATTGGCGAGCTGCTGAACAAGGTGGACTGCCGCTACACCCTGGCCGTGGAGGCCAGCCGCCGCGCGCGCGCGCTGATTTCCGGCGCCATGCCGATGATCGACACCAAGGAGGTCAAGCCGCTGGCCATCGCCATTGAGGAGATCCACCGGGAGCTCATCACCTATGAGCGCGCCGAAGAGGACAAGATCTAAGATGCTTTCCGGAAAAACCGTTGTGCTGGGCGTAACAGGCGGCATCGCCGCCTACAAGGCCTTGGAGATCACAAGCCGCCTCAAGAAGCTGGGCGCGAACGTGCGCGTGGTCATGAGCGAAAACGCGCGCGCCTTTGTCGCGCCGCTCTCTTTTGAGACGCTGTCCGGTAACCCGGTGTACATCAGCAGCTTTGAGAAGGGCGCATGGGAGATCGAGCACATCAGCTTGGCCAAGTCCGCCGACCTGATGCTGGTGGCCCCCGCCACCGCCAACCTGATCGGGAAGCACGCGCACGGCATCGCGGACGATCTGCTCACCACCACGCTGCTGGCGGTCACCGCGCCCGTGCTGCTCGCGCCCGCCATGAACGCCGCCATGTACCGGCATCCCGCCACGCAGGCCAACCTGGAAGTTCTGCGGGGCCGGGGGGTGCGCATGGTCGGGCCGGACTGCGGGCGCTTGGCTTGCGGTGACGAGGACATCGGCCGTATGAGTGAGCCTGGCGCGATTGTCGACGAGGTGGTGCGGCTGCTGTCGGTGAAACAGGATCTTCTGGGCAAGAAGATCGTCGTCACCGCTGGGCCCACCCGCGAGGCGCTGGATCCGGTGCGATTCCTCACCAACCGATCCTCCGGCAGGATGGGATACGCCATCGCCGAGGCGGCGCGGAACCGGGGAGCGGACGTGACGCTGGTGTCCGGGCCGGTGAGCCTGCCCGAGCCGGGCGGCGTGCGGGTCTTGTGGGTGTCCAGCACCCAGGATTTGTTCGAGGCGCTGACCGGGCTGTCCAAGGGCGCCGACTGCGTGATTCAGGCCGCCGCGCCCGCCGATTTTACGGCCAGGCGGGTGGCCGGGCAGAAGATCAAAAAGACAGGAGACAGTTTAACGCTGGAGCTTGTCAAGACCCCCGACATCGCCATGGCGCTCGGGCAGGCCAAGACCCCCGGCCAGGTGCTGGTGGCGTTTGCGGCCGAGACGAACGACGTGCTGGCGAATGCGCGGGAGAAGCTGCTGAAGAAGAACGCCGATCTGCTGGTGGCCAACGACGTGACCGCTCCGGGCGCGGGGTTTGATGTGGAGACCAACGTCGTCACGATCATCGACCGGGATGGCGGCCAGGAGGCGCTGCCGCTGATGGACAAGCGCGACGTGGCCGACGCGATTCTGGACCGGGTGGCCGGGTTGTTATAGAGGACTGCGCGGGCGGAGATGAGAGACGTTTGAGGGCGTGGATCGGTCATGAATCGGCCTGCCGCGCCCGACGGGCGCCATCCATTTCGGCCCGCCCTGTTTACAACGGAGGACGAAAGCTTGCGCTACTGTGACGTGATCGTGGACATAACGGCCGAGGCGCTCGACCGGCTGTTCAGCTATGAGATTCCGTCCGGCATGGCGCTTTCAGTGGGCCAGCGGGTGCTGGTGCCGTTCGGACCGAGGACGCTGGAAGGCTACGTGCTGGGCTTCCGGGACGAAGTGAGCCTGGATCCCTCGAAGATCAGGAAGGTCATCCGCACGCTGGAGGACTATCCGGCCATCCTGCCCGAGCTGATCGAGCTCGCGAAGTGGATGCAGCCCAAGTATCACTGCACGCTCAGCGAGTCGCTGAGACAGATGATCCCCGCCCAGCTGCGGGGCGAGCGCGTGCGCGAGAAGCAGATTCGCGTGGCGCGGCTGGTCACCCGGGGCGCGGCGCTGGACGCCGCCATCGAGGCGCGTCAGAAAAAGGCGCCCAAGCAGGCGGAGATTCTCGCAATGCTGCGGGACGGCCCGTTGCCCACGCCCGTCATCGCCAACGCGCCGGCGCTGAACGCGCTGGTGAAACAGGGCCTCATCGAGATCGATCACGACGAGGTTCTGCGCAGGCCCTACAAGGCGCTGGACGAGCGCCGGGTCAAAGACCCGGTGCTCACCGAAGCGCAGACTGACGCTGTGCGGCAACTCAGCGACGCCATGACGTCCGGCGGCGGGCGTTTCCTGCTGTTCGGCGTCACCGGCAGCGGCAAAACCGAGGTTTACATCCACGCGATCCGGCACGCGCTGTCCCTGGGCAAGACCGCCATCGTGCTGGTGCCCGAAATCGCGCTGACCCCGCAGATGGTGGACTGGTTCCGCTCGCGGTTCGGAGACGACGCGGCGGTGCTGCACAGCCGGTTGAGCCCCGGCGAGCGGTTTGACGAGTGGCGGCGCTTGCGCGACGGGCGCGCGCGGGTGGCCATCGGGGCGCGCTCCGCCGTGTTCGCGCCGCTGCAAAATCTGGGCATCCTGATCGTGGACGAGGAGCACGAACACACCTACCGCTCCGACCGTCGGCCCTGCTACGATGCGCGGGAGGTGGCCCAGTGTCGGGCCGATTGCGCGGGGGGCGCGCTGCTTCTGGGGAGCGCCACGCCGTCCATCCCGTCGTTCATGAAGGCCATGCCGGGCGTGCGGCCCGAAAACAGGCTGCAGCTGCTGGAGCTGAGCGAGCGGGTGATGGGCCGCAGCCTGCCTGCGGTCGAGATCGTGGACATGCGGCGGGAGTTGGCGCTGGGGAACCACTCGGTGTTCAGCGCGGATCTGCAGCAGGCCATCCGCGCGTGCATCGACGACGGCCATCAGGCGATGCTATTCATGAACCGGCGCGGGCACAGCACATTCATCTCGTGCCGCTCATGCGGATACGTTGAACGGTGTGACAACTGCGACGTGTCCATGACCTATCACCAGATGGAGAACCTGCTGCGCTGTCACTACTGCGATGCCGCGCGGCGGCCGCCGCAAACCTGTCCTCAGTGCGGCAGCCGGTACATCAAGTACTTCGGCGCGGGCACCCAGAAGATCGAGGAAGAGGTCAAAAAGCTGTTTCCCGATGCGCGGGTGCTGCGCATGGACATGGACACCACGCGCGGCAAGGACCAGCACGAGGCCATCCTGACCGCGTTCCGCAAGGGTGAGGCCAATGTGCTGATCGGCACCCAGATGATCGCGAAAGGCTTGGACTTCCCAAACGTGACGCTGGTGGGCGTGGTGGCGGCGGACATGTCGCTAAACCTGCCCGACTACCGAAGCGTGGAGCGCACCTTTCAGCTCATTACCCAGGTGGCGGGCCGGGCTGGCCGGGCCGACGCGCCGGGGCGGGTGGTGGTGCAGACCTACGACCCGGATCACTACGCCATCCGGCTGGCTGCCAGGCAGGATTATCGCGCGTTCTATCAGCAGGAGGCCAGGATCCGGCGGCGCGGGCTATACCCGCCGTTCACGGTGATCGCGCGGCTGTTGGTCACTTCTCAGGACGAGGAGATGGCCGAGGCTGTCGCCAAGCGGTTGGAGCAGGCGCTGGGCAGGTACCTGGATAGCGAGGATCTTCGGCAGGACTCGGTTCAAATGCGCGCGCTGGAAGCCCCTCTGAAGCGCATTCGCGGCGAGGCGAGATGGCAGGTGTTCATCAAGCTGTACGCTCGCGGGAACGTGGGCAGCGTGCTGGGCTTCATGGAGGAGCAGGCGCGGGAGACGTTCGAGGGCGTGAAAGTGGAGCTGGAGATCAACCCAAACAACATGTTATAATGGTGTGGGCGGTTTAAAACGCCCCTTGCCGTTCGAAAGTGACCAGGGAGGTTATCGTAGGCCATGGCAATCCGCAAGATTCTGGAACTCGGCGACGACACGCTCAGGAAGCGCTCGCGCCCGGTCGAAAAGTTTGACAAAAAGCTGCACGCGCTGGTTGAGGACATGATCGAAACCATGTACCAGGCCGACGGCGCGGGTCTCGCCGCGCCCCAGGTGGGCATCCTGAGGCGGCTCGTCGTGATCGACGCGGGCGACGGCCCCATCGCGCTGATCAACCCGGAGATCACAGACAGCGCGGGCGAGCAGATCAATCCGGAGGGGTGCCTCAGCATCCCCGGGCGGCGTTGCACCGTGATGCGCCCGCACAGCCTGACCGTGCGCGCCCAGGACAAGAACGGAGACAGCTTCGAGCTTTCCGGCGAGGGCTTCTTCGCCGTGGCGGTGTGCCATGAGCTGGATCACCTGGACGGCGTGCTGTACATCGACAAGATGATCGAAGACGTGACCGACCAGTATAAGGAGCAACCCGAAGACGATGAGTGAGCTTCGCATTGTGTTTATGGGCACGCCCGAGTTCGCCGTGCCCAGCCTTCGGGCGTTGATCGACGCGGGCTACAATGTAGTCGGCGCGTTTACCCAGCCTGACCGGCCATCCGGGCGCGGCAACAAGATGACCGCCTGTCCGGTGAAACTGCTGGCCGGGGCGCACGGCATCCCGGTGTTCCAGTTTGAGCGGGTCAGGCGGCCGGACGGGTTGGCCGCCATGAAGGAGCTGGCGCCGGACCTTGTGGTCACGGCGGCGTTCGGGCAGATCCTGTCCCAGGCGCTGCTGGACATCCCGAAACTGGGCACCGTGAATGTGCACGCCTCGCTGCTGCCCAAGTATCGCGGCGCCGCGCCCATCAACTGGTGCATCATCCAGGGCGAGACGGTGTCCGGCGTGACGACGATGATGACCGACGCGGGCATCGACACCGGCGACATGCTGCTGCAGCGGTCGCTTCCGATCGAACCGGAGGAGACGGCAGGGGAACTGACGCCCCGGCTGGCTGCGCTGGGGGCAGAGCTCCTGATCGAGACCATCCAGGCCATTGAGAGCGGCAGTTGCCCCAGGACGAAACAGGATGAAACACAGATGTCCCATCAGCCGATGCTGAAAAAGGAGCTCGGGTTGATCGACTTTCACCTGGACGCGCGTCGCATCGTGAATCTGGTGCGGGGCGTGAACCCCTGGCCGGGGGCCTACGCCATGCTGCCCGAGGGGGCGCTCAAGGTGTGGGCGGCGCGGACGGTGCGATGCGACTTTCCGGGAGAGCCGGGCGAGGTGGTGCAGAGCAGCGCCAAGCAGGGGTTGATCGTGCGCTGCAGGGGCGGCGCGGTCGAACTGATCGAGATTCAAGCCCCGAACGCCAGGCGCATGGCCGCCAAGGCGTATCTGATGGGCAAAACGATAGAAGTGGGCACGGTGCTGAATGGATAAGAAGAGAAGCGGTGGATTCAAGCCGGGGGCGGGCAAGCCCAGATTTCCGGGCAAGCCCGGCGCGGAAAATCCCAAGTACCCAGTGAAGCAGGGAGCGGCGAAGCCGTTTGCCAAGCCCGGCGCGGAGAGGCCCAAGTTCCCGGTGAAGCAGGGGGACGCGAAGCCGTTCGCCAAGCCCGGCGCGGAGAGGCCCAAGTTCCCGGTGAGGCCCGGAGCGGCCATCCCGCCCGCCAAGAGGGTGGAGGGCGCGCCGGTTCCGCCCGCCCGGAAGCCCGAAGGCAAGCCCGCGTTCGAGAAAAAGCCGTTCATAAAGAAGACGGATCATGCCGACAAGGGCCCGCAGCCGTCGGTGATCGATGCGCGGCGGCTGGCGCTGAACGCGCTGTCCGACGTGGTGCGCGCAGGAAGTTACGCCACGCTGGCGCTGGACAAGCATCTGTCCAAGAGCCACATGTCCCCGGAGGACAAGCGGCTGGCCACCTCGATCTTTTATGCCGCGCTGGAAAACCGCATCCGCATCGGCTATATCCTGGGCCAGCTGGTTGAGCACATGCCGGAGGCCATCATCGAGGACATCTTGCACATCGGCGCGGCGCAGATCCTGTTTCTGGATCGCGTGCCCGATCACGCGGCGGTGGATGAGGCCGTGAAGCAGGCCAAGCGCCTGCAGCGCGAGGGATTCGCGCCGCTGATCAACGGCGCGCTGCGCTCGCTGATCCGGAAGCGCGACGCGAGGGAGATCACCTTTCCCGATAAAGAGCAGTTCCCGCTGCGCCACCTGTCCATCCTGCATTCGCTGCCCGAGCAGCTGGTGAAGCGGATCGTGGACGACTACGGCATGGAAGAAGCCGAGGCGATCATCTCCTTCCGCCCGGACGAGCACCTGCAGACCATTCGCCGCAATTTCCTGCGTGGGGACGAGGCGTCATTTTTGCAATACGCGCAGAAGCGCCACTGGGAGCTGACGCCCGGCGTTGTGCCCGGTGCGTACCGTCTGTCCGGCGCGGCCGATTTGGGCGGCGATGAGGACTTCAAGAAGGGCCGGTATAGCCTGATCAGTGAATCCTCCATGCTGGCGGCCTACGCCATGGAACCCAAGCGCGGCCAGACGATCCTGGACGCCTGCGCCGCGCCGGGCGGAAAATCCGCCATGCTGTGCGAGCTGATGGAGGACACCGGCCGCGTGCTGGCCTGGGATGTGCATGAACACCGCGTGCGGCTGATCCAGGCCCAGAAGGAGCGGCTGCGACTGGACAGCCTGCGCCCGGCGGCGCGGGACGCCAGCATCCACCGGGACGAGCTGGACCTGACCGCGGACGCGGTGCTGATCGACGCGCCCTGCTCGGGCCTCGGGGTGATGCTGAACAAGCCGGACATCAAGTACCGCGTCAGCGGAGAGGACATTGAGCAGCTGGCGCAGCTGCAAAAGAAGATTCTGGACGCCTGCTGCGCGTATGTTTCGGTGGGGGGCATGTTGGTCTACTCCACCTGCACCATCACCAAGGACGAGAACGAGCGGCAGGTGAGCGCGTTCCTCGAACGGCACCCGGAGTTCGAGCTGGACACGGATGCGGCTTGGCTGCCGGACGCGCTCAAGGGCCGCTTGGAGAACGGCCTGCTGCAGTTGCAGGCGCACCTGGACCACATGGAGGGATTCTTCATCGCGCGCCTGCGGAGGGTCCGCGCATGACGGATCTTTTGAGCTTGAGCCTGGAAGAGCTGCAGGACTTTGTGAAGTCCCTGAATCAGCCCGCGTTTCGGGGTAAGCAGCTCTATGAGTGGCTGAACCGGGGGGCCTCTTTCGGTGAGATGCTGAACCTGCCCGCCCAGCTGCGCGAGCGGCTGAAGGCGGAGTGCGCGGCCAACCCGGTGGCGGTCGAGCGGGTGCTGACCTCCAAGCTGGACGGCACCGAAAAGCTGCTTTTCCGCTTACCCGACGGCAACCTGATCGAGGGCGTGCTGATGCGCTACAAGCACGGAAACACGCTGTGCCTCTCGACGCAAGTGGGCTGCAAGATGGGCTGCGCGTTCTGCGCGTCCACGCTGGACGGCTGCGCGCGCAACCTCACGCCCGGCGAGATGCTGGGGCAGGTGCTGCTGGCCAATGGGCGGCTTGCCGCGAGCGGCGAGCGGGTGAACAACGTGGTGCTCATGGGCAGCGGGGAGCCGCTGGACAACTACGACCACGTGGTGAAATTTCTGCGCTTGGCGACCGACGAGCGCGGATTGAACCTGTCCATGCGCGGGATCTCGCTGTCGACCTGCGGGCTGGCGCCGCAAATGCTGCGCTTTGCGGACGAGGGGTTGCACGTCACGCTGTCGCTGTCGCTGCACGCGCCGACCGACGAGATCCGAAGAAAACTCATGCCTATCGCCAACACCTATTCCATCGACCAGACGCTGGACGCCTGCCGAACCTACATTGAAAAGACCGGGCGGCGCGTGATCCTCGAGTACGCGCTGGTGGACGGCGTGAATTCCGAGCTGTCCCACGCGGACGAGCTTGCCCGGCGGCTGCGTGGCATGCAGTGCCACGTGAACCTGATCCCGCTGAACGCCGTCGCCGAGCGCGCGCTGCACCCGCCGGGGAAAGAGAAAACGGACGCCTTCCTGCAGCGGCTGATCCAGCGCCACATCTCGGCCACGCTCCGGCGGGAGATGGGTGACGACATCCAGGGCGCGTGCGGCCAGCTGAGGAGAAGCGTGATGAATGGGAATGCTTAGGGCCGCCCCTGAGCCTCCCCGCAAGGGTATGTGCCCTTGACCCCCATGAACGAGGTGATGTACCAATGATTGCATACGCGCTGAGCCACGTGGGCAATGTGCGCACGGTGAACGAGGACGCCTATTACCTGCCCGAAAACGGCGAGCAATTCTGCGCCGTGGCCGATGGCATGGGTGGGCATCTGGCGGGCGAAGTGGCCTCGGCCCTGGCCATCCAGACGTTTGTCGGTTTCCTGCGCAAGGGCTCGATCAACGAGGAGACGCTCCACCACGCGGTGCTGTCGGCCAACGCGGAGATCTATCAGGAGGCCAAGCGCGACCCGCTCAAGCATGGCATGGGTACCACGCTGACCGCGCTGTATCTGGCGAAAGGCCTGGCTTACCTGACGCACGTTGGAGACAGCCGCGCTTACCTGCTGCGCAAGCGCGCGCTGATGCAACTCTCAAACGACCACTCGCTGGTGAATGAGCTGGTGGCCAAGGGCGAGCTGACGCCCAAGGAGGCGCTGAATCATCCCCAGCGCAACTTCATCACCCGGGCGCTTGGCACCGGCAAAAAGGTCGAGCCGGACATCATCCGGCTGGATTACCAGAAGGGCGACGTGTGGCTGCTGTGCTCAGACGGGCTCTCCAATTACCTGCGCCAGCCCGAGCTTGCGGAGATCCTGATGCGTGGGAGTTCCTGGCCGGACAAGCTGCAGGCGCTGATCGACAGGGCGCTTGAGCGCGGCGGGGGGGACAACATCACCGCCGTGATCGCCCTGGGGAAGGACGGTGATCGGGCTTGACTGAACGCATTCTTTCCAACCGCTATGTGCTGTCCGAAGTGATCGGCACCGGCGGCATGGCGGTGGTGTACCGCGCGTGGGACCGCGTGCAGCTGCGCGAGGTGGCGGTGAAGGTGCTCCGCAGCGAGTTTAACGCCGACGACGACTTCGTCAGAAGATTCAACCACGAGGCCCATGCCGCTTCCCAGATGTCCCATCCCAACATCGTAAACATGTACGACGTGGGGCAGGATGGAGACATGCGCTACATCGTCATGGAATATGTGCGCGGCAGAACCCTCAAGGACCTGATCCGCCAGGCCGGCAAGATCAAGCCCCAGCGCGCCGTGCAGATGGCGCTTCGCATCCTGGCCGCAGTGGATCACGCCCACGCCAGCCACATCGTGCACCGCGACATCAAGCCCCAGAACATCCTGGTGGATGCCGAGGGCAACGTCAAGGTGGCCGATTTCGGCATCGCGCGCGCCACCAACGCCAACACCCAGACCTTTTCGGACGGCGAGAGCGTGCTCGGATCGGTGCACTACTTTTCGCCCGAGCAGGCCTCGGGGCAGGTCGCCGACGAGAAGAGCGATTTGTATTCTGTGGGCGTGGTGCTTTATGAGATGGTCACCGGCCAGGTGCCTTTTGACGGCGACAACGCAGTGGCCGTGGCGCTCAAGCACGTGCAGGAACCGCCCAAAAGCGCGCGCGTGTTCGAGCCCGAGGTGTCTAAAGGTCTGGACGAGGTCATTGAAAAGGCGCTGGAAAAGGACGCGGACAAGCGTTACCAGACCGCCGCAGAGTTCGCCAGCGACCTGAAGCGCGCCATCCGCGTGCCCAAGGGCGGCTTTGTGGACAGCCAGTCGCTGACGCGGGATGAGATCCTGCAGCAGCGCATGGAACGCCGGCAGAAGCGCAGACTGCGCTGGAAGCGCGCGCGCAACTACACGCTGTTCGGGCTGCTGATTGTGCTGATCGTGCTGGGCGCGATCTATGGGCGCGAGATGTACCGATACTTCTTCGGGCGCATCCAGCTGCCCAATGTGACCATGCTCGACCAGGAGGACGCCATCGTCCAGCTGAAGGACATCGGGCTTCTGTACAACCCGGACTACCGCCACTACGACGACGTAAGCTACGGCACGGTGGTGTCCCAGTTCCCCGAAGCGGGCAAAATGATGTGGCCCAACGAGACGGTTCAGCTGGTGGTTTCCATCGGCAAGGAGAGCCTGACCATGCCCAAGCTGTTTGATTTGCCGCTGTCCGAGGCGCAGCGCGTCGTGGAGCAGAACGACCTGTTGCTGCCCAAGGAGAATGTGCGGCTGGAGGTGGCCGACGCGCCCGTCGGCACCGTGGTGAATCAGGAGCCTGCGGTGAACGCGCTGGTGAAACCGGGCGACAAGGTGATCGTCTACATCAGCGGCGAGAGCGCGCCTGCGCCGGTGGTGCTGGGCATGGCCCGGGAAGAGGCCGAGAAGGCGCTGGTCGCGGCTGGGTTCAAGGTGGAAGTCGTCGAGAAACTGTCCCCGGAGGAAGAGGGCACGGTCATCGCCCAGAGCGTGGAGCCGGGCACGGTGACGCTGCTGGGCAGCGCCATCAAGCTCACGGTGAGCGATACCGCGCCGGAGACCTATTACGCCAGGAAGCAGCTGGCCATCATCGTGCCCGAGGGCGGGGCCGAGGTGGTGTGCACCGTGGAGGAGAACGGCGAGGAGATCACGCTTAGCACCACGCGCTTTGAACAGCCGGGCAGCCGGACCATCGACCTGAATGTCGACATGCCCACCCCCGGAACGCGCACCGTGCGCCTGTACATCAATGGGGAGCTGAAGATCGAGGAAGCGATTGAGTTTGAATAGGAAAGGCGGCAATTCCTTGGAAGGCATCATCCTGCGCGGGGTGGGCGGTTTCTACACCGCCATGACCGAGGCGGGCGAGCAGCACACGCTGCGCGCCCAGGGCAAGATCCGGCGCCAGCGGCTGACGCCCATGGTGGGCGACCGCGTCGAGTTTACCGAGAGCCGCGGCGAGGAGCACGGCTGGCTCGCGGCCATCCTGCCGCGAAAAAACGAGCTTTTGCGCCCGCCGGTGGCCAACATCGACGTGGTCGTGCTGGAGGTGGCGGCGGCCTCTCCCCAGCCCGACCTGCTGCTTCTTGACCGCATGCTGTTGTGCGCCCGGGAGGCCGGGATTGAGCCGATGCTGGCCGTCAACAAGTGCGACCTGGATCCTGATGTGGCCCGGAGCATCGCGAACCAGTACCGGGGCGCGGATCTGCCGGTGATCCTGCTCAGCGCCGCCACCGGCGAGGGGATCGAGCGGCTGCGCGCGCTGCTGACTGGAAAGGTGCACGCCTTTGCCGGACAGTCAGGCGTGGGGAAGAGCACGCTGATCAACGCGCTGTATGGCATGTCGCTTCAGACTGGCCGGGTGTCCAGCAAGATTGAGCGAGGCAAGCACACCACCCGCCACTGCGAGCTGATCCCGGCCCCGGGAGGCGGCATGGTGCTGGACACGCCAGGCTTCAGCTTGCTGGAGCTGGCCCTGCGCGACCCGCTGGAACTGCAGACCTGGATGCCGGAATTCGGTGAACACACGGGCTGCTACTTCAGCCCCTGCGCCCACGTGAGCGAGCCGAACTGCGCCGTGCGCGCGGCGGTGGATGAAGGCGCGGTCGACCGGGAACGCTATGAGCGCTACACGGCGCTTTACGAAGAGATGAACACGAGATGGAGGGAACGCTATGGCTAAGCTGGCGGCGTCGTTGCTGGCGGCGGACTTTTTGCATTTGGAAGACGAGATCCTGCGCATGAAGTGCGCGGGAGCCGATTATCTGCATTTTGACGTGATGGACGGCGCGTTCGTACCCAACATCAGCTTTGGAATCCCGGTGCTCAAGGCGGTCTCAGGCATGCAGGCGCTGCCGTGCGACGTGCATCTGATGATCGAGCGCCCGGAACAATACATCGAAGCGTTCGCCGCGGCGGGCGCGCGGGTGATCACCGTGCACGCCGAGGCCACCAATCACCTGCACCGACTGCTGACCCAGATCCGCGCTTGCGGCTGTCTGGCGGGCGTGTCGCTGAACCCGGCTACGCACCCCGACGTGCTGCGTTATGTGCTGGGTGAGTTCGACCTGGTGCTGGTGATGACGGTAAACCCGGGCTTTGGCGGACAGAAACTGATCCCGCAGGCCATCGCGAAGATCGGCGAGGTGCACCGGATGCTGGTCACCAGCAACACCGAGGCGATCATCGAGGTGGACGGTGGCGTGGACAAATCCACCGCGCCCGGGCTGGTGCGCCAGGGGGCTGATTTGCTGGTGGCGGGCTCGGCACTGTTCGCCGCGCCGGACGCCGGGGCATTTGTAGAGGAGATGCACAAGCTGTGAGGATTGGCTGCGTGGTGATGGCTTCGGGGGATTCCGCCCGGTTTGGCGGCGGCAAGTTGCTGGCCGATTTTTGCGGCGGGCCGCTGCTTCGGCGCGTGCTGGAGGCGCTGCCGGCGGAGCTTTTCACCGTGGTCGTCACCAGGCAAGCGGAGATCGCCGATCTCGCGCGGGGCATGGGGCGCCAGGCGCTGCTTCATGCGGAGCCGGATATCTCGGACACGATCAGGCTTGGACTGTCCGAGCTGAAGGCGCACGACGGCTGCCTGTTCTGTGTGGGGGACCAGCCGCTGCTTGAAAGGGCGTCCGTCGAGCGCCTCCTGCAGGCCTTCGCCATGCGCCCGGAGCGCGTGGTGCGGCTGGCGTATGGAGAGCGGCTCGGCAACCCGGCGCTGTTTCCCAAGAGCCTGTTTCCAGAGCTGCTGCGCCTGGAACCCAGCCAGAGCGGCGGCGCCGTCATGAAGCGCCATCCGGAGCTGGTGGACAGCGTGCAGGCGCGGAGGGAGGCGGAGCTGATGGACGTGGACACGCCGGAACAGCTGAAGGATCTTGAAGCGTTGGCAATGCAGCGTGATAAAGTCGATTGATAAGAAATGCTCAATGCTTAACGGAATAATTGTGCAATGCGACGTATTTTATTGCAGGGGCTAAGGCATGGTTGCACAAACGACCGGGTTGTGCTAAGATCAGTGTCGGAATGAGGTCTCTTAACAGGGAGATGTTTCGCACAAAACCACAACAGTTTGTTGAACAATCCAAATGTCGACATAGCTGCAAGGAAGTGCTTCGCGCACGGGCTATTCCTCCGGAGATGAGGGAACCCCTTGCTTTCGCTATGTCTCATCTTTTGGTTGGAGCCGCCGTTTGGACCGTGAAGCGTTCAAGTGGCGGTCGTTTTTTATGCCCGACTGCCACGCAGACACATGCATTTGCGAGGAGGAACGGGCCATGTTGATTCTGGGGAATGGACGATTGGTGACCAGGGATCCCGGTAACCCCTTCATTGAGGACGGCGCGGTGCTGATGGACGGCGGTGTGATCCTGGCCGTGGGCGAGACACAGTCGCTCAGGGCGCAGCACGCGGACGCCGAGTTCATCGACGCCAAGCGCGGCGTCATCATGCCCGGGCTCATCAACGCCCACAACCACATTTATTCCGCGTTTGCGCGGGGGCTGTCCATCAAGGGAAACAACCCGGGGAATTTTCTCGAAATCCTGGATCAGCTGTGGTGGACCATCGACCGCCATCTGACTCTAAAGGACACTCGTCTGTCCGCCGACGCAACCTTTATCGACTGCATCGAAAACGGCGTGACCAGCATCATCGACCACCACGCCAGCTACGGCGGGATCCTGGGCAGCCTGGGTGAGATCGCCGAGAGCGCCAAGGCCTACGGCGTGCGCGCCAACCTGTGTTACGAGATCTCCGACCGCGACGGCCAGGACAAGTTCAAGCAGGCTGTGCAAGAAAATGTGGACTTCATCGAGGCCGCAAGGAAAGACGAGTCCGGCATGCTCTGCGGCATGATGGGCATGCACGCGCCGTTCACGCTGTCCGACAAATCGCTCGCCTACTGCGTGGAGAGGAACCCCAAGGACGCGGGCTACCACATCCATGTGGCCGAGGGCATTGACGACGTGTATTTGAGCCTGAAAGAGCACGGCAAGCGCCCGGTATACCGGCTGCATGACTTTGGCATCCTGGGGCAGAACACGATTCTCGGCCACTGCACGCATGTGTCCGCCGCCGAGATCGACATGATCAAACAGACCGATTGCATGGTGGCCCACAACCCGGAGAGCAACATGGGCAACGCCATCGGCTGCCCGCCGGTGCTGGAGATGTTCCACGCGGGCATTCGCATTGGCCTGGGCACCGACGGCTACACCAACGACATGCTGGAGTCCTACAAGGTGGGCAACATTCTGCATAAGCACCACAAAGCCGATCCCACCGTGGCCTGGGGCGAGATCCCCGAGATGCTGTTCACGAACAACGCCAGGATGGTCAGCCAGTTCTTCGGCAGGGAGATCGGCGTGCTGAAGCCGGGCGCGGCCGCCGACGTCATCGCGCTGGACTATGTGCCTCTCACCCCCATGCACGCGGGCAACATCAACTCCCATGCGCTGTTTGGCATGAATGGGCATAATGTGACCACCACCGTCATCGGCGGCAAGGTCAGGATGAAGAACCGGGAGCTCCAGGGGGTCGATAAGCAGGCCGTTCTGGCCAAGTGCCGCGAGCAGGCGCAGGACCTGTGGAACCGCATCAACGCGGGCAGGTAACGGGAGGCGGGGCGCGGCCCCATACGACAGAACAAATCATAGGAGGCATACACATGAGCGACATCATGAGGCCGATCCCGTTTGCAGAGCTGATGGACTGGGCGCTGTCTGAGCACGCGGCGCACGGCACGATCTTTGGCGTGGGTGCGATTTACAAGCACACGAGCGGCAAGAGTCTGCCGATTTTCGGCGAAACGCTGGAGCTGCCCTTCGGTCCGGCGGCGGGTCCCCACACCCAGCTGGCGCAGAACCTGATCGCTTCCTACGCGGGCGGCGCGCGCTTTTTTGAGCTGAAGACCGTGCAGAAGCTGGACGGCGAGGATCTGCCGGTGGACAAGCCCTGCATCCGCGCTGAAGACGAATGCTACAACGTGGAGTGGTCGACCGAGCTGTATGTGCCGCAGGCCTATGACGAGTATGTCAAGGGCTGGTTCGCGCTGAAACTGCTCAGCCGCGCGCTGGGGCTTGGTTCGCCGGAGGGCTTCATTTTCAACATGAGCGTCGGCTATGACCTCGAGGGCATCAAGCTGCCCAAGATCGACAAGTACATCGAGGGGATGAAGCAGGCGAAGGACTCGGCCATCTGGCAGGAGTGCGCCGCCTGGGCAAAGGCGAATCTGTCCCGTTTGCCGGGCGTCGACGCTCAGTTCATCGATGGCATGGACAGCAGGGTCTGCAAGTCCATCACGCTGTCCACGCTGCACGGCTGCCCGCCGGACGAGATCGAGCGCATCGCAAGCTATCTGATTTCCGTGAAGCGCCTGCACACCTACATCAAGTGCAACCCGACGCTGCTCGGATATGAGTTTGCCCGGAAGACCATGGACGACATGGGCTATGACTACCTGGTGTTTGACGATCACCACTTCAAGAACGACCTGCAGTTCTCCGACGCCGTGCCCATGCTGAACCGGCTGCTGAAGCTGGCCTCGGAAAACTCGGTGGAGTTCGGCGTGAAGCTGACCAACACGTTCCCGGTGAAGATCGCCCAGAACGAGCTGCCCGGGCAGGAGATGTACATGTCCGGCAAGAGCCTGTTCCCGCTTTCGATCAGCCTGGCAGAGAAGCTGGAGAAGGAGTTCCAGGGCAAGCTGCGCGTGTCGTTCTCGGGCGGCGCGGAGCTGTTCAACATCGACCGTATCTTTGGCTGCGGCATCTGGCCCATCACGCTGGCCACCACGCTGCTCAAGCCCGGCGGATATGGCCGGCTCAACCCGATGGCGGTGAAGCTGGGCGCGATGGCGTTTGCGCCGTTCGCCGGCGTGGACATGGACAAGCTGCGCGCGCTTGCCGAGTCTGCCAAGACCGACCCGCATCATAAAAAGCCGGTCAAGATCGAGCCGTCCCGCAAGCTGGAGCAGGAAGTGCCGCTGATCGACTGCTTCCTGGCGCCATGCGCCGAGGGCTGCCCGATTCACCAGGACATCCCGGCCTACATCGAGCTGGTGGGGCAGGGCAAGTATGACGAGGCGCTGAAGGTCATTCTGGAGAAGAACCCGCTGCCCTTCATCACCGGCACGATTTGCAGCCACCGCTGCCAGACCAAGTGCACCCGCAACTTCTATGAAGAGTCGGTGCAGATCCGGGGGGCGAAGCTGGTGGCCGCTGAGAAGGGCTTCTCGGCCAATCTGGCCGCGCTGAGGCCTGGCGAGGCAAAGCCCGAAAAGATCGCCATTGTGGGCGGCGGTCCGGGCGGCATGGCAGCGGCGTTCATCGCGGCGCGCGCGGGCGCGCAGGCAACCATCTTCGAGAAGCGGGACAGCCTGGGCGGCATCGTGCGCCATGTGATCCCGGCGTTTCGAATCGCCGACAGCGCCATCGACAGCGACGCCCGGATGCTCGAAAAGCTGGGCGTCGAGGTAAAGCTGAACACCGAGGCGCAGAGCGCCAAGCAGCTGTTCGACCAGGGCTACACCCATGTGATCGTGGCGGTTGGCGCCTGGAAGCCGGGGGCGCTGCGCCTGGAGAATGGCCAGGCCATGAATGTGATCGAGTTCCTGGAGGCGCAGAAGAAGCGCCCGGAGACGCTGAAACTGGGCGAGTCCGTGGTGGTCATCGGCGGCGGCAACACCGCCATGGATGCCGCCCGCGCCGCGATTCGCGCCGAAGGCGTGAAGCAGGTGCGCCTGGTCTACCGCCGCACCCAGCGTCAGATGCCCGCCGACGCCGAAGAGCTCGAGCTGGCCATCCACGACGGCGTCAGGTTCTGTGAGCTGCTTGCCCCGGTGTCCCATGAAAATGGCGAGCTGCGGTGCGAGGTGATGCGCCTGGGCGCGCCCGACGCAAGCGGCAGGCGCAGCCCCGAGGGCACTGGCGAATTCACCAGCGTTCCCGCCGACACGGTGATCTCCGCCGTGGGCGAGAAGATCGACGAGGCGCTGATCGCGAATTTCGCGGGGAAAAATGTGCACACAATCGGCGACGCCAAGCGCGGCCCGGCCACGGTTGTGGAGGCCATCGCCGACGCGCAGGACGCCATCAGCCACATTCTGGGCGTGATGCCGTCGGAGACCGAGTATGTGCAGGATGCCGCCCAGCTGAAGGCGCGGCGCGTGGATCTCGCGGAGTGCGCGGACCCCGCCAGGGAAAACCGGCGCTGCCTCGGCTGCTCCATGGTGTGCGAGAACTGTGTGGACGTATGCCCGAACCGCGCCAATATCGCCATCGTGGTGCCCGGCATGGAGAAGGAACAGGTGCTGCACGTGGACAAGATGTGCAACGAATGCGGCAACTGCACGGTGTTCTGCCCCTACCAGAGCGCGCCCTACAAGGACAAGTTCACGGTGTTCTCTAGCGAGGAAGACTTTGAGGACAGCGAGAACCAGGGCTTCCTGGTGCTGGATAAGGCGGCCGGCCGTGTGCGCATCCGGCTTGCGGGCAAGGTGTACGACAGCGTGCTGGGTGAGGATGCCGCCACGTACAAGCCGCTGGTGAAGGTTATGCAGTCGGTGGTGGCGGCATATCCCTGGGTGCTGTAACGAAGCCTCGGCGGGCGCCGGATCGGATGTCGCCCGCTTGGCGCGGCCGGCCGGCGCCAACCACCATGGACCCTGCTGGGGCGGATTCCACAGTTGTCCACCTGATCGCTCATGAGGAGGCATAGCCCATGAAAATCATCAAAAACGGTTTGGTGGTTACCGCAGGCGGCTCCCGGATTCTGGACATTGCCGTAGACGGCGGTCGCATCGCCCGCGTCGAGCACGGCATCCAGCCCGGGGCGCAGGACGAGGTCATCGACGCGTCGGGGTGCCTGGTGTTCCCCGGGTTCATCGACGCCCACACCCATTTCGACATGTTCAATGGCGTCACCACCACAGCGGACGACTTCGCGTCGGGCACGGCGGCGGCCATCGCCTCAGGCACCACCACCATCGTGGACTTTGCCACCCAGGACAAGGGCATGACGCTGGGAGAGGCGCTGCTCACCTGGCATCAGAAGGCCGACGAGCGCTCCAGCTGCGACTACGCGTTCCACATGGCCATCACCGACTGGAACGTGCGCACCCGCAGGGAGCTAAAGGACATGGTGAAGGCGGGCGTGACCAGCTTCAAGCTCTACATGGCCTACGACGCGCTGCGCCTTGAGGACGACGAGATCCTGGACATCCTGTCCGAGATGAAAAAGATTAGCGCGCTGTGCGGCGTGCACTGCGAGAACGGCACGCTGGTGAACGCGCTCATCAGGGCGCAGCTGGACGCGGGGCACGCGTCGCCCGCCGCCATCCCGGGCAGCCGCCCGCCGGAGGTCGAGGCCGAGGCCATCTCGCGCCTGCTGTACCTGAGCCGGCTGGCCGAGTGGCCGGTGTGCGTGGTGCATCTGAGCACGGCGCTTGGGCTCTTAGAGGTGCGCAAGGCCCGCGCGGCGGGGCAGAAAGTGGTCGTGGAGACCTGCCCGCAGTACTTGCTGCTGCAGGATGGCGTCTATAAGAAGCGCGATTTTGAGGGCGCGAAATTTGCCTGCTCGCCGCCCATCCGCACCGAAGCGGACCGGCAGGCGCTGGTCGAAGCCGTGCAGAGCGGCGAGGTGGACACCATCGCCACCGACCACTGCTCGTTCAACTTCCTGGGCCAGAAGGACCTGGGCAGGGACGACTTCTCCCGCATCCCCAACGGCCTGCCCGGTGTGGAACACCGCCCGGCGCTGATCTACACAAATCTCGTGGACAGCGGGCTGATCGAGCCTTCGGACATGGCGCGGATGCTGTGCGAAAATCCGGCGCGGCGATACGGCATGTACCCCAGGAAGGGCGCGATTCTGGAGGGCAGCGACGCCGACATCGTGATCTTCGAGCGCGGGCTGGATGAGGTCGTCCGCGCCAAGACCCAGCGCATGCGGGTAGATTACAACCCATACGAGGGCATGAAAATCACCGGACGGGCCCGAACCGTGCTGCTGGGCGGCGAGATCGCCGTGGACCGGGGCAAGCTGCTTCAGAGCGGGCTGGGGCGGTATGTGAGAAGGGACAAGCCGGAGCTCTAGGGAGGAGGTAAACCCATGGCAACATTTACGGTCAATGGCAAATCTTACACCACCGATACCAACATGAAGCTGATCGACTACCTGCGTGACGAGCTGCGGCTCACCTCCGTCAAGGACGGCTGTGGCGCGGGCGCTTGCGGCGCGTGCACGATCCTAGTGGACGGCAAGAAGTTCCGCGCCTGCATTCAGCCCGTGCAAAAGATGGACGGCAAGGCGATCGTTACCGTGGAGGGCCTGTCCGGGCGCGAGCGCCAGGTGTACGTTCATTGCTTCGGCGAGGCCGGCGCGGTGCAGTGCGGCTTCTGTATCCCGGGCATGGTGATCTCGGCCAAGGCGCTGATCGACGAAAACCCGAATCCAACCCGGGCCGACGTCAAGGCCGCCATCAAGGGAAACATCTGCCGATGCACCGGGTATGTGAAGATTGAGGACGCCATTTTGCTGGCCGCCGAGTTTCTGCGCGAGGGGAAGCCCGTGCCGGATACCCGCCAGGACGGCGCGGTGGGCCAGCATTTTACCCGCGTAGACAACGAAGAAAAGGTGCTCGGCACTGGCGAGTATGTGGACGACATCGTCGTTCCCGGCATGGTCTACGCCAAGGCGCTCAGGACGAAGTATCCGCGCGCGAAAATCCTGAAGATCGACACATCCAGGGCCGAGGCTCACCCGGACGTGGTCAAAGTGCTGACCGCGAAGGACGTGCCGTTCAACAAGACCGGCCACCTGATTCAGGATTGGGACGTGATGATCGCCGAGGGCGACATCACCCGCTACATCGGCGACGCCGTGGCGCTTGTTGCCACCAAACACAAGGAAACGCTGGATGCGGCGCTGGCACTGATCGAGGTCGAGTACGAAGAGCTCGAGCCCATCACCGATCCGCTCCTGGCCATGAAGGAAGGCGCGCCGGTGCTGAACGAGAAACCGGGCAACATCCTGTTTCGGCAGGATCTGAAGCGCGGCGATGTGGACGCGGCCATCGCGAGGGCGGCCCACGTGGTGACCCGCCACTACTCCACGCCCCAGACGGACCATGCGTTCATGGAGCCCGAGTGCGCCATCGCCATGCCCGATCCGGAGGTTCCGGGCGGCTTGCTGCTGTTCACCGGCTCTCAGTCGGTGTATGATGAGCAGAAGGAAATCGCGCGGATGCTGAAGCTGGAGCCGCAGATGGTTCGCAGCCAGAGCAAGCTCGTGGGCGGCGGGTTCGGCGGTAAGGAAGACATGTCCGTCCAGCACCACGCGGCGCTGATGGCGTGGAGCACAGGGCTGCCGGTCAAGATCAAGTTCTCGCGGCAGGAGAGCCTTGACATTCACACCAAGCGCCATGCCATGGAGATGGACATCACCACCGCATGCGACGAGAACGGCCAGATTCTGGGCATGAAGGCGATGCTGATCTCCGACCGCGGCGCGTACGCCTCCCTTGGCGGCCCGGTGCTGCAGCGCGCCTGCACCCACGCGGGCGGGCCGTATAACTTCCAGAACATCGAGGTCACCGGCATCTGCGTCTACACCAACAATGTCCCCGGCGGCGCGTTCCGCGGATTTGGCGTGACCCAGAGCTGCTTCGGCGCCGAGCAGAATCTGAACCTGCTGGCCGAGATGGTCGGCATCAGCCCTTGGGAGATCCGTTATCGCAATGCCATTCGCCCCGGCCAGGAACTGCCGAACGGCCAGCTCGCATCCCCGGACACCGCCTATGTGGAGTGTCTGGAGGCGGTGAAGGAAGCCTACGACAGCAGCCCCTACGCGGGCATCGCGGGCGCCATGAAGAACAGCGGTTTGGGCGTGGGCATTCCGGACACCGGGCGCTGCAAGCTGTTTGTTAAAGATGGGATTGTGCGCATTCGCACGTCGGCCGCCTGCATCGGGCAGGGCATGGCCACCGTGTGCACCCAGGTCGTGGTGCAGACCACCGGAATCGAGCCCAAGCACATCTATCACGAGCGGCCGGACACCGCGCTCACACCCAACGCGGGCACCACCACCGCCAGCCGGCAGACGGTGTTCACCGGCGAGGCGACGCGCAGAGCCGCCGAGCAGCTCAAGGCCGAGCTGGACAAGGGCAAGACGCTGTCTGATCTGGACGGACGCGAGTTCTACGGCGAATACCAAAGCGTCACCGACAAGATCGGCGCCGAGGTGCCCAACCCCGTCAGCCACGTCGCCTACGGCTATGCGGCGCAGGTGGTCATCATGGACGAGAACAAGCGCGTCACCCGCGTGGTGGCGGCGCACGACATTGGCCGCGTCGTCAACCCCAAGGCCTGCGAGGGGCAGATCGAGGGCGGCGTGCTGATGGCGCTCGGCTATGGGTTAACCGAGGACTTCGTGATGGATCGCGGCTACGTCAAGACCAAGTATGGCACGCTGGGTTTGCTGCGCGCCACCGACGCGCCGCCCATCGATGTGATCCTGGTCGAGAAGAACGACGAGGATGGCCTGGCGTTCGGCGCCAAGGGCGTGGGTGAGATCGCGGCCATTCCGGGCGCGCCCGCCGCAGCTCACGCCGCCTGCCGTGTGGACGGCGAGTTCCGCCAGAAGCTGCCCATCGACCACACGGATTACCGGAAGTAGAGTTTTAGTGGAATACCCCTGGGCGTCCCGCATCGGCCCGCATCCATACGGTTCATCGGAGTTTTTTTGCAGGGGGTGTAAGAAGAATCGCAAGGGAGCCTTTATGAGGGAGTGTCAGTTCGGGACCTGAAACACTCTCGACGGGCGGGTTCACAACGGCTAAAAATGACGATGAGGAGGAACTCCAACATGTCTCAGAATGGAAAAAAGAAAGCGACCCTGTTTGACCTCGACGGCATCCCACCGCTCGGCCAGTCCATCCCCATGGCGCTGCAGCACGTGGTCGCGATGATCATCGGCTGCGTCACCCCCGCGCTGATCATCGGCAACATCGCGCAGCTCGGGTTGGACCAGGCGCAGAAGGTGCTGCTGATCCAGACTTCGTTGGTGATCGCGGCCATCTCTACGCTGCTGCAGGTGCTGCCCATCGGCAAAAAGGGCGGCTTTCGCTTCGGATCGGGGCTGCCGGTGATCATCGGCATAAGCTTCGCGTATCTCCCGAGTCTGCAGGGCATCTCCACCAACGAGAACGGCATGGGCCTGGCGTATATTGCCGGCTCGATGGTGGTCGGTGGCATCGTGGCGATGCTGACCGGGTTTTTCATCAAACCCATCCGCAAGTACTTCCCCCCCATCATCACCGGCACGGTCATCTTCACCATCGGCTTGTCGCTGTATCCCACCGCGGTCAACTACATGGCCGGCGGCGCGGGCAACACCCTGCAAAAATTCCTGGAAGGCACGCTGGCGCTGAAGACCCAGGCGCTGACCTATGGCTCCTGGCAGAACTGGCTGGTGGCGTTCATCACACTGGGTGTGACGGTGTCGCTGAACCACTGGGCGAAGGGCATTGCCAAGCTGGCGTCCATCCTGCTCGGCATGATCGTGGGTTATGTGGCCGCGCTGTGCTTCGGCATGGTGGACTTTTCGAAGGTCGCCCAGGCCGGCGCATTCGCGTTGCCCCAAGTGATGCCGTTCGGCTTCCAGTTTGATCTGGGCGCCTGCATCGCCATCGGCCTTCTGTTCTTCATCAATTCCATCCAGGCCATCGGCGACTTCACCGGAACCACTGTGGGCGGTATGGATCGGGAGCCAACCGATGACGAGCTGCAGGGCGGCATCGTGTGCTACGGCGCCACCAACCTGCTGGCGGCGTTCTTCGGCGGGCTGCCCAGCGCCACCTATTCCCAGAACGTGGGCATCGTGGTCACCACCAAGGTGGTCAACAGGGTCGTGTTCTGGATGGCGGCCGTCGTGATCCTGGCGGCGGGCCTGGTTCCCAAGTTTGGCGCGATTTTGACCACCATTCCCCAGTGTGTGCTGGGCGGCGCCACCATCACCGTGTTCTCCATGATCGCCATGACCGGCATCAAGCTGATCACCAGCCAGGAGATGAGCTACAGGAACATGCAGATTGTGGGACTGTCCGTGGCGCTGGGCGTCGGCATCTGGCAGGCGGCCGCCTCTATCGGCCAGTTCCCGGATGTGATCACCACCATTTTCGGCAAGAGCCCGGTGGTCGTGGCCACGCTGCTAGCGCTGCTGCTCAACCAGATTTTGCCTGGCAAGGACAAGGGAAAAGCGCAGTAAACGGCGAATACTAATGACTGGCTGATGTGGGCGGGCGGCATGGCCCCTGCCCACATCACCCCGATTTCTTATCAGAGGAGCGTGTTTCCCATGAGCAAGCAAATTGTCCACACCGACAAAGCCCCCAAGGCGGTCGGCCCCTATGTGCAGGCTGTCAAGCTGGGCGGCCTGCTGTTCACGTCCGGTCAGCTGGGAATCGACCCGGCTGTGGGCAGCCTGACCGAAGGCGTCGAGGCGCAGGCGCACCAGGCCATGAAGAACCTGGGCGAGATCCTGCGCGAGGCGGGCAGCGACTACAGCAAGGTCGTCAAGAGCACCATCTTCGTGCAGGACCTTGGCGATTTCGCCACCGTCAACAAGATCTACGAGAGCTACTTCGGCGGCAATTTCCCGGCGCGCTCCTGCGTGCAGGTGGCCAAGCTGCCGCTGGGCGGACTGGTTGAAATTGAGTGCATCGCTGAGGTGTAGAACCGTTTCGAGCGGCCACCAACGGGATAGCGGCCACCAATGAGGTGGCCGCTCTTCTTTTGGGAAATAGTTACGATATTTACGAAATGCAGAGATCTGAATGTAACCCTAAGCTGTGCAGGGAGAACAGACCCCGCTCGTCGCCGGGCGGAAAGTCGCCCAACCGCAGTCGCGGGGTTTGCGGCTCTGGAAACGGATGAGATGGGCGGTGCATGGGGACACCGCGGTTATACCGCGCGATGAACGGGGCTGTCAAAAGGCGGAGCGTTTTGGGTGCCAAAGGGCCCGGACCTTCATGGTCCGGGCCCTTTGGCGACACAATAAGGGGGGGATGCCTTCCCGAAAGCGGCGATCGTGACGGTAGGGAGCCACGAAGCGGACGCCGCGAATAGGGTGTGCTCAGATCCGCCTAGCGGATCACGGTGCCGGTCACACCGGCGATGCCATCTTTGGCCTTCTCGAGCAATGTGATCAGCGCGTAGCGCTTGGGAGCGCTCTCGGCGAAATCCAGCGCTGCCTGAACTTTCGGCAGCATGGAGCCGAGCGCGAACTGGCCCTGGCCGATGTATTCCCGCGCTTGCCCGGGCGTCATTTCAGACAGCCACTGCTGGTCGGGCTTGCCAAAGTTGATGGCCACCTTCTCGACGGCGGTCAAGATGATCAGGCAGTCGGCGTCCAGCGCCTTGGCCATGCAGGCCGAGGCAAAGTCTTTGTCGATGACGGCGCCCACACCCTTCAGGTGGTGGCCCTGCGAGATCACCGGGATGCCGCCGCCGCCGGCCGCGATCACAACCTCGCCAGCGTCCAGCAGGCTCTTGACGGTTTCGATCTCCACGATCTCCACGGGCCTTGGGGAGGCCACCACGCGGCGGTAGCCGCGGCCGGCGTCCTCGACCATGGTGTAGCCCTCTTTCCTGGCCAGCGCGTCGGCCTCATCCTTGGAGAGGAAAGGGCCGATTGGCTTGGTGGGTTTCTGGAAGGCCGGGTCATTCTCGTCCACGCGCACCTGCGTCAGAACCGTGGTGACAGGCTTGTTGATGCCCCTGTCCAGCAGCTCTTCGCGCAGCGCGTTTTGCAGGTCATACCCGATGTAGCCCTGGCTCATGGCCACGCACACGGATAGCGGAATCTGGGGGAAGTCATGGCCCTTCACGAACTCGGCCATGGCGTTTTGGATCATGCCCACCTGCGGTCCGTTGCCGTGGCTCAGGATCACCTGGTGCCCCTGCTCAATCAGGTCGGCGATGGCCTTGCTGGTCTGCTTCACGGCGGCCATCTGCTCGGGCAGATTGTTGCCCAGCGCGTTGCCGCCCAGGGCGATGACGATTTTCTTACCCATAAGGGCTACCTCCTTTTCGCTGAGGTGTAGGGGGGCTTCGCCCCCAACGTCTCTCTACCCGTCGTGGCGCTCGGTCGCGGCCTTCTCCAGCTCGGCCAGCTTGGCGGCCGGATCCTTGACCTTCGCCAGGAAGATCATGGCGGCGATGATGTAGGGCTTGAAGGAGGCCTCCTTGTAGAGGGGCGTCCTGTAGCGGTCAAACACGGAGGCTTCGACCTCGCCTTCCTTGCAGCTGACGCCGGAGATGTCGGCGGGCAGGCAGTGCATGTAGAGCGCCTTGCCATCCTTGGTCTTCTTCATCAGCTCCTCGGTGCACTCCCAGTCCTTGTGCTGGGCGTTCTGGGCGAGCAGCTCCTTCTCGAGGGCCTTGATGCCGTCGGAATCGCCGTTGCCGTACAGCTCGGTGCGCTTCTCCATGGCGGCGAAGGGCGCCCAGCTCTTCGGGTACACGATGTCGGCATTCTCAAAGGCCTCAGCCATGTTGTTGGTGCGCTTGAACGATCCGCCCGACTTCGCCGCGTTCTTCTTGGCGACTTCCTCGACCTCGGGCATGACTTCATACCCTTCCGGATGGGCCAGCACCACTTCGCAGCCGAAGCGGCTCAGCAGGCCGATGATGCCCTGGGGCACGGACAGCGGCTTGCCGTAGCTGGGGGAATAGGCCCAGCTCATGGCGATCTTCTTGCCCTTCAGGTTCTCTACGCCGCCGAAGTGCTCGATCAGGTGCAGCGCGTCGGCCATGGCCTGGGTGGGATGGTCGATGTCGCACTGGAGGTTGACCAGCGTGGGCTTCTGCTCCAGCACGCCGTCCTTATTGCCCTGGGTGACGGCGTCGACGACTTCGTGCATGTAGGTGTTGCCCTTGCCGATGTACATGTCGTCGCGGATGCCGATGACGTCGGCCATGAAGGAGATCATGTTGGCGGTTTCGCGCACGGTCTCGCCGTGGGCGATCTGGGATTTGCCCTCGTCCAGATCGGCCACCGTCAGGCCCAGCAGGTTGCAGGCGCTGGCGAAGGAGAAGCGGGTGCGGGTGGAGTTGTCACGGAACAGGCTCACGCCTAGGCCGCTGTCGAAGATCTTGGTGGAGATGTTGCGCTCGCGCAGGGCGCGCAGCGCGTTCGCCACCTCGAACACCGCCTGAATCTCGTCGTCGCTCTTTTCCCAGGTCAGGAAGAAATCGCCCTCGTACATGCCCTTCGCGTCCAGCTTCTTCAGCGCGTCCAGGTTCTTGTTCAGGTTGCTCATGATCAATACTCCCCTTATTTTTTGTTGATGGGTAAAGGGACTGTGTCCCTGGCGGGATTCTTGGGGGCAGCGCCCCCAAGCGTTCCTCCCCGCCTTACTTGCAATAGATGCTGGGCAGCGCGGCATACACCGCGGCGCACTCGACCAGGTCCTGCTTCCAGGTCTTTTCGTTGGGCGCGTGGGCCTGGGCCTCGGCGCCCGGGCCGAAGCCGATGCAGGGGATGCCGTTGCGGCCCATGATGGATACGCCGTTGGTGGAGAAGGTCCACTTATCGGTGAGCGGGCGGGCCTTGCGCATCGCGATGGTTTCGGCCGATCCCTGACGGGAGTCGCCGTACAGTCCCTGATGGGCTTCCTCCATGGCCTTGGTGATCGCGTGATCTTCGGGGATGACCCAGGTGGGGAAGTAGCACTCGATGGGGTAGACCAGGTCGGTCCAGGAGGCGCGGCCGTAATCGTACATGGAAACCTTCACGTCTTCGCCGTATTTTTTGACGGCGGGCAGCGCGCGGATCTCATCCAGGCAGCTTTCCCAGGTTTCCCCGGCGGTCATGCGGCGATCGAGCGAAACGGAGCAGGAATCGGCCACGGCGCAGCGGGAGGGGGAGGTGAAGAAGATTTCGGAGGCGGTGACGGTGCCGCGCCCCAGGAATCGGGCTTCTTTCCACTCTTTGTTGTACTTCTCGTCGAGCATCTTGACCAGGCCCTTGACCTGCACGCCGTCCTCCGCTCCGTTTTCGTTGAGAGAGCGCACATCCTGCAGAATGTCGGCCATCTTGTAGATCGCGTTGTCGCCGCGCTCGGGGGCCGAGCCGTGGCAGGAGATGCCCTTCACGTCCACGCGAATCTCCATGCGGCCGCGCTGGCCGCGATAGATGCCGCCGTCGGTGGGTTCGGTGATGACCACGAAGTCGGGTTTGACCTTGTTCTCGTTGATGATGTACTGCCAGCAGAGGCCGTCGCAGTCTTCCTCCTGCACGGTGCCGGTGACCAGCACGGTGTACTTATCAGACAGCAGGCCCAGATCCTTCATGATCTTCGCGCCATACACGCCCGACACGATGCCGCCCAGCTGGTCTGACGTGCCGCGGCCGCCGATGTCTGTGTCGTTCTCGAAGCCCTCGTAGGGATCAAAGGTCCAGTTGGCCTTGTTGCCGATGCCGACGGTGTCGATGTGCGCGTCATAAGCGATCAGCGTCTTGCCGGCGCCCATGTAGCCAAGCACATTGCCCATGGGGTCGATCTCGACCTTGTCGAAGCCGACCTTCGTCATCTCCTCGGCGATGCGCTTGATGACGCCCTCTTCGCCGGCGCTCTCGCCCGGAATCCGGACCAGATCGCGCAGGAACTTGGTCATGTCCTTCTCGTAACCACCCGCGGCTGCCTTGATCTTCGCGAAATCCATGGTTGTTTCCCCCTTATGTTGATGTGCGATTGAGTTTGTTGTCAGATGGACGCCCGATGGGCGTTCCGGCGGAGCGCATGAGCGGCCCGCGGCGCCTGACGGGAGGCGCGGTGCGCATCGCAGGCACTTTTTACGAAGGACAAGCGCCGTTCCACACGACCGCCTTGTAGTTGTCCGGATCGGTGTCGCCCTCGGTGGAGAACATCAGCACGTTCGAGTCGCTGTTCAGGCCGATCGCGTCGCGCAGGTCCTTGTACTCGTCGCTCTCCATCAGCACGGCCACCAGGCCCATGCCCACCGCGCCCGACTCGCCCGAGATCACCTGCGCGTCGCCCTTCAGCGGGGCGGCCAGCATGCGCATGCCCTTGGCGGCCACCCAGTCGGGGCAGGACACAAACGCGTCCACGTGGTTCTTCAGGATGTCCCAGGAGATGGTGTTCGGTTCGCCGCAGGCCAAGCCAGCCATGATGGTCTGCAGGTCGCCCTCGACAAAGCGCACTTTGCCGTCGGCAGCCAACGCGCCCTGGTACAGGCAGTCGGCCACCTGCGCCTCCATGACGATGAACTTGGGCGGATTGTTCTTGTACAGGTTGGCGAAGTAGCCAACCACCGCGCCCGCCAGCGAGCCGACGCCCGCCTGCACAAACACGTGGGTGGGGCGCTGCCCCAGCTGCTCATGGGCCTCGCTGGCCATGGTGCCGTAGCCCTGCATGATCCAGGCGGGGATCTCCTCGTAGCCGTCCCAGGCCGTGTCCTGCACCACCACGCCGCGCGGCGTTTCGGCGGCCTCTTTGGCGGCCATGCGCACGCAGTCGTCGTAGTTGACCTCCTCGATGGTGACCAGCGCGCCCTCCTTGGCGATGTTGTCAAAGCGGGTCTTGGCGCTGCCCTTGGGCATATGCACCACGGATTTTTGGCCCAGCTTGTTGGCTGCCCATGCCACGCCGCGGCCGTGGTTTCCGTCGGTCGCGGTGAAGAATGTGGCCTGGCCAAATTCGTCCTTCAGCTTCTGGCTGGTCAGATAGTTGTAGTCGGTGCCGGACACGTCCTTGTTCAGCTGCTGCGCGATGTACTTCGCCATGGCGAAGCTGCCTCCCAGCACCTTGAACGCGTTCAGCCCGAAGCGGTAAGACTCATCCTTCACCGCCAACGCGGAAAGGCCCAGCGCGCCCGCCATGTTGGACAGCTTGGCCAGCGGGGTCACCGCGTACTGCGGGAAGCTCTGGTGGAACGCGCGCGCCTTGCTGATCTCGTCCGGCGCCATCACGCCCAGCTGCGCGTCGTCGGTCTTCGGCATCTTGTTGGATACCCATTTGATCTTGTCCATGTGCAGCGCTCCTTCGGCTGTTTTCTGTGGTTCCAGTCTATCAGATCAGAAACCATTTGTCAACAAATATTTATTTGTGCTAAAAAATTTTCATGCTAACAAAACGCGCGAATTGCTTGGCTTTTTCGTCTGGGAGCTGTTTTTGCTCAGGAGAATTGTCAGCGCTCATAAAAAATTATTTTTGAAAAAGAATTGTGTAAGTCGGAAATTTGCGTTATACTGGCACCATCCACAAAAACGTGAGAGCGAGGCGTGCCGAAATGAATGAAGTGCAGCTTTCCTTTCTGAAGCGGTTGGCCAAGGGCATTGCAACCCAGTTTGGCGAAAACTGCGAGGTGGTGGTGCACGAGTTCTCCGAGAAGAGCGCGGAACACACCATTGTGGCCATCGAAAACAGCCACGTAACCCAGCGGAACCTGGGCGACGGACCGTCCCGGGCGGTGCTGCAGGCCATGGGCAAGAGCCAGCTTTCGGATCACCTGAACTACCTCACCCGCACCAAGGATGGGCGCATTCTGAAGTCGAGCACCATCTATATCCGCGATGAGCAGGATCGAGTGACGGGTATTTTCGCCATCAACTACGACATCACCGGGCTGCTGATGATCGAGAGCGCCGTCAAGCCGCTGATCACCCCCGAGCAGGGCGAGCGGGATGAGCCCGAGCGCATCGTGCAAAACGTCAACGACCTGCTTGATGAGCTGATTGAACAGTCGGTGCAGCTGGCTGGAAAGCCCGTGGCGCTGATGAACAAGGACGATAAAGTCAAGGCCATCCAGTTCCTGAACGACACCGGGGCGTTCCTCATCACCAAGTCGGGCGACAAGGTGAGCAAGTATTTCGGCATCTCAAAATACACGCTCTACAATTACATCGACGCGGGCGGCGACGGCGCGTGACGATCCTGCTGACCGGCGGGAGGGGCGCGGGCAAGAGCACGCTGGTGCGGCGGACGGTGGATGCGCTGAACGTCCATCCGGGCGGATTTGTCACCCGGTTCGACCATCCGGCCGCGCCGGACAAAACCCTGTTTCTGGGAGACGGCGCGGACATGCGCGCGGTGGCTCGGGTTCGCGGCGGCTGGGTGGAGCGGGTGCATGCGGAGGTTTTCGACGGCTATGGCGTGCAGCTGGTCGGGCGGTCCGCGCCGCTGGTCGTGATGGACGAGCTGGGGCGGCTGGAAACCGAAGCGCGGCGGTTCCGCGCGGCCGTGGTCCGGCGGATGCTGGGCGACACGCCGGTGCTGGCCGCGCTTGGGATCCGGGACGGCGGCTGGCCGAGCGAGCTGCTGCGCCTGCCGGGCGCGTTGTTTTTCGAGGTAACCGAGGCTAATCGCGACGCGCTGCTTGAACAGATCGTGGCGCGGCTCTCGCGGGAGGTGGGCGCATGAACAGGCGGTGGCTCATGCTGTTGGCGCTCTTTTTGTTGCTGTTTGGGCTGATGCTGCTGTCGTTTCTGGTCGGGCGCTACCCGATCCGGCCGCAGCAGGTGCTGGGCATTTCGTTTTCTGGTATTCTGCCCATAAAACCATTCTGGGATGAGCGCACGGCGCTGGTGTTTTTGAATGTGCGGCTGCCTAGGGTGGCGCTGGCCATGCTGGTGGGGGCCAGCTTGTCGGCGGCGGGAACCAGCTATCAGGGCGTGTTCCAAAACCCCATGGCCTCGCCGGACGTGCTGGGCGCGTCCTCCGGCGCGGCGCTGGGCGCCTGTGTGGCCATTCTGTTCGGGCTGCCCGGACGGCTGGTGGCGCCGTGTGCGTTTGCGGGCGGCGTGCTGGCGGTATGCCTGGCCATGGCGGTTTCGCGGAAAACTGGCGGCAATCGGGCCACCTCTCTGGTGCTCAGCGGCATCATGGTGGGCAGCTTGTGCACTGCGGGCACTTCCTATATAAAACTGGTGGCTGACCCGACGGAGCAGCTGCCTGCGATCACGTATTGGCTGATGGGCAGTCTGGCGGGCAGTCGGATTTCCGATGTGCGGCTGTCGCTGATCCCGATGGGCGTCGGGCTGATTGGCCTGCTGCTGATGAGCTGGCGGCTGAATCTGCTGACGCTGGGGGACGACGAGGCGCAATCCCTGGGCGTGAACGCGCGGCGCGACCGGGCGCTGGTGGTGCTGCTCTCCACGCTGCTCACGGCGGCGTCGGTGGCGGTCAGCGGAGTGATCGGCTGGATTGGGCTGGTGGTGCCGCACCTGATGCGCAAACTGATCGGCCACGAATATCGGTTTCTGATGCCTGCGTCCATGCTGGGCGGGGCTCTGTTGCTGCTGGTGGTGGACGATCTGGCGAGGACGCTCTGGACCTCGGAGATCCCACTCGGCATCCTGACCGCGTTTGTGGGCGCGCCGTTTTTCCTGTGGCTGCTCGTGCGCAAGGAGACGGTGTGATGGGCATCATCGAGGTGCGGCAGCTCGGGTTTTGCCATGGCAGGCAGACGGTTTTGGACGGCGTGAGCTTTGCCCATGACGCGGGCGTGCTGTGCCTGCTGGGGGCCAACGGCGCGGGCAAGACCACGCTGTTCCGCTGCCTGCTGGGGCTGCTTGGGGGATACACCGGCCAAATTCTGGTGGATGGTCAGGACATCAAGGGGTTGAACGCGCAGCGCATGTCGCGACTGCTGTCCTATGTGCCCCAGGCGCAGGCGGCGGGCTTCGGATACACGCTGTTTGAGATGGCGCTGATGGGCGCGGCGGCTGGGAAGAGAGCGCCCGGAAAGGCCGATCGTCAGGCCGCCCGGGAAGCGCTTTCCCGCGTGGGCCTCGAGAACCTGGCTGAGCGGGGTTTCACGAAGGTGTCGGGCGGCGAGCGCCAGCTGGCGCTGATCGCGCGCGCCATCGCCCAGAATGCCTGTGCGCTGGTGATGGACGAGCCCACGGCCAACCTGGACTATGGCAACCAGATCCGGGTGCTGGCAGAGATCAGGCGGCTGGCGGCCGGCGGCACGCCGGTGATCCTGTCCACCCACCACCCGGAACACGCGCGGTTGCTGGGCGGCGCCGTGCTGGCGCTAAAAGACGGGCGCGCCCTCGCCCATGGCGGGCCGGAGCTGATCACGGACGAGCTGATTTCGCATCTGTACGGGGTGACGCCCGCGATGCTTCAGGACCTGGAAATTCGCAATGACGGAGGACACGGATCATGAAAAGACTGCTTGGAATCGCCCTGGTTTTGGTGCTTATTCTCGGCTGCGTGCCGCTGGCGCACGCGCAGCCGACCCGCATGTTCACCGACTCGGTGGGCCGCACGGTGGAAATCCCCGCTGACATCACCCGCATCGCGCCGTCCGGGAAGATGGCGCACATCGTGCTCTACGCCATCGCGCCGGACGCGTTCGTGTGCCTCTCAAACGCCTGGACCAAAGACGCCAAGCAGTTCTTCCCGGAGGACGTGCTGAGCCTGCCGGTGGTGGGCCAGTTCTACGGCGACAGCGAGCTGAACATGGAAGAGCTGGCCAAAGCCAACCCCGAGGTCATCATCGACATCGGCGAGAAGAAGAAGAGCGTAAAAGAGGATATGGACGCCGTGCAGGCGCAGCTCGGCATCCCGACGGTGTTCATCGAAGCCACCACCGCCGGCATGGGCGAGTGCTACCGCATGCTGGGCGAGCTGCTGGGGCGCCCCGAGCAGGGTGAGGCGCTGGCCGCCTATTGCGAGGAGATCTATCAGAAAACCCAGAACACCATGGCCGGCTGTGCGGCAGAAGCCGTGGGGCTCAGCTTTGCGCAGGAGGCTGCCGCCGAAGCGGCGGGCAACGCCTGCGAGGATGTGGCCGCCAACCAGGCCGCAAGCGCGCTGGCCGCCAGGCCCAGGAAGGCGAAGCTGCTGTATTGCCTTGGGGAAAACGGCCAGAGCGTGATCGGCAAGGGCTCCTACCACGCCGAGATCATCGACCTGCTGGCCGACAACCTGGCTGCCATCGACAGCCCATCCTCTAAGGCGTTTGGCGACGAGGTGGACTTCGAACAGCTGCTGCAGTGGCAGCCGGAAGTGATCCTGTTCGCGCCCGAGGTGAACTACGACATGGTGCAAAACGACATCCTGTGGCAGCAGATGCAGGCCGTCAAAGACGGAAACTACTACCGCGTGCCGTCAGGCCCGTTCAACTGGATGGGGTTCCCGCCGTCGGTCAACCGTTACATGGGCATGATCTGGGTGGCGCAGACGCTGTATCCCGAGCAGTTCCAGTATGACCTGCGGGCAGAGACACAGCGCTATTACAAGCTGTTCTACCATTACGATCTGACAGATGAGAAGTACGATGAGATGATGGTGGATTCGCTGCGAAAGTGATCGATAAAGCCTACCAGCCA
>JAVBQA010000038.1:0-12565 GCA_031549325.1 Eubacteriales bacterium | reverse complement strand
GGGGGACCATGCGCAAGGTCCCCCCAGTGCTCTTTGGTGGCTGCGCACCGTGCGGCCCGCAGACCGCCCGGTGTTCCGGGGCGCGCGCATGCGCTGCGCCCCTCCAGGTTCGCTGCGCTCACCCTTGTCTTTCTCACACTTGAGAAAGAACATGTTTGATACAAATTTATCCTTACAACAGAAAGAACAAGCTTGATTCATTTTCTTGCATAAGAAAATTAGAATCAGTATATTCCTGTCCTTTCTTCTCCGAGAAAGGACCAAAGAAGGCCAGGGGGGACGCGGCGAAGGTCCCCCCAGGAACCCCCCTCGTCGATTTTGGTACGACCGAACCGGTACCGGAAATCGACAATACCGATTTCCGGGGGACGGATTTTCAGGCTGCCCGGCGGGCAAGGTCAATGAATCATCAGGCTGCCCGACAGGCAAAGCATGAAGAGCATCAGTCTGGCCGCGAATCGCCTCTCACTTATCCACGAACACGAAGTTCTGCTCGCGCATGACCTCCTGGCACTGCACGAACACGACCGCGTCGGGCTGGAAGCTCTCGACGTAATCGAGCACGGTTTTGTTGGGGTTCTTGCGCAGATCGATGGCGCACACGTCGCGCACCGCCAGCGACAGGAAGCTGGCCACGGGCGTGCCGAAGCTGTCCTTCACGAACAGCACGCGCCCCTCGGGGGCCTGCTCGTTGTGGTAGTAGACCACGTCCGGGTGCTGCCCGTAATAGTTGTAGCAGTTCTTGTAGGGCACGCCGTTGGCTTTGGGCAGCTCGTCCTTGAACAGCACCGCGTCCTCAAACTTGCCGTCGATGGGCTGAAGCGCCTTGTCCTTCATGATCTCGGTGTGGATGTTGGTGTCGAATTTGGGGGTCAGCAGCTGGAAATCGTCCGGGGGAACCAGCTCCGCGCCCAGCCGGTTGCCGATGTCGCTGATGTGCGCGCCCGGCAGAATCTCGACGCTGAAGTTGTCCAGGTCGGCGGCGGCCCTGTCGGCCTTGACCCGGGTGCCCTCGTTCAGCGCGTCCACCACCGCCTTGTACATCTCAAACGCCGAGAACACCGACCAGTGCGCGTCGGTGCGGTACACGATCTCGTTGAGCGGCCGCCCGCTGTCCCGCATCAGCTGGCGGCTGTCCAGCGTCTTGATGCCGGCGGCCTGAAGCTGCTGCACGATCTCGTCGGCGACCAGGTTGTTGCTGTCGTCGATGCCGTCGCGCAGGCCGTCCGGCAGCATGCCGTCCTGGTACAGCGTGGTGTGGGCGTAGCCGTAGATCATGGGAATGCCCTTTTCCTGAAGCTGCTCGTGCAGCTGCGCGAGCCCGCCGATGGTCTGCCGGCGGTTGGTTTGGGTGGCGGCGGTGTCGGCCATCAGGTCGTAGAGCTGGCCGCCGCTGCAGGTCACCATGGTGCTGCCGCCAAAGGACAGCATCTGCTTGCCGATGCCCGCCTGCATGCGCGCGTTCAGCTTTTCCAGCGGGCGCTTGAACAGCAGGTTGGTGTTGGCGGCGCGCTCGAAGGCGGCCAGCCGCGCGGATACGCCGCTGAAAAAGCCGGGCTGCTTCTGCAGCTGCTTGTAGGTGACGAGCACGCCGTAGGCCATGTCCCGGTAGCTGCCCAGGGTGGTCAGCGCGCCGACGGCGGCAATGGAAATGACCAGCACAGCGGTCAGGATCAGGTTGAGTGCCTTGCGCAGCGTCATGTTCGGTCAGCCGCCTTTCGTCAGAAGTTGAAGTAGATGAACGGGTTGAACGCGCCCATGGTCACGTAGCTGAGGGACGCGACCAGCGCCAGCAGCAGCCCCACGGCGCGCGCGACCTCGCTCACCGCGGCCGGGATGCGCAGCTTTTTCTCCAGCCACGGCCCGAAGGGCAGGCTGAACAGGATCGAAGCCGCCATGAACACGCCGTACTCGCGCACGTACATGCTGGCGGTGGCGTCCCACAGGCCGGCGGCGCCCGCGCCAAACATCGCGCCGATCCGGTGCAGCGCGTCGGTGATGGGCACCATGGGCATGGTCGTGTCCAGGTTGTAGTGCATGGCGGTGCCCAGCAGCACCGTGACCACCACCACCATCACGTTCGAATACAGGTAACCGATCCAGTGCTTTTCCATCCATTTCCCAAGGCCCGTCAGCCGCTCGATGATCAGCAGCGCCGCGAACGCCACGCCCCAGGCGAAGAAGCACCAGTCCGGCCCGTGCCACAGCCCGGTCAGGCTCCACACCACCAGCATGTTGAAGATCAGCCGCCATTTGCTCTTGACGCGGCTGCCGCCCATCGGGAAAAACACGTAGTCGCGGAACCAGGTGCTCAGCGACAGGTGCCAGCGCCGCCAGAAATCGCTGACCGACTTGGCGACCATGGGGTAGTTGAAGTTCTCCAGGAAGTGGAACCCGAACATCTTGCCCATGCCGATGGCCATGTCGCTGTAGCCCGAGAAGTCGAAGAACACCTGCACATGGAAAAAGATCGCCGACATCCAGGCCACGCCCACCGACAGCTCGCTGGCGGGCAGCTTGAAGGAATGGTCCACCATCAGCGCCAGGTTGTTGGCCAGCAGCACCTTCTTGGCCAGGCCCATCAGGAACCGGCGCGCGCCGGCGGTAAAGTCGGAAAGGCGCTCCTGGCGGTGGTCGATCTGCTCGGCGATGGTCTCATAGCGCACGATCGGGCCCGCGATCAGCTGCGGGAAAAACGAGATGTAAAGGCACACCGCCATCAGCGACTTCTGCGATTTGCCGCTGCCGCGATACACATCGATCACGTAGCTCATCGCCTGAAACGTGAAAAACGAGATTCCGATGGGCAGCATGATCTGGGTGTATTCGCGCATCCAGCCCAGCATCACAAAGTTCTGGGTGATGAAGTTCAGGTATTTGAACACGCCCAGCAGCGCCAGGTTGAAAATCACCGAGATCGTCACCCAGGTCTTGCGCTCGGGCATCGGGTGGCTGTCGTCCACGTGCAGCCCGAAGAACCAGTTGGCGGTGATCGAGCCCATCATCACCAGCACGAACCAGGGCGCGCCCCAGGCGTAAAAGAGCAGACTCATGATGGTCAGGAACACGTTGCGCTGGGTGCGCGTGCGCAGCAGGTAGTATATAATCAGCACCAGCGGCAGAAAGAAAAACAGGAAGATGGAGCTAGAGAAGACCAATGGGACCCCTCCTTTGGTACGCGAAATCAAACTCCAGACATTATACCATAGAGATGGTTAAGTCTTGAAGCAGGGATTACACAATTTGGGCGCCCGGCGCGGCCCCGCCCGGCTATGTGCTCCGCTGGCTTTGCCTTCCGGCGGGCCCGATGTTGCCTTTTGCCCTGCGGGCGGGCCCAGTCCTTCTCTTGCTTCTGGCGGCGGGTCGGCCGGGTGCTGTCCTTTGCCCTGCGGGTAGCCTGATGCCCCACTGGCCTTGCCCGTCGGCCAACCCAGTCGTCCCCATGCTTGGCCCCGCCGCCCAGCCTGACAATCCGTACCCCGAAACCTGGTATCGTCAGTTTTCGGTACCGATTCGGTCGTACCACACGCGCGTGCCGGGGGGGCTGGGGGGACCATGCGCAAGGCCCCCCCAGTGCTCTTTGGTTCTTTCTCACACTTGAGAAAGAACATGTTCGATACAGATCTATTCTTCATATAGAAAGAACAAATTCGATTCATTTTCTTGCATAAGAAAATTAGAATCTGTTTATTCATGTCCTTTCTTCTCCGAGAAAGGACCAAAGAAGGCCAGGGGGGACGCGGCGTCGGTCCCCCCTGGGACCCCCCTCGTCGCTTTTGGTACGACCGAATCGGAACCGAAAACTGACGATACCAGTTTTCGGGTACGGATTTTCAGGCTGGGCGGCGGGGCAAAGCCAGTGAAGGATGGGGCTGGCCGACGGGGCAAAGCCAGTGAAGCGTCGGGCTGGCCGTGAGGCCAAGCATGGGAAACATCCGGCTGGAGCGGGGAACAAAGGGAAACATCCGGCCCGCCCGCAGGGCAGAGGAGGGAGGGCGGCAGACAAAAAGGCCCCGTCCGAGGGGGCGGGGGAGACCAGGGGAACTTCCACCCTCCGCCCCCGAACGGGGCGCGCGGCGCGCGGGCATTTTTCACAGCACAAACGAGAAAAATGCCAGCACGTCCATGTAGCTTTCGCTGTCGAACGCGATGCTGTTCGGCCCGGTCTGGCTGGCGCCCGGATACAGCCCGGCGCGCTTGGCCTCGTGGTGCTTTTTGTAGCTGATCTCGACGTGGAACGAGCCGGGCATGGGGTACATCAGCCGCTCTTTGGGGATGCTGAGCGCGGCCTCGACGCCCGCCCGGATGCGCTCCACGGCCAGGGCCGGGTGGATGGACACCGAGCCGTTGCCCATGCCGCTTGAGACGGGCACGGTCACCACGCTGGGCAGCTTCTTTGAAATCCAGCGGCACAGCCCCTCGTCGCCCGTCACGCAGTACACGGGCACCTTGAGCATCGAGGCGATCAGGCAGCTGATCATCAGCTCGGAGCACACCTCGCCGTTGATGGTGATCGCGGACAGCCCGGTGGTCATGGTGTGGGCCAGCGGATTGAAGTCGGTGCCCACGGGGGAGTGGTAGCCGGTGAACACCACGCCGTCGAAGCTGTCGTCCAGCCCGGCCATCATGCAAAACGGATCCTGGCACCAGCCGCGCAGGATGCGCGCGCACTGGGGCAGCAGCTCCGGGTTGATGTTGCGGGCCGAGTCGTGCGCGTCCTTGACCAGAATGTCGGTCGCCCCCGCGCGGAGTGCGCCCTCGCAGGCGGCGGCCACCTCGCGGCTCATCTGCTGCGCGAAATACGCGTAAGATTCCTTGCCCTTTTCGGTTTCGTCCCAGTGCGCGATGCCACAGGTGCCTTCGATGTCCGCGGAGATGAACAGCTTTTTCATGGGAGCGCCCCCTTCTTGTGTGCGTGGAATGACAGACCCATTATAGCAGAGAAGCGCGCAATGCACAATTCGGAAGGGGAACGAAAAAAAAGAAGCCCGGCGGGCTTCTTTTGATGATTGGTCAGGCCTGCGCGGTCTTGGCCATGCGCTTGGCGAGGCGGGCCTTCTTGCGGTTGGCAGCGTTCTTATGGATAACGCCCTTGCTGGCGGCCCTGTCAATCGCGCCCTGGGTCAGGGACAGCACCTTTTCGTCGGCGCTTCCGCTGGTCACGGCGACATCAAACTTCTTGACAGTCGTTCGCATGGCGGATTTGATCATACGATTGCGGAGGTTCTTCTTCTCAGTGACCTTCACGCGCTTTATCGCTGATTTGATATTCGGCAAAACATTTCACCTCCCAGTTCACTAGTCAACAAGAGATATTCTAACACGATGATCCATGTTTTGCAATACTTTGCCGAACATTTCAGGTTAAAATTTGCCGCGCGAGGCACAATATCCGCGAGGTGAAGTGGAGTGAGTCAGATACGCACGGATTTGGCGATGGAATCGGCGCGCGCCGCGGGGGCATCGGAGCTGCCCGGCGTGAACGTCAGCACCTGGGAGGAATCGGGCGTGAACGTCACCGAGGTGGTGATCGAGCGCGCCGAGGGATCGCGGCTGCTGGGCAAGCCCGAGGGAACGTACATCACGCTGGAGTGCGAGGCGCTGCGCGCGAAAAGCGTCGAGGGGCGCGAGGCCATGGCGTCGCTGCTGGGGGAGGAGCTGGCGCGGATGCTGCCCGGCGGCGACAAGCCGGTGCTGGTGATCGGCCTTGGGAACCGGCAGGTCACGCCCGACGCGCTCGGCCCGCTGACGGTGGACGGCACCCTGGTCACGCGCCACCTGTTTCGCGAGCTGCCGGACGCGGTGGACGAGCGCATGAGCCCGGTGTGCGCGGTGGCGCCGGGGGTGCTGGGGATCACCGGGGTGGAGACGCTCGAGATGGCCAAGGGCATCGTGGACCACGTGGATCCGCGCTGCGTGGTGTGCGTCGACGCGCTGGCGGCGCGCACGGTGTCGCGCATCGGCACCACGGTGCAGCTGACCGACAGCGGCATCCAGCCCGGCTCGGGCGTGGGCAACCACCGCAAGGCGCTCTCAAAAGAAACGCTGGGGCTGCCGGTGATCTCCATGGGCGTGCCCACGGTGATCTACGCCGCCACGATCGTGCGCGACGCCATGGAATCCATGGCCGGGGACGACGGCGAGGACCACAGCGACACGCTGGACCTGATGACCAAAGACCTGATGCGGGGTGAGATCGGCGAGATGATCGTGACCCCGCGCGAGGTGGACGACATCGTGAAGGACATCGCGCAGGTGCTGGCCAGCGGGATCAACAAGGCGCTGCACCCCGGCCTGAGCGAGCGCGACATCCAAACCATGATGGCATAGCCAGCGACAGGCTGTCAAAAACTGTGTCTTTTTCACAGACAAAATGAAGGGGCTTCGGCCCGCCAGACCTTCCGGGCGGCGTTTCTCCGTGTTCCCCGGGGAAGCAATGAAGGGGCCGAAGCCCCTTCATTTTTATGATCCGCAGCCGACGACCTGCGCGTCGGCGAGGAGCGGCTCAGGTAGCCGCTTCCTTGCGGGATTTCTGCCCGCGGCGCGCAGCGCCGCAAGAAATCCTGTTTCGTTCCCCTCCGAGGAGGGATCGCGCAGCGAGACCGACGAGGCACAACCGACGAGGCCATCACGCCAGCTTCATCTTGCGCTTCCCCAGCTTCCGCTTCTTCGGCTTCAGGTTGGCCACGATGATTCCGGCGATCGCGCCGATCAGCGCGCCCATCAGGAACTCCAGCGCCATCTGCCCGGCGGGGGCCAGCATGCCGTCGATGATGCTGTAGATCAGGTAGCCCAGCACCATGTACACCAGGCCGATCAGCGCGCCCGTCGCGAAGCCGCGCTCGCCGCCGCGCCCCACCCCGAGCAGCACGCCCGCAAAGATCGCCGCCACCTTCAGCACCTGGTTCAGCGCGGTGAGCCACCCGTCCGAGACCGGCGTGAAGATCACCAGCGCGGCCAGGATGGCCATGCCCAGCAGCGTGACCAGCACCGCCGTGCCCAGCCCCTTCAGTATCTTCAGTACCGTCTCCGTTCTGACGCCCATGCGCTCAACCCCCTTCTTTCATCGTCTTAATCTATGACGGGGGCGCGTCCTCGATGTCAATAAACCGGAGCCAGCGCGCGCTCTTGAACGCGGGCAGGTACAGCGCGTGCAGCACCTGGCGCACGCTGGGCACGGGTTGCTCCGTGTTCATCATGATCCGCATGTCCACGCCGAACAGCCGCGCCCGCGCCGTCGGGATCGTCCGGAACCCGGCGCGCTCATAAAACCGGATGCGCCGTTCCCGCGTCCCGCGCTCCGCCTCGTCGCGCGCGCCGTCCGGCGATTCCACCTCCAGCACCATCGCGCGGTCCTTAAACCGCTCCATCAGGATGCCGAGCGCCTGGCTGCCGCACCCCTGGCCGCGCGCGTCCGGCAGCATGGCGAAGAAGTTCAGCAGCGCGTAGCCGAACCCGTCGGGCGCGGTGGCGATGGCGTAGCCCACGTCGCGCCCGTCCTTAGTGAAGAACAGCGCGCTGTAGACCCCCAGCGCCAGGCTTCTGTGCACCGCGAAATACGGCGGGCGCTCGTCCCTGGGGAAGTCGCGCTTCATGTGGTCGTACAGCGCGCGGTATTCGGCTGCCTCCACCGGTCTGGTTCCAAGCATTGGTCATCGCCTCCGGATATAGTATGCGCCCAGCAGCAAATGAAAAAAACAGCCCGCCGTGAAGCGGGCTGTTACAACAGACAAAACCCAGCGGAAAGGGGGGCGCCGGCGGTTCCGCGCCCGCGGGCGGCGGGCAAAGCGCCGCGCAGCGAAGGCTTGTCCGCCCGCGCTTAGACGGACGGTTCCGCGTCGTTCTCCAGCGGCGCGTCCTCGATGGAGCGGATGCCCCAGCGGGCCATGACCAGCTCGGACTTCTGCGCGGAGACGATGGTGATGACGTCGTCCTTGATGGACTTGATGGTGCCGTGGATGCCGCCGATGGTGGTCACGTTGTCGCCCACCTTCATGGCGGCCAGCATGTCCTTCACGGCCTTGTCCTTCTTGCGCTGCGGGCGGATCAGCATGAAATAGAACACCGCCACCATCGCCACCATCATTCCGATGGTGGGGATCATGCTGGCGAGGCCGCCGTCGGGGGTCGGGGCGCCCTCGGCGACGGGGGCCACGGTGTCCAAAAGCCAAGTCAAACTCGTGATCATTTTCATTCCTCCATGTGTCGTCGTATATTCATACCCGTCTATTATACCGTAATTCTGACCAACATACAACGGATAAATGCAGGCGGAGGGAGGACGGCTTGTAAAGATTGGGTGATAATCGCCCTGCCGTTTGGCCGCCTACCACGTTCCCCGCGCGCTGCCCTTGTAGAAGTCCTCGGCGAAGTCCGTCAGCGCGTCCTGCTCGATGGCGGCGCGGATGTCCTCCATCAGCCGGGTCAGAAAGCGCAGGTTGTGCAGGCTGGTCAGGCGCAGCGCCAGAATCTCGCCCGCCTTGAACAGGTGGCGGATGTAGGCGCGCGAGAAGTTTTGGCAGGCGTAGCAGTCGCAGCCCTCCTCAAGCGGCGCCAGATCCTCGGCGCAGCGCGCGTTTCGCACCACCAGCCGCCCGTTCCGGGTGAACACGGTGCCGTTTCTGGCCACGCGGGTGGCCAGCACGCAGTCGAACATGTCCACGCCGCGCAGCACGCCCTCGATCAGGCAGTCGGGGGTGCCCACGCCCATCAGGTAGCGCGGCTTGGCCTCGGGCAGCTCCGGGCAGACCACGTCCAGCATGTCGTACATCACGTCCTTCGGCTCGCCCACCGACAGGCCCCCGATGCCAAAGCCGGGGACGGGAAGCCCCGCGATCTGCCGGGCGTGGGACGCGCGCAGCGCGGGAAAGAACGCGCCCTGCACGATGGGGAACAGCGCCTGGTCGTCCCGCGTCTTGGCGTCCAGGCAGCGGTGCAGCCAGCGGATGGTGCGCTCGCTGGCCTCCCGGGCGGTTTTCTCGTCGGCGGGCCAGGCGGTGCACTCGTCAAACTGCATGATGATGTCCGCGCCCAGCTTCTCCTGGATGCCGATGGAGGTCTCGGGCGACAGGAAGCGCGCGCTGCCGTCCAGGTGCGACTGGAAGCGCACGCCCTCCTCGGTGATCTTGCGCAGCGCCGCCAGCGAAAACACCTGGAACCCGCCGCTGTCGGTCAGGATCGGGCGGTCCCAGTGCATGAAGCGGTGCAGGCCGCCCGCCTTTTGCACCAGATCCTCGCCGGGCCGCAGGTGCAGGTGGTAGGTGTTGGCAAGGATGATTTGCGCGTTCAGGTCCAAAAGCTCGTCCGGCGACACCGCCTTGACGGACGCCTGGGTGCCCACCGGCATGTACACCGGGGTTTCGATCGCGCCGTGCGGGGTGTGCAGCCGCCCGCGCCGCGCGCCGGTCTTCTTGTCGGTGTGGAGCAGTTCAAATTCAAAAGCCATGGGTATCCTCCGAAAAATCATTCACCATCCGGGATTCACAGGATCATCATCGCGTCGCCGAACGAGAAAAACCGGTACGCTTCGCCCACCGCTTCCTCGTAGACGCGCAGCGCCTGCTCGCGGCCCATCAGCGCCGAGATCAGCATCAGCAGCGTGGAGCCGGGCAGGTGGAAGTTGGTGATGAGCGCGTCCACGGCCTTGAAGCGGTAGCCCGGCCGGATGAAGATGCTGGTGTCGCCGGACGCCGCGGGCACAAGGCCGTCCTCGCCCGCCGCCGACTCCAGCGTCCTGACCGAGGTGGTGCCCACCGCGAAGATCCGCCCGCCGCCCGCGCGCGCGGCGTTGATGCGCGCCGCCGATTCCGGGCTGATCTGGTAGAACTCGCTGTGCATCGGGTGATCCTCGATGTGCTCCGCCTTGACCGGGCGGAAGGTGCCCAGGCCCACGTGCAGCAGCACCGGGACGACGTCGACGCCCTTCATCCGTATCTTGTCCAGCAGCGCGGGCGTAAAATGCAGCCCGGCGGTGGGCGCGGCGGCCGAGCCCGCCTCGCGGGCGTACACCGTCTGGTAGCGCTCGGGGTCGCTCAGCGCCTCGTGGATGTAGGGGGGCAGGGGCGTCTGGCCGAGCGCGTCCAGCATCGCCTCCAGCGTGCCGTCGCACGCGAAGTCCACCACGCGGCCCCCGGCCTCCGTGGCCTCGCCGATCGTCGCCGTCAAGAGCCCCGAGCCGAAGCGCGCCACGCGGCCCGGGCGCAGCTTCTTGCCGGGCTTGACCAGCGTTTCCCAGCGCTTCGGCCCCAGCTGCCGAAGCAGCAGCAGCTCGCAGGCGCCGCCGTTCTCCCGCTCGCCCAGCAGCCGGGCGGGCAGCACGCGGGTGTCGTTCACCACCAGCGCGTCGCCCGGGCGCAGGTATTCGGGCAGGTCATAGAAATGCCGGTGATGGACCGCTTCGTTTGCGCGGTCGTACACCAGCAGCCGGCTGTGGTCGCGCGGTTCTATGGGGGTCTGCGCGATCAGCGATTCGGGCAGTTCGTAAATGAAATCGGATGTCTTCATGCGCTACACTTTCTCTGTGAATTGTGGATTTCCCTCAAATGTCCATGCCCGTCTGGTCGAATGCCGACGCCGGTTTTGGGGCCAGCAGCCCCAGGTGCTCATAGGCCGCCGGGGTGGCCACGCGCCCGCGCGGCGTGCGCATCAGGAAGCCCAGCTGCAGCAGGTACGGCTCGTACACGTCCTCGATGGTCGCCGCGTCCTCGCCGGTCATGGCGGCCAGCGTGTCCAGCCCCACCGGCCCGCCCGAGAATTTCTCGATCATGGCGCGCATCATCGTGCGGTCGGTGTGATCCAGCCCCAGCTCGTCGATCTCCAGCATGTCGAGCGCCTCTTGCGCCACCGGCAGCGTGATCACACCGCCCGCCTTGACCTCGGCAAAGTCGCGCACGCGCTTGATCAGCCGGTTGGCGATTCGGGGCGTGCCCCGCGAGCGGGACGCGATCTCGAGCGCGCCGTCCTTGTCGCACTGAATCTTCAGGATCTTGGCCGAGCGGTAGATGATGGTGGCCAGCTCCTCGGGCGTATACAGCTCCAGCCGGAAGCTGATGCCGAAGCGGTCGCGCAGCGGGGAGGTCAGCATGCCCGCGCGCGTGGTCGCGCCGATCAGCGTGAACTTGGGCAGATCCAGCCGGATCGAGCGCGCCGACGGCCCCTTGCCGATCATGATGTCCAGCGCGTAGTCCTCCATGGCGGGATACAGCACCTCCTCCACCGAGTGGGAAAGCCTGTGGATCTCGTCGATGAACAGCACGTCGCCCGCGTTCAGGTTGGTCAGGATGGACGCCAGGTCCCCCGGGCGCTCGATGGCCGGGCCGGAGGTGACGCGGATGTTGTGGCCCATCTCGCCGGCGATGATCGAGGCCAGCGTGGTTTTCCCAAGGCCGGGCGGGCCGTACAGCAGCAGGTGATCCAGCGGCTCCCGGCGCGCGACGGCGGCCTGCATGTAAACCGTCAGGCTCTCCTTCAGCTTGGCCTGGCCGTAATACTCAGCCAGGCTGGTCGGGCGCAGGCTGAACTCAGCCTCGTCCTCGGCGTTGTAGCCGGTGGTGATCAAGCGGTTGTCCTCCATCAGTTCATCCCCTTCAGCGCCAGACGAATGATCTCGTCGCTCTTGTCGCTCTGTCCGGCCACCTTAGACACCGCCTTGGCGGCCTCGCTGCTGGCGTACCCCAGCGCCATCAGCGCCTCGATGGCCTCGCTGGCCGCGCCGTCCTTTGGCGAGGGCATGGGCGTGAAGCCGCCGGCGGCCGACACCAGCTCGTCGTTGTCCACCTTGTCCCGAAGCTCCAGCACCAGGCGCTGCGCAGTCTTTTTGCCCACGCCGGGCGCGCGCGCCAGTGCCGCCGCGTCCCCGGTCACCAGCGCGATGGACAGGTCGCGGACGGAGAGCGCCGACAGAATGCCCAGCGCCGTCCTGGGGCCGATGCCGCTGACGCCGCGCAGTTTTTCATACATGGTCTTCTCCTCCCGGGTGGCGAAGCCGAACAGATCCATGGCGTCCTCGCGCACCGAGAGCACCGTGAAACACTTCATGCGCTCGCCCACAGAGGGCGCGCGGCTCAGCGTCTGGCCGGACACCATCAGCTGATATCCCACGCCGCCGCAGTCGATCACCAGCAGCTCGGGCGTCTTTTCGGCCACAATGCCGTCAATGTGCGCGTACATCTTTCCATCTCCTCGTGCTTCCTAAGTTTTACTTTGCCCTGCGGGCAGCCCGATGCCGCACTGGCTTTGCCTGTCGGCCAGCCTGATGCTGTTCTTTGCGCTGCGGGCTGCCCGATCATCCATGCTTGGCCTCGCGGCCAGCCCGGTCATATCCACTGCCTTTGCCCCGTCGGCCAGCCTGACAATCCGTCCCCCGGAAATCGGTATTGTCGATTTCCGGCACCTGATGGGTACCGTAACCACAAGCGCTTGAAGGGGGGCTGGGGGGACCATGCGCAAGGTCCCCCCAGTGCTCTTTGGTGGCTGCGCACCGTGCGGCCCGCAGACCGCCCGGTGTTCCGGGGCGCGCGCATGCGCTGCGCCCCTCCAGGTTCGCTGCGCTCACCCTTGTCTTTCT
>JAVBQA010000025.1:0-21281 GCA_031549325.1 Eubacteriales bacterium | reverse complement strand
CCGTTCCTCCCCCCCGTGGCGGCGGGGGCGGGGGGGGGGCGGGGGGGGCCCGGGCCCCCCCCCCCCCCCCCCCCCCCGCCCCGCCCCCGCTTGGATGGCGCTCGTTCCTCGCCAAGCAACCGTCATAGCACCTTCTTGGCGATCTCCGCCGGTTTCCTCGGATAGCCGCCCGGCGTGCCCTTCACTTTCCGCACCCACGCCAGCCGGTGATCCCAATCCCTGCCCGGGATTTTCGCCGCATACCCCCTCGCGTCCCCGCCGCCCAGAACCTGCAGCGCCCGGCGAGCCGCCAGCAGCTCCTCATCCAGCGAGGGCCCCTTGTACGCCAAAACCGCGCCGCCCACCTTCGCGAACGGCAGCGTCAGCTCCAGCAGCTGGGGCAGCGCCGCCACCGCCCGCGCTGTCACGACATCGAACCGCTCGCGATATGCGATGTCCTTCGCGGCGTCCTCCGCCCGCGCGTGGACGGCAATCGCGTTCAGCTGAAGCGCCGCGATGACTTCGTTGAGAAAGCCCACCCGCTTCTGCAGCGAATCCAGCAGCGTCACCCGCGCCTTCGGCAGCAGAATGCTCAGCGGGATGCCCGGCAGCCCCGCGCCGCTGCCCACGTCCAGCAGCGAAACCGCGCCGGAAACCAGCCCCAGCCCCACCGGCGCCGCCGAATCGAGGTAGTGCCGGTCGATGGTTTCCTCCACATCGTCCAGCGCGATGCGCGTCAGATTCATTCGCTGGTTGGCCTCGGCCAGCATTTCGTGGTAGCGCGCAAACGCCTCCGCCTGCGCCTCGGAAAGAAGAATCCCCGCCTGTGAGAATTTTGCCTGAATCTGTGTTTTGAACATGCTGCACCACCACGATTGATTAATCTTAGACAATTATACCACGCGCCGGGCGTCGTCTCAAAATCTAAACCAAAACTACACATTTCGCGGGGGAGGAAAAGGATTGATTGCGTCGAAAGACTGAACTTGAACCAATATGGGCTTTATATATAGATAGAATCTAATGCTTGGAGGTTTTTGCATGAGTGTGGAACGCAACCTGCCCCTCATTCGCGAGCGCAAGCTCGCGATCACCAAGGGTGACCCGGAACGCCTGGCCGAGCAGAAGAAGCTGAATAAACTCACGGCTCGCGAGCGCATTGCCCTGCTGCTGGACCCGCAGAGCTTCGTGGAGCTGGACGCGCTGTCCGGGCAGAGCGCCGAGTCCGGCGTGGTGACCGGCTACGGCCTGGTGGATAGCCGCCCGGTGTTTGTGTACGCCCAGGACTACGTGTCCGGCGGCGGCGCGGTGGGCGCGGAGCACGCCCGCAAGGTGCTCAAAGTGATGGATCTGGCCGCCAAGACCGGCGCGCCGGTGATTGCCATGTTTGATTCCATGGGCGCGCGCCTGCTCGAGGGCGTGAATGCCGTCAACGCGTATGCCCAGATCGCCGCCAAGACCGCGGCGCTGTCCGGTGTGGTGCCCCAGGTGGCGCTGGTGCTGGGCCAGTGCGCCGCCAGCGCGGCCATGATCTGCGCCATGAACGACATCGTGATCGAAGCCGGGTGCGGCCGCCTGTTCGTGAACGGCCCGCAGGTCGTGTCGGCGAACACCGGCAAACAGGTCACCGCCGAGCAGCTGGGCGGCGCGGAGGCTTCGGCCCATAGCGGCATCGCGCAGCTCACCTGCAAGACCGATGAGGAGGCTGTGGCGCTGGCCCGCAGGGCCGTGATGCTGCTGCCCAGCAACAATCTGGAGGATTCGCCGGTGGACTTTGCGGCGGCCGACGACGTGAACCGCAGCGTTCCCGAGCTGAACGCCATCGAGGACGTGGGCGACATCAAAGAGATCGTCGGGCGCTTGGCCGACGCGGGCTCCGTGCTGGAGCTGTCCGCCGCTTACGCGCCCGAGACGGTCGTGGCGCTGGGCGCGATCGGCGGGCGCACCGTGGGCTTTGTGGCCACCAACCCCGCCGTGGACGAGGGCAACCTCAGCGTCCGGGGCTGCGCCAAGGCGGCGCGCTTTGTCGCGCTGTGCGACAGCTTCAACGTGCCGGTGGTGTCGCTGGTGGACACGGTGGGCATGGCCATCCGCTGCGAGAAGGGGCAGGGCAAGCTGGCCCGCGCCGGCGCGCAGCTGACCATGGCGCTGTCCGAAGCCACCACCGCCCGCATCGCCGTCGTGACCGGCAAGGCCATCGGCGCCGGGTACATGGCGCTGGCCAGCCGCCCCTGCGCCGACGTGGTGTACGCGTGGCCGGGCGCGGTGATCGCCCCGCTAGACGCGCCCGCCGCCGTGCAGGTGCTGATGGAAAACGAGCTTAAAAATATCGACAATCCGCAGGAGAAGCGCGCCGAGCTCGAGCGGGATTACCAGGACAACCAGGCCGACGGCATCAACGCCGCCAAGCTCGGTTACGTGGACGACGTGATCGAACCTGCCGAAACCCGGCAAATGCTGGCGGCGGCGCTCGAGATGCTCGCCGGAAAGCGCGACGCGCGCCTGCCCAAGAAGCACGGGAATCTGCCGCTGTAAGCACATTTTTGCGAAAGGTAGGGAACGCAAATGGAGACGAGTTCCGTGGTCCCTGTTCAATCCGGCATTGGCGCGCCGATGCTGATGTTTGGCATCGCGCTGGCCCTCGTGCTGCTCATCGTGGCGATCGTGATGCTGTCCAGGCTGATCAAGCTGGCCGGGCAGGGCAAGGCCGTGCCCGCTGCCGCGCCCGCGTTGGTTTCGGGCAGCTGGGGACCGAATCCCCAGGTGATCGCCGCCATCACCGCCGCGCTGATGATGTGCGAGCAAACTTCCGGCAAGCAGCTGGTCGTGCGCTCGGTGCGACGGGGCTCCGCCTGGTCCGACGCCGGGAAAAGGGAATCCATCAATTTCTGAGCAATACGTCGATTGACTGACACAAGAATGAAAGGGGATATCTCTCATGCGTAAGTTCCAGGTTGTTGTCAATGGCCAGCCCTATGTCGTTGAAGTGGAAGAGCTGGGCGCCTCCGCGCCCATCCAGTATGCCGCGCCGGCCCCCGCGCCCGTAGCCGCGGCCCCGGTTCCGGAGGCGGCCCCCGCGCCCGCTGCCAAGCCCCAGGTGAGCGCCGCGCCCGCCGGCGCCGAGACCATCAAGGCCCCCATGCCCGGCAGCATCCTGAAGGTGCAGGTGAACACCGGCGACGCCGTGAAGAAGGGCCAGGTGCTGTGCATCCTGGAAGCCATGAAGATGGAGAACGAGATCATCTCCCCGCGCGACGGCGTCGTGGCCGCGGTCATGGTGCAAAAGGGCGTCTCGGTCAACGCGGGCGACGGCCTGGTCGCGCTGAATTAGAGCTTGCGCACCGGCGCCGTGCAAGACCCGTTTGGCGGCGGCCGGTTCCGTTGATATCATCCATAAGGAGGTAGTTCGTTATGGGCAAAGTTATGATCACCGACACCATTCTGCGCGACGCGCACCAGTCCCAGGCCGCCACCCGCATGCGCCTGGAAGACATGCTGCCCGCCTGCGAGAAGCTGGACAAAGTCGGTTACTATTCGCTGGAAGCCTGGGGCGGCGCGACGTTCGACAGCTGCCTGCGCTTTCTGAACGAGGACCCGTGGGTGCGGCTGCGCAAGCTCAAGGAGGCCATGCCCAAGACCAAGCTGCAGATGCTGCTGCGCGGTCAGAACATCCTGGGCTACAAGCACTACGCCGACGACGTGGTGGAAGAGTTCGTGAAGAAAACCATCAGCAACGGCTGCGAGGTCATCCGCATCTTTGACGCGCTGAACGACGTGCGCAACATGGAGACCGCCATGAAGGCCGTCAGGAAGCACGGGGGCATCTGCGAAGCGGCCATGAGCTACACCATCAGCCCGGTGCACAACGAGGACTACTTCGTGGAGATGGCGATCACGCTGGAGAAGATGGGCGCGGACAACATCTGCATCAAGGACATGGCCAATCTGCTTTTGCCCTATCAGGCGTATAGCCTGGTGAAGAAGCTCAAGCAGGCGGTCAAGCTGCCGATCCATCTGCACACCCACAACACCACCGGCACCGGCGACATGACCTACCTGAAGGCCATTGAGGCGGGCGTGGACATCGTGGACACGGCGCTGTCGCCCATGGGCAACGGCACCGCGCAGCCCGCCACCGAGCCGCTGGTCGCCACCCTCAAGGGCACCGAGTACGACACGGGCCTGGATCTGGTCGCGCTGTCCGAGATCGCGGTACATTTCCGGGGCGTGGCCGAGAAGCTCAAGAAAGAGGGCTTCCTGGATCCGAAGGTGCTGTCGGTGGACACCAACACGCTGCTGTATCAGGTGCCGGGCGGCATGCTCAGCAACCTGATCTCCCAGCTCAAGCAGGCCAATGCCGAAAACAAGTTTTACGAGGTGCTGGCCGAGATTCCGCGCGTCCGCGAGGACTCGGGCTATCCGCCGCTGGTCACCCCGACCAGCCAGATCGTGGGCACACAGGCCGTCATGAACGTGCTGGGCGGCGAGCGGTACAAGCTGTGCTCCAAGGAGTTCCAGGGCATGATGCGCGGCGAGTACGGCCGCCTGCCCGGCAAGGTCAACGAGGAGATCCGCAAGCTGGTCATCGGCGGCGACAAGGTCATCACCTGCCGCCCGGCCGACCTGCTCAAGCCCGAGCTGGAGAACTACCGCAAAGAGGCCGCGCAGTACATCCAGCAGGATGAGGACGTGCTGTCCTACGCGCTGTTCCCCCAAGTGGCGACCAAATTCTTCGAGTATCGCCAGGCCGAGTCGCTCAAACTCGACAACTCGCTGCTCGACAAGAAGGACAAGGTGCTGCCGGTCTGATTTTTTGAACCGATCCATGGGCCGCTCCGTCAAAACGGGGCGGCCCTTTGTGCAATACCAATTCAAAATCGTAACGCCTCGTCGCGCCGGATTTTATTCCGCCCTGCGGCGTCGCCCTCCGCTTAGCGTAGCTCTGCTACGCTGCACTCCAGCTCCTTGCAGGGCGAAAAAAACGCTCGCCGCTTTGGAGGCGTTACTCTTTTTCATTGGTATAAAGGACGTCTTCTCCCATTTTCCGGCATAGCGGTTGAAAACCCCGGCAGGCTGTAGTATTATAGTATAAACAAAACTCTTTACTCAGGAGAACCGATGAAAAGTGCGGTGAAAAGCTGCATAGCGGGCTTGCTGGCGCTGATGGCGCTGGCTTTCTTTGCGTTCACGGCTGCGGCTGCGGAGCTGCCCTGGCGGGACCTGTACAAGGACTATCTGGTGGCGGAAGCGGCGAAACTGCGCTGCTTTGTCATGCTGGCTGACCTCGACTTCGACGGCATGCCCGAGCTGCTGTTCGGCGTTCCGAACAAAGAGGACGGCGAGATACGGATCGAGGCGTGCTCGGCCAAAACGGGCAGGGTTGAGCCCATCACCCGCAGCGCCATCAACGGCGCGTTCAAGCTGGACAACGCCACGCTGTCGCTGCTCAAGGACAAGAGCGGCTACTTCTGGTCGCTGATGACCACCGGATTGGAAAGTCCAAACGGCCGCTGGCAGACGCGCTACACCGACCTGGTGTGGATGAACGACGGGCTGGATTTCCACAACCGCTTCACCAAGCGCACGTCCTACGAGAGCAGCGTGTATATGGTCGAGGGGCAGCGCTTGTCCGAGGAAACCTACAACGCCAAGTTCGACGCGCGCCAAAACGACGTGAAGCTGACCGGGCGCGCGCCCCAGGCGGCGCTCGGGGATGCGGAGACCCAGCCGGACGATGCGGTGGTTCTTTCGGCCTATACCCAGCTGCTCGAGCGCTACCAGGCGTTCATCCAGCCGGCCAAGTTCAAGGTGGTCGCCGAGAAAAAAAGGCTCAAGCTCAACGCCAAGGTGAAGAGCAAGCTCCAAATCACCCCCGGTTACGGCGCATCCATCCGGGGCGCGGTGGCGTATTCAAGCTCCGACCCCAAGATCCTGAAGGTCGGCAAGAAGAGCGGCAGCGTGCGCGCGGTGGGCTATGGCACGGCCAGCGTGATCGCCACGCTGCCCAGCGGCGTCTCCGCGCGGGCCAAGGTGTCCGTGCCGCGCCCGAGAACACAGAAGGTCATCGTCAGGGCCGAGAGCAAGTCGCTCAAAAAGGGCGAGCAGATGCAGCTGTTTTATTCGTTCGCGCCGCGCGGTTCCCGCGCCGGGGTGGAGTTTATCAGCTCCGATCCGGCGGTGGTTCAGGTGGACAAGAAGACCGGCCTGGTCACCGCCATGAAGCGCGGCAAGGCGCGCATCACCTGCCAGGTCAACGAGAAGGTTCGGGGCAGCATCGGACTGGAGGTCAAAAACGGCGACCTGGTGACGGCGGTGGGCTTGTCCGATGAGAAGATCGAGCTGTCCATCGGCGAGCGGTACGCGCTGGGCGTCAGCGTGCAGCCCGAGTCCGCCAACAACAAAGAGCTCCGCTTCAGCTCCAGCAACAGCGCCGTGGCCAGCGTCAACGAGGCGGGCTGGATCATCGCCTTGGCCCCGGGCAGCGCCACCGTCACCGCGTCGGCGCTGGGCGGGGCGCGCGCTTTGGTGAGCGTCAGCGTGAAACAGGACGACTACCTGATGGACGCGCCCATCGGCGACGGCGTGTACAAGCTGCGCCAGGGCGCGGACAAAGCGCTGGGCGTCTCGGGAGAGAAGATCCAGCTGCAAAAAGACGCGGACGAGCCCAGCCAGCGCTTTTTGATCCGGCGCGCGGGCGACGGCTTTGAGATCAGCCCGCTGAGCGCGCAGGGGTATCTGTGCGTTCGAAGCGACGAAACCGGAACGGCGCTTTTGCTTTCCGAAGACGCCGCGGAGGCCGAGCGCCGCTTCAAGCTGACGCGGTTGGGCGGCGGGGCTTACGCGTTCTATCTGGCGGCACGGCCCACCGTGTCTTTTGGCGCGGGGGAGGACGGGACCGCCGCGGTTCAGGACTACACGGAGACCGGCGCGGGCGGGCGCTTTCTGCTCGAACCCATGGGGGAATACGCGAGCAAGCCCGAGGCGTCCCGCTGGGCGGAGCACATGCGCGCCTACATCCGCGAGCACGAGGCCCAGGTTTCGGCCATGAGCCACCTGGAGCTGTGTGACCTGGACTGGAACGGCGTGCCCGAGCTGGTGCTGTTCACCGGCAAGCGCGACAAGGCCGTCACCCGCAGCCTCACCGCCATGGAGGCGTTGGTCTACTCGCCCGAGGCGCACCAGGGCATCCTGGGCCGCTTCGAGTATGAACCCGGGGAAAACGGCGATTTTGGCAGCGCGCCCCCGCTGATCCGGCTGTTTGTGACGCCAAGCGCCAAGCGCCACTGGGTGCTGACCGACGGGCTCTCCGGGCGCACGGGCTCGCTGCGGTACACGCTGATCGAGTACAGCCAGGGCGTGGTGGACGCGAAGAAGCTGTTTGAGAAGCTGTGGATGCCCGCCAGCGAGGCGCGCAGCGAGCTCACCGACGAGCAGTATCTGCGCGGGGACAAGGTGATCACCAGCTTCGCCTATGAGCAGCTGTTCCAGGAGTATTTCAAGGGCGCGACTTGGCCGGGCGGGGCCACCGCCGCGATCGAGTGCCGGGGGAAGTCGGCCGAAGAGATCATCGGGGCGCTGAATATCGCAATCGCGGGGAGAAACTGGCGCCAATAACAAAGGCTGTCTTTTCCATTCGGATAGGGGATCTACCGGTTGTTCCGGTAGATTTTTTTGTGCATTTGGTTCGCCGCCGGGGCCGCCCCTGCGGGCGGTTTTTTCGTGTGCCGATCCCGTGTGCATACAAAAGAAAGCAACAAGCTGTGGTGAATGGCGGTACACATGTTGACAAATTGAGAAGAATTGTATATAATTTTCGTAGAAAAATGTTAAGGAGGGTTTCAAATGCGTCGTTCTTTATGCATGTTCCTTGCGCTCGTGTTGCTGGCCGCCTTTCTCGCCGTGCCTGTGGGTGCGGAGGGGGTAAGTCTGCTGTTGATGAGCAATAAAGTGGAGATCGAGCCCGCGCTGCAGGGTTTCGCCAAGACCTATGCTGAGAAGACGGGCGTCGCGCTGACGATCGAAACCTACGGCGGCGGCGCGGACTATGCCGGCCAGCTCAAGGCCAAGGTGCAGGCCGACCAGATGCCCGACATCTTCGTGATCGAGGGGGACGGCGGCTACCAGATCTGGAAGGACTACTGCGAGGATCTGTCGGGCGAGCCCTGGGTTGCGGACACCGACCTGAGCTATATCGGGGACGATGGCAAGGTGGTGGGCTTCCCGGTGGCCGTGGAGGGGTTTGGCCTGGGGTACAACAAGGACATTCTGGACAAGGCGGGCATCGACCCGGCCACCATCACCACGTACTCGAAGATGAAGGAAGCGTTTGAGAAGCTCGATTCGATGAAGGCCGAGCTGGGCCTGGACGCGGTGGTTGCCATGGGCGCCAGCGTGTCGGGCGGGCTGTGGTGGGTCGGGCAGCACAACTTCTGTGCGTACCTGGGCGGAGGGCTGGACGCGGGCGACGACTCGATCATCAAGCTGTTCAAGCAGGGCAAGGTGGACGAGGCGAGGCTGGCGCGCTACGCCAACTACGTCAAGCTGCTGTACGACTTTGCCGACCAGGAGATCCTGACCAACGGCAACTACGACGCGCAGGTCTCCTCTTTCGCGCAGGGCAAGACCGCGTTCATCCACCAGGGCAACTGGATCGATCCCAACATGAAGCAGATGGGCGTTACCTTCCCGATGGGCTATGTGCCCCACTGCATGGACGACGAGCAGGAGTATACCGGGCTGTTCCTGTTCCCGCCCAGCTTCTACTGTGTGAACAAAAACAGCAAGAACGTGCAGGCCGCCAAGGATATGCTGGCCTTCATGGCCAGCACGCCCGAGGGCGCGGACTACATGGTCAACCAGGCGGGCATGGTGCCGGCGTTCAAGTCGATCGCGCTGCAGCCCGCGGGCGACTTCAGCAAGGCGCTGGTGGCCGCGCAGGCAAAGGGCGGCAACTACGCGGTGCGCTTCGGCCAGATGCCGGACGGCTTCACGCTGGACAAGCTGGCGCCCGCCTACGACCTGTTCGCCCAGGACACCACCCAGATTGACGCGTTCATCGCGGACATCACCGCAGCCGTGGCCACCATGGCCGGGTAGCGCGCGGTTGCCAAATCGTATACCACAGAGGGGAACCGCGGCTGCCGCGGTTCCCCATATCAACAATCGGAGGTGTTTTGCGTGAACAGGACCATCCGGTTTCGCAACGGGCTGACCAACGCGCTGTTCCTGTTCCCGTGCGTGTTCGCGTTCGCGATGGTCATCATCATCCCGTTCTTCCTGGGGATCTACTATTCCTTGACCGACTGGAACGGCGTGAGCAGCGAGGTGAACTTCATCGGGCTGGAGAACTTCAAAGGCATGTTTCGCTCGGTGGACTTTGGCCACTCGTTCCTGGTCACGCTTCAATACACCGTCATCAACGTGGTGCTGGTGAACGTGGTCAGCTTCGCGCTGTCGCTGCTGGCCACCAGCCAGGTGAAGCTTCGAAACCTGTACCGCGCCGGGTTCTTCGTGCCCAACCTGATCGGCGGCATCGTGCTGGGGTACATCTGGCAGTTCCTGTTCAACAACGTGCTCACGCCCGCGGTTTTCCCCAAATCGCTGATCGCCGGGGCGGGCACGGTGATCTGGGCGATGTCGATCGTGAACACCTGGCAGTACGCGGGCTACATCCTGATGATCTACGTGGCCGCGATCCAGGGCGTGTCCCAGTCGCTGCTGGAGGCGGCTGCCGTGGACGGCGCGAGCTACTTCATGCGGCTGCGCAAGATCCTGATCCCGATGGTGGCCAACTCCTTCACCATCTCGCTGTTTCTGACGCTCACCAATTCATTCAAGCAGTTTGACATGAACCTGACCCTGACCAACGGCGGCCCGGGCACGCGGTTTCTGGGCAAGCCGGTGCGCGCCAGCCAGCTGCTGGCCATGAACATTTACGACACCGCCATGAACGCCAACAAACTGGCAGAGGGCCAGGCCAAGGCGGTCGTGTTCTTTCTGGTGCTGGTGATCGTGTCGCTGATCCAGGTGTACGTGAGCAAGCGCAGGGAGGTGGAACTGTGACGACCACGCGCGCGCCCGTGAAGGCGGCGGGCCTTCGCCATGTCGGCAGCCGCAAGCTCGGCCTGTTTTCGTTGGAGGCGCTGGCCGTGGCGATGTTTTTGCTGTTCATGGTGCCGTTTGGCATCGTGGTGATCAATGCCGCCAAAACCGCCAAAGAGATCATCATCAGCCCGGTCGCGCCGCCGGAAAGCTGGGGCCAGATGCTGCAAAACATCCGGACCATCTTTGAGAACCCGTCCACCGACTACGTCGGCGCGTTCATCGACTCGTTTCTGATCACCGCGGGTTCGCTGATCATCATCACGCTGTTCAGTTCCATGTGCGCCTGGGTGCTGGTGCGGAACAAAAAATGGTGGTCTACGGTTCTGTTCATGATGTTCGTGGCCGCCATGGTGGTGCCGTTTCAGGTGGTCATGTTTCCGCTGGTGCGCTGGCTCAAGCAGTTTGGAGACTTCATCCACATTCCGTTGATGGGCCGCTACCAGGGCATTCTGTTCGCTTACCTGGGGTTTGGCTGCAGCATGACCGTGTTCATCCTGCACGGCTTCATCAAGGGCATCCCGCTGGAGCTGGAGGAGGCCTCCACCATCGACGGCTGCTCCAAAGCCGCCACGTTTTTCCGGATCGTGCTGCCGCTGCTGCAGCCGGTGATCATCACCGTGCTGATCCTCAACGGCATCTGGATCTGGAATGACTTCCTGCTGCCGCTGCTGGTGCTCAGCTCCAAGGGCCAGGTGCAGACCATCCCGCTGGCGGTGATCGCCTTTGCGGGCAGCTACCTGAAGCAATGGGATCTGATCCTGACCTCGGCCATGCTGGCGATGTTGCCGGTGATCATCCTGTTCATCTTCGCGCAGAAGTACATCATCAAGGGCATGGTGGAAGGCTCGATCAAGTGATTTGTCCCGGACATGCGCGAAGCGGGCGGCTTATGGGCCGCCCGCTTTGGATTTGATGAGGGCGCTAAATCACATACCCGCCGTTGGGGCTGAGCACCTGACCGGTGATGAACGATGCGGCATCTGACGCCAGAAACAGCGCGGCCTGAGCCGCGTCGTCCGGCGTGCCCAGCCGCCCGAGCGGGGTCTCGTCGACCAGCGTTTGCACATCTTCCGAAGACAGCCCCCTGTTCATGTCGGTGTCAATCGCCCCGGGCGCGACGCAGTTCACCCGCACGCCCGAGGGGCCAACCTCCTTGGCTAGCGCCCTCGCGAGCCCGATCAGCCCGGCCTTGCTGGCCGAGTAGTGGGTCTCGCACGACGCGCCGGTGAGTCCCCAGATGGAGGACAGAAACACGATGGAACCCGCTTTGCGCGAGATCATGGAGGGCAGCGCGGCCTGGGCGGCGAAAAATGCGCCGGACAGGTTCACGTCGATCATGCGCCGCCATTCCTCCTCCGTGATGTCCTGGAACAGCTTGAGCTGCGCGATGCCGGCGCAACAAACCAGCGCGTCGATGGGCCCCGCCTGGGCAAAAGCCGCGAACACCTGCGCGCGCTCGGCCACATCGGCCCGGATGGCGGTGGCGGCGGTTTCGGTTTCGAGCGCCTTCGCGGCCCCGTCCGACTTTTCATACAGGAAAAACACCCGGTAACCTTCCCGCGCGAACTGCCGCACGCACGCGGCCCCGATGCCGCGCGAGCCACCGGTGATCAGGGCGGTCTTCATGGGGGTGACACCTCCGTTTGCTTCTGCATCATAGCATTCCCCCGGGCGGCTAGTCAAGCGCCCGGTTTTTTGATATAATGTTCGGTAGAATCTCAAAGAATGGTGAACACGAGCTATGGTTTTGCTATCCTTACAGAACATTTCAAAATCTTTCGTCATGAATCAGGTGCTCGACGACGTATCGCTGACGCTGATGCAGGGCGCGCGCATGGGCCTCATCGGCGTGAACGGCAGCGGAAAATCCACGCTGTTCAAGATCATCGCGGGGGAGACGCAGCCTGATTCGGGCAGCGTTGCGCTGATGCGCGGCGCGACGCTGGGGGTGCTGACCCAGCACGCCGACATCCAGTCCGACCGCACGCTGCAGCAGGAGCTGGAGCAGGTGTTCGAGCCGCTGAAGCAGATGGAGGCGCGCCTTCGGGAGCTGGAGCAGCTGATGGCCGAGCGCCACGAGGACGAGGCGCAGCTGGCGAAGCTGTCGGGCGAATACGGCAGGCTGACCGACCGGTTCGAGCAGGCGGGCGGCTATGCGTGGCCCAGCCGCATCCAGGGCGTGCTGGCCGGGTTGGGGTTCGCCAAGGGGCGCGAGCAGGCGCTGGCCAGCCAGCTGTCCGGAGGCGAAAAGACGCGGCTGTGCCTGGCGCGGCTGCTGCTGATCCAGCCCGACCTGCTGATGCTGGACGAACCCACCAACCACCTGGATCTTCAGGCCACGGCTTGGCTGGAGGACACGCTCAAGAAATACAAGGGCACCGTTTTGGTCATCTCCCACGACCGCTATTTTCTGAACGCGGTGTGCGACTGCGTGGCCGAGCTGAGCATGAAGCGCCTGGTGCAGTATGAGGGGAACTACGACCAGTTCATGGTCAAGCGCGAAGCGGAGCTTCTGCGCCAGCTGAAGGAGTATCAGCTTCAGCAGAAGGAGATCGCGCGCCAGCAGGCCATCATCGACCGCTACAAGATGTACAACACCGAGGCGTCCCACGTCAAGGCCCGCAGCCGCGAAAAGGTGCTGGCCAAGATGGAGCGCGTCGGGCGCCCGCAGGACGAGGCGCAGGTGCGCTTCCGGTTCCATGCAAAGCGGCGCACCGGCGAGGACGTGCTGATGGTGGAGCGCATCAGAAAGGCGTTCGACGGGCGGCCCATTCTGAACGATTTCTCGCTGCACCTGCGCGCGGGCGACCGGGTGGCGCTGATTGGCCCCAACGGCGTCGGCAAGACCACGCTGTTCAACATCATCACCGGGCGGCTGCGGCCGGATTCGGGGCGGGTGGCGTTCGGCAGCAACGTGGACCTTGGGTACTACGACCAGCACCAGCAGGGGCTGCACGACGCGAAGACCGTTATGGATGAGGTGTGGGACGAGTTTCCGCGCATGTTGCCCGACGAAGTGAGAAGCACGCTGGCGCTGTTCCTGCTGACCGGAGACGACGTGTTTCAGAAGATCGCGACGCTGTCCGGCGGCGAGAAGGGGCGCGTGTCCCTCAGCAAGCTGATGCTGAAACAGGACAATTTGCTGCTGCTGGACGAGCCCACCAACCACCTGGACATGGACAGCCGGGAGGTGCTGGAGCACGCGCTGGCCGATTTTCAGGGCACCATCCTGACCATCTCCCACGATCGCTACTTTATCAACCGCACCTGCAACAAGGTGATCGAGCTGACCCCCGAGGGCGCGACCGAGTACATCGGAAACTACGACGACTACGTCGAGAAGAAGCGCAGGCTGAATGCACCCGAGGTCCCCGACCCGTTTGGCGGCATGACCAGGACCGAGATCGAGAAGCAAACGCGCCGGGAGCGCCTGCTGAAGGAGGGCGAGAAGGCGCTGAAGCAGCAGGTGAAGCAGATCGAGGAGCGCATCGCCGGCGTGGAAGCCCGGATGACCGAGCTCGAGATCGCGATGAGCGACCCGGATTTGTATCAGGACCGGGCGTACGCTTCGGATGTGGCGTTTGAGCACAAGGAGCTGGCCGCGCTGCTGGGGAAGCTGTATGAGGACTGGGAGGAGGCCGCAGAGGCGGTGGCGGAACTGTAGCGGAAATCCTGCGCGGAGGAGGACAAACGGGTCGCTTTCCCGCCGGCGCTCAGGACGCCCTTCGGAGGCTTTGATCCGGGGGCCTCGGCCCCCGAAAACTCCCTTGGGACTGGCTGCTGTGCAAGCTCAACTTTCTGCTCCTGCAGGACCAGGGCTTCTTTGACAGGCCGGGCGGATGAAAATCCGCCCGCTTTCTTTGCCTCACGCGCGCATACCCGCCCACATAGTATGCCACGGACCCCTTTTGAAAGGAGAAGTTTATCCGTGTCATACGTAAACGATGATTGGCGCGGCCCTGATGGCTGCGGATGTGTTGACAACTGCGGCGCTGGCTGCGGCGCTGGCTGTGGTGCTGGCTGCGGCGCCGGCTGTGGTGCTGGCTGTGGGTGCGGCGGGGACTTTATGCGCGAGGGCTGTGAATGGGATGAGGGCTGGCACCGCCAGTTCTGCAAGCTGGACGGCCCGATCCGCCGCGACGTGTTTTACCGCGGGCCCTGCCCGCCGAATCCGGATGCGGACTGCTGCAGCCAGAGCCGCCATGACCGCAGAGGCCGCGGGTGCGGCTGTGGATGTGGATGTGGGTGCGGATGCAACCAGGGCAATGACTGCCGCATCAGCTGCGCGCAGTGCAAAGGCCAGGACTGCATCGGGCGCTGCCGCTATGACTGCGACCGCGATTGCGAGCGCCGCTGCTGGCGCGAGTGCGGACCGGACGGCGAGTGCCGCGCGATCTGCGAGGACGACTGCCGCTCCGAGTGCCGCGTGGTCTGTGAGGACCGGGAGGAAGACAAGAACAGCTGCTGCCGCAACCGGCGCCGCTGGCCCGGCGTGAACGACTGGAACGCCTACTGCGACAGCTATCGCAGCGTCCCTATGAGCAACAATACCGGCTGCATCATGAGCAACTGTCCCAACAGCTAATCCTACATCGGCCGGACGGGTGTGGAAGGGAAACCTTCCACACTCACTTTTTTTACCAAACCCTCTTGACAATTGCCGGGCCGCGTGATAAGATATTATCACATTAGCAGACTAAAGTGCAGGAGGACGAAAAACATGAAGAGGATTCTTTCGTTGGTGCTGGCCATGGCGCTTGTGTTTGGGCTGGGCGCCGGCGCGCTGGCGCAGGATGGATCGCTGGACGCGATCAAGCAGAACGGCAAACTGGTGCTGGGGCTGGACGACAGCTTCCCGCCAATGGGTTTTCGCGATGAGAACAACGACATCGTGGGGTTTGACATTGATCTGGCCAGGGAAGTCTGCGCGCGCCTCGGCGTCGAGCTTGTTCCCCAGCGCATCGACTGGGACACCAAGGAGATGGAGCTGAACAACGGCAACATCGACTGCATCTGGAACGGCATGTCCAGAACCCCGGCGCGCGAGGAGAGCATGGCGCTGTCGCTGAATTATATGAACAACAAGATCGTGCTGCTGGTGAACCAGCCGGGCTACGGCAAAAAAGAGGACCTCGCGGGCAAGATCCTTGCCGTGCAGGCCAAGTCGTTTGCGGAAGAGGTCGTCAACGACGCCAAGTACGCCGATTACAAGGCGTCCCTGGCCGAGGTGCGCGCCTATCCGGACTATGTCACCGCCATCATGGACATGCAGAACGGCAACGTGGACGCGATCGCCGTCGACTTGGTCGTGGCCAACTTTCAGATGAACAACCTGAAGGATGAGAAGCTGCGCGTCATCGACAACCTGGAGGACGATCTGTTCTGCATCGGTTTCCGCAAGGCCGACGCGGCGCTTCGCGACGCCGTCAACGAGGCGCTGACCGCCATGCAGAAGGACGGCACGGTGGACAAGATCGCCCAGCAGTGGTTTGGGGAGAACATTTCCATCATCCCGGCGGAATAACACAAAGAATTTCGGGTGGGCACTGAATCTGCCCCTGCGAGATGGTGCGCGTAGGGGCAGATTCTCGTGATGTCCCGCGGCCCGCGAGGCGCCCGATGGGAGAGACAAATGAACACCGTATTCTTCAACAACCCGGACAAGCTGCTCAAGCTGACCTCGGTGATGATGGGCGGCGTGGGCATGACCTGCTCGATCTTCGCGCTGACGCTGGTGCTGGCGCTGCCGCTGGGCCTGCTGGTGGCGCTTCTGCGCATGTCCAAAAACCGCGCCGTGTCGGGCATAACCTCGTTTTACATCTACATCATGCGCGGCACGCCGCTGATGCTGCAGGTGATGTTCATCTACTACCTGCTGCCTCAGATCCTGCCGTTCAAGTTTGACCGGTTTTCCGGAGTCATCTTTTCGTTTGTCATCAACTACATGGCGTATTTCGCGGAGATCTTCCGGGGCGGCATTCAGTCCATTCCGGTTGGGCAGCGCGAGGCCGCCAAGGTGCTGGGGTATACCCGCGCCCAGGTGTTCGTGCGGGTGGTGCTGCCGCAGGTGATCCGGCAGGTGATGCCCTCGCTGACCAACGAGGCCATCACGCTGGTGAAAGACACCGCGCTGGCCAGCACCGTATCCATCACCGAGATCATGATCATCGCCAAGCAGCAGGTGAGCAGCGCAAGCTCGGTCGAGCCGTTTCTGCTGGCGGCGATCTTTTACCTGGTGCTCAACGGCATTGCCGAGCAGCTGTGCAAGATGGCCGAGCGCAAGCTCAACTATTACTAGAGGATTGACGACATGCTGAAAGCGACCGACATTAAGAAAAACTTTGGCGAGCTGGGCGTCCTTGGCGGCATCTCGCTGACCGTCAACCCCGGCGAGGTGGTGGCGCTGATCGGGCCCAGCGGTTCGGGCAAGAGCACGCTGCTGCGCTGCCTGAACCAGCTGGAGCGGATTGACGCGGGCGAGATCTGGCTGGACGAGCTGTGCATGTGCAAAACAGACCAAAGTTTGGTTTCCTATGCCCCGGAGGCCACGCTGCGCCAGATCACGCTTCGGATGGGCATGGTGTTCCAGAGCTATAACCTGTTTCCCCACATGAGCGTGCTGCAGAACCTGATGGACGCTCAGATTCACGTGAAGCAGACGCCCAGGAAGCAGGCCGCCGAACGCTCGCGGGAAATGTTGGCAAAGGTCGGCCTGTCGGACAAGGAAAAACAGTATCCGCGCCAGCTGTCCGGCGGCCAGGCCCAGCGAGTGGCCATCGCGCGGGCGCTGTGCATGCAGCCCGAGATCCTGTGCTTCGACGAGCCCACCTCGGCGCTGGATCCGGAACTGACGCAAGAAGTGCTGTCCGTCATGCGGGACCTGGCCAGCGAGCACATGACCATGATCGTGGTCACCCACGAGATGGGCTTCGCGCGGGATGTGGCCGAGCGCGTGGTGTTCATGGAGGATGGAAAGATCGTCGAGCAGGGTACGCCCGGCGCGCTGTTCGCCTCGGAACACCCCAGAACCCGCAAATTCTTGCGATGTGACTGATCGAGCGCGCTTCGCGATGGTTTGTTCATTTTTTCACATGCGCTTGCTTCCGGCCGGTTTGTGGTATATAATACCAGTAACATGGTGGGTCGACCCGAGGTGCCTTGGGTCGGCTTCTTATGCCCATCCGGGCCAACGAAAAAGAGGGGGATTGCTCACATGAAGAAGGTACTCTCACTGCTCGTGGTTCTGGTTCTGCTGTGCCCCGCGCTGTCCGCGCTGGCAGACAACGGCTCCCTGGTGCTGTACTATTCCCACGCGGCCGACTGGTCTGACCCGATCATCCAGCAGTTCCAGGAGCAAACCGGCATCAAGGTAGAGCTGGTGGGCGCGGGCACGGGCGAGCTGATCAGCCGCATCATCGCCGAGTCCGACAACCCGCTGGGCGACGTGCTGTGGGGCGGCGTGGCCGAGTCCTACATCCCGATCGCGGACAAGCTCGAGCCCTACGAGAGCACAGAAACCGCGAGCCTGATGCCCGGCGCGCATGACGAAGTGAACAAGCTGTGGTACGCGTTTGACATCGAACCCATGGTGCTGGTGTATTCCACCAAGCTGGCGCCGGACGGCATCACAGGCTGGGACGACCTGCTCAAGCCCGAGTGGAAGGGGCAGATCGCCATCGCCGACCCGCTGAAGTCCTCGTCCTCGTTCGCGGGGATCATGGGCGCGGTCGCGGCCTATGGCCAGGCTGACGGCAAGGGCTTCGAATACCTGAAGCAGCTGGTGCCCAACCTGGACGGCAAGATCGTTTCGAGCAGCTCCGGCACCTACAAGGGCGTGTCCGACGGCGAGTACGCCATCGGCCTGACCTACGAGGAAGCCGCGCTGAAGTACATCGCCGCCGGTTCCGAGATGCAGGTGGTGTACCCCAAGGAAGGCACCAACGTGATCTATAGCCCGGTGTCCATCATCAAGGGCGGCCCCAACACCGAGAACGCCAAAAAGTTTGTGGACTTCCTGCTGAGCAAGGGCGTGCAGGAGCAGCTGGCCGCGCTGAACCGCCGTACCTCGCGCACGGACGTGGAGCTGCCGGACACCTTTATCCCGTTCGATCAGATCCCGGTGGCGAAGTATGACATGGCCTGGGTTATCCAGAACACCGAAGCGTTCAACGAGCTGTGGAAGGACCTGGTGACGCAGTAACCATCTGAATGGAACCGTAGCGGCGCCATCTCGCGATGCCTGGGCATTGCGGGATGGCCGCCGCCTATTTATGGATTGCGGGGAAAATCTCATGAGCAAAACAGTCTCTATCGAAAACGTGGATAAGCTGTACGGCAGCTTCAAGGCCATCGACGACGTGAGCCTTCAGATTCAACCCGGCGAGTTCTTCACGCTGCTCGGCCCGTCCGGCTGCGGCAAAACCACGCTGCTTCGCATGATCGCCGGGTTCAACAGCATCGAGCAAGGTGTGATCCGGTTCGACGATGTCGTCATCAACCGCGTGCCGAGCTACAAAAGGAACATCGGCATGGTGTTCCAGAGCTATGCCATCTTCCCTCACCTGACCGTGCAGCAAAACGTGGCCTACGGGTTGAAGGCGCGCAGGGTGTCGAGTGAGGAAACCGCGCGGCGCGCCACCGAGGCCATGCGGCTGACGCAGATTCTGGACTACAAGGACCGCCAGCCCCAGCAGCTGTCCGGCGGCCAGCAGCAGCGCGTGGCGCTGGCCCGCGCCATCGTGATCCAGCCCGATCTGTTGCTGATGGACGAGCCGCTCAGCAACCTCGACGCCAAGCTGCGCGTGACCATGCGCACCGGCATCAAGCAGCTGCAGCAGGAGCTGGGGATCACCACCATCTATGTCACCCACGATCAGGAGGAGGCGCTGGCGGTGTCCGACCGCATCGCCGTGATGAACATGGGCGTGGTGGCGCAGGTGGGCAAACCCTACGAGATCTACACCAATCCCGTCAACGAGTTCGTGGCCAACTTTATCGGCGTCAGCAATTTCCTCGGGGGGGAGGCGGGCGCGGACGGCGTGTCCATCCTGGGCACGAAGCCGGTTCCGATGGCGCTGAAAGGCAATCACAAGGGGGCTGTGAAGGTTTCCGTCCGGCCCGAGCAGATCACGCTTTCCGGGCCGGAAGAAGGGCTGCTTTGCGGCACCATCAGGATGGCCACGTTTTTGGGCGACTTCATCAGTTACGAGATCGAGCTGATCAATGGCCAGATCGTGCAGGCCAACCAGTATATCCACCAGCACAGAGCCATGCGCCAGGCGGGGGAGCGCGTGTCGCTCACCGTCGCGCAGGCCAACGTGTTCACCAGCGACGGAAAGGATGCGCTGCTATGATGAGCCAGAAAAAGGTGCGCGCGCCCCGGCTCGGCAGGCCGCGGTTCGATTTCTGGTCGTTCGTGGTCATCGCGTTTCTGCTGCTGGCGGCGCTGTTCATCATCTATCCGTTTGCCAAGCTGTTCTACCAGAGCTTCTTCCCCAAAGGCGGGCCGTTCAGCTTCGCCAACTACGAGAAATTCTTCCAAAAGAAGTATTACCTGAACTCGCTCAAAAACAGCCTGAACGTGTGCTTCTGCACCACGGTTCTGGCCACGCTGATCGGCATCCCCATGGCGTACATCAACAACCGCTACAACGTGTGGGGCAAGCGCGTGATTTCGGTGATGGTCGTGCTGTCCATGCTGTCGCCGCCGTTCATCGGCGCGTACAGCTGGATTCTGCTCATGGGCAGAAACGGGCTGTTCACCCGGCTGCTCGAGGGCATCGGCGTGCACGTGGGCTCGATCTATGGGTTCAAGGGCATCCTGCTGGTGTTCACGCTGAAGCTGTTTCCGTTTGTGTTCATGTATGTGTCGAGCGCGCTCTCGACCTACGACAGCGCGCTGGACGAGGCCAGCGAGAGCCTGGGCGTGCACGGCATCAAAAAGATCGTGAGCGTGACGCTGCCGGTCATCATGCCCACGATCCTGTCCAGCGCGCTGATCGTGTTCATGTCGGCGCTGGCGGATTATGGCACGCCGCTGCTGCTGGGCGAGGGATACAAGGTGCTGCCCATCACGATCTATGAGGAGTATATGTCCGAGGTGTCCACCAACGCCTCGTTCGCCAGCATGCTGTCAGTGGTGATCGTGGTGTGCTCCATGGCGGTGATGCTTGTTCAGAAGTGGTTCATCGACAGGAAGAACTACACCATGAGCTCGCTGCGCCCGCCCCAGGTGATCCAGCTGCGCGGATGGCGCAGGGCCCTGGCCACGCTGCCCGTGGCGCTGGTGGCGCTGATCGCCGTGATCCCGCAGATCACCGTGATCGTGACCTCGTTCATCAAGACCAACGGGCCGCTGTTCGTGTCCGGGTTCAGCCTGGACAGCTACCGCTCGATCCTGTACAAGCTGTCCACCAACATTCGGAATTCGTTCACCTTTTCCATTGTCGCCACGCTGATCATGATGCTGCTGGGGCTGCTGCTGTCTTACATCATCGTGCGCCGGAAGGGCAAGATGGCCACGCTGCTGGACATGCTGATCATGTTCCCTTATGTGATCCCCGGCTCGGTGCTGGGCATCAGCCTGGTGGTGGCGTTCAACAAATGGAACGGGCCGATGCCGCCGCTGACCGGCACGATGGCGATCCTGATCGTGTCGTTCGTGATCCACAAGATCCCGTTTACGCTGAGGTCCAGCATCGGGATCCTGTACCAGATCGAACCGGCGGTCGAGGAGGCTTCGATCTCGCTGGGCGTGCCGCCCATGCGCACGTTCGCCAAGACCACGGCGGTTCTGATGCTGCCCGGGCTGCTGTCTGGCGCGGTGCTCAGCTTCATCGCCACGATCAACGAGCTCAGTTCCACCCTGATCCTGTACGGGGGCAAGACCGGCACCATTCCGGTGGCGATCTACACCGAGATCTTCAAGGACGGCTATGGAACCGCCGCCGCGCTGGCGACGATACTGACCTTTGCCACCATCGTTTCGCTGCTGGTGTTCAACAAGATTTCCGGGGGCCGGAGCGTGGTGGGGTGACGATGGGCCGACGGGCATTTTGGGCCGCGGCCGGCCAGGGGGAGAGAAAACGGTGGCGGCGAGCGCGATCGCATTCCGCCCCCCGTTTTAAATTTTTTGGGGGCAGGGACGGACGTGCCCACAAAGGAATAACCAAAGCCCCCAAAAAGCACAAAAAGTAGCG
>JAVBQA010000068.1:0-12898 GCA_031549325.1 Eubacteriales bacterium | reverse complement strand
GGTATCTGGGCCCCGCCCCCCTCCCTGGGGGTGGCCACACCTGTGTCGTCCGGTGGTACGGTCTTGCCAAGCGGGGGGGGCGTGGCCGGCCGGGAACATCTAACGGGGGGGCCCCACATTGGCGCCCCCGCGTTTCAATCTGTTTCTTCTTAGCCCTTGTCCAGCGGGCTGACGGTCATGGCCCGCAGATCCAGCATCTTGTCGATCTCGTCCGGATCCATGTTCACGTTCTTCTTGATCACGCTGTACACCGACACCCCGGTGGCCAGGGACTCCTTGGCGATGGCGGCGGCCTTGGTGTAGCCGAGCACCGGACACAGCGCCGTGATGATGCCCGCGCTGTGCTTGACCAGATCCAGGCAGTGGGCGCGGTTGGCCACGATGCCCTCGATGCAGTTCTTTTCAAGCGTCTCGCAGCCGTGCTGCATGATCTGGATGGACTCGAACAGGCAGTGCAGCATCACCGGCTCAAACGCGTTCAGCTCCAGCTGGCCGCCCTCGGAGGCCATGGAGATGGTGACGTCGTTGCCGCACACCTTGAAGGCGATCTGGTTCACCACCTCGGGAATGACGGGGTTGATCTTGCCGGGCATGATGGACGAGCCGTTCTGCCGCGCGGGCAGCGCGATCTCGCCGATGCCGGTTCGAGGGCCGCTGGACAGCAGCCTTAAATCGTTGGAGATCTTCGACAGATTCACCGCACAGGTTTTCAGCACTCCCGACACGGCGGTAAAGCCGTCGGTGTTCTGGGTGGCGTCGATCATGTCGTCCGCCCGGCTTAGTTCGATGCCCGAAATCTTGGACAGGATGGGCAGGATGCGGTTCAGGTACACGGGCTCGGCGTTCAGCGCGGTGCCGATGGCCGTGCCGCCCATGTTCAGCACGCGCATGGTTTTCTGCGCTGCCGCGATGCGCGCGATGTCCCGCCGGAGAACCGACTCATACGCCGCAAACTCCTGGCCCAGCCGCACCGGCACGGCGTCCTCCAGCTGGGTGCGCCCCATCTTGATGACGTCGTCAAACTCGACGGACTTTGCGTGCAGCGCCCGGCACAGCGAGCTCAGCGCTTCTAGCAGGCCGTCCAGCAGCATGTGCACCGTCATGCGGCCGGCGCTGGGATACACGTCGTTGGTGGACTGGCCGAGGTTCACGTGGTCGTTGGGGTGGGCGTGCTGGTAGTCGCCCTTTTCGTGGCCCAGGATCTCCAGCGCCCGGTTGGCCACGACTTCGTTGGCGTTCATGTTCGCGGACGTGCCCGCGCCGCCCTGAATGGTGTCCACGATGAACTGGTCGCGCAGCTTGCCCCCCAGGATTTCATCGCACGCCTTCACGATGGCGTCCGCGATCTGGCCGGGCAGCGCGCCCGCCTCCTGGTTGGCCAGCGCGCAGGCGCGCTTGATGCGAAGGATGTTGTCCACCAGCACCGGGTGCATCGTGCGCCCGGTAATAGGAAAATTCTCCTGAGCGCGCAGCGACTGCACACCGTAATAAGCCTCGGCTGGAACCTGCATCGCCCCGACGGAATCCTTCTCCATGCGCGTGTTCATATAGGCTGCACCCTCTTATGATCGTTTGAATCCATCATACCGTCTTGCAGGGTTTCCGTCAAGGATTTGCATGACATATTGCAAAAAATACGGATATGCACAGAAAAAACTGCATATGTAAGGTGAAAATGGGCAAGAAAATTCATTTTGTAAAATTACGGACAAATGGCTTTACATACTGTCACAAACCGTTCAAATTTGGTAGAATGTTAACGCACGGTGTACGGAGGTTTACATGCATCACTTGGATTCGGTGGACGTGAAGCTGATCGGGCTGCTGCGGCAGAATGGGCGGCAGTCCATCAAGCAGCTGGCGGAGCAGGTGTTTATGTCCTCGCCCGCGGTGACGGCGCGCCTGGCGCGGCTGGAGAAAGAAGGCGTGATCCAGGGCTACCAGCCGGTGCTGGATCCTTACCGGCTGGGATACAACATACTGGCGTTCGTCAGCTTGCAGGTGCAGCCGGGCGACAAGCCCCAGTTCAGCGCCTACATCGATCAGATGCCCAATGTGCTGGAGTGCAGCTGCGTGACCGGAGACTACTCCATGCTCATCAAGGTGTGCTTCAAGAGCACCATGGAGCTGGACGCGTTCATCGGCGAGCTGCAGCGCTTTGGCAAGACGAACACGCAAATCGTGTTTTCTCAAATCGTAAACCCAAGGGCCCCAAAACTCTAACCGTCTGGTTTCATTGACTTTACCGTGATTCCATATTATACTGCTGTATGGTGGCTCGTGTGGTTACCCCAATCATCTCGAGGAGGGTTTTTGTTATGCGTAAGGTTCTTTCCCTGGTGCTGCTGGTTGCTTTGCTTGCCTCGATCCCGACGGCTGCGTTCGCCGCGATCTCCGGCGACCCCGTGAAGACGTATGGGACCCCGTTTCTGATCACCAACGCCGGCCAGGGCCCGGGCGGCAAGATGGCCCGCCTGCTCACCGGCCAGACCAAGACCGTCGAGCTGGACACCGATTTCTTCTATCTGTCCGAGCCGGTTGAGGAAGACCTGAAGGCCAAGGAATACAGCGCGCTGGTGTGCGTCATTGGCTCCACCGACAAGGGGCTGGGCGCTTCGGGCATCACCATCGACGACGAGGTGGCGCGCCTGGAGAAAATGGTCGCCACCGCCAAGGAGATCGAGCTGCCCATCATCGCCGTGCTGCTCGAGAAGGACAAGCGCTCCGACATTGCCACCAACGCCAACGAGCGCTGCATCGACGTGATCTGCCCGGCCGCCGAGTGGATGATCGTCGTCAAGGACGGCAACAGCGACGGCCGCTTCGACAAGTTTAAGGAAGAGAACGGCACCCCGCTGACCATCATCGACAACTCCATCGACTTCACCGAGCTGGCCAAGCAGGCGTTTGTGAAGCAATAACAAAAGGGAAGGGCGGGGGGCTCTGTTCCCCCGCGTCCCCTCTCTCAAGGGCGAAGTCCCTTGGGCATCCTGTCTTGTCCCGGTACTACTAGAAGCTTGGAGGGGCGCTCAATGTATCTAGACACCTCGATCATCCTGATCGCCATGGCGCTTGCTTTTGTGCTGAGCAGCATCTTCCTGAAGTCCACTGAGATCTCCATGGCGATCACCGCCGTGGTGGGCATGGTCTTCGGCGTGGCGCATCAGTGGCAGAACGGCATGGACGGCACGCGCATCCTGATAGAGGGCCTGTCCACCAACCTGGATCTGGCGATCCTGTTTGTGACGGCCTCACTGTTTGTGAACGTGTACTCGAACAGCGGCTCGCTGACGGCGCTGACGCGCAACCTGGTCAACAAGTTTGACAACAAGTGGATCCTGCTGTGCTTCATGGCCATCTTCATGCTGGTTCCGGGCGCCATCACCGGCGCGGGCAGCGTTTCGGTGTTCGTCATGGGCGCGCTGGTGGCCACGGTCGTCACCTACATGGGCCTGTCGGCCAAGAAGACCGCCGCGTTCGTGTTCATGTTCGCCATCCTGTCGGCGGCCGCGCCGCCCATCAACCTGTGGACCATGCTGATGACCGCCCAGGCCAACATGCCGTATGTCGGCTTCACCTGGCTGCTGCTGATCCCGATCGTGATCGTCGGCGCGTTCACCATCATCTTCCTGGGCTGGGGCAGCAAGCGCGAGTCCAAGGAGAAGATCCTGTCCGAGCTGCCGACCGCCCCCGAGGGGATGAACGGGCTGCGCATCATTCTGCCCCCGCTGACGCTGGTGGCGCTGCTGATGGCGTCGCTGCTGATCCCGTTCAGCATTCCGGTGCTGGGCATGCCGCTGATGTTCGTGCTGTCGACCATTGTGGCCATGCTGTGCAACCCGAAGAAGACTTCCTTTAAAGAATACATCAACGTGATGGACAGAACCATGGAGCAGGTGTTTCCGCTGCTGGCCACGGTCATCTCGGTGGGCGTGATGCAGAACGTCATGGCCGCCGTGGGCGTGAAGGGCCTGATCGGCATCACGTTTGTGACGCTGCCCATGATGTGGATCTACATCGCCATCCTGCTGGTGGCGCCGTTCAGCCAGGCCTGCATGAGCTACGGCAGCGCGATCGTCATCGCCACGCCGCTGATCTTCATGTTCAACACCGCCGGCTTCAACACCACCGTGGTGGCCGCCGCGCTGAGCCTGATGTTCCCCATCGGCGACTGCCTGCCGCCGTCCCGCATCGTCGGGCGCATCACCTGCGAAACCGTCGGGTACGAGGGCAGCTACGGCTCGTTCCTCAAGCAGATCATCGTGCCCTGCCTGCTGCTGGGCGCGCTGGCGCTGGTGATGCTGCGCTTCCCGAGCACGTTCGCGTTCTTGATCAAGTAAAGGAGGGGCAAACCATGGTCATGCTGGAGCAAATCATCCACTACATCTATTTCGGCTTCGCCGCCGTGATCGGTCTGTTCCTGGTGAAGCACCTGTTCAAGCGCGAGCGCCGCCAGGGCCTGGTGTACGACATCGTCTACGCCTATTGCATCATCCCGTTCCTGCTGCGCATTCTGTGGATCAAGTAGGGGAGGGAATGAAAGATGACTGAGAAAAAGACCGCCTACCAGAAGAAACCATTGCTGTTCAAGTGCGTCGCGCTGTGCGTGATGCTGGCGCTGGGCGCGATCGCGGGCGTGCAGTTCTACGAGCTGCGCCACTACCAGGAGACCATCGTCGTCAGCGACGCGCTGACCGAAATCAAGTGGCTGAGCGATTACCTGCCCAGCCTCAAGGGCACCTACATGGACACCCCCATCTACATCTTCGACTCGGGCGTGCCGGGCGGCAGCGTGCTCTACGCCGCCAACCCCCACCCCTACGAGCCCGCGTCCAACATGTCCGCCTACGTGCTGATGGAGAACATCAAGGTGGAAAAGGGCAAGGTGTTCGTGGTGCCCCAGAGCAACCGCTCCGCCTCCACCACCGGCATGCTGGGCTCGGCCTACCCGATGTTCTACAACATCAAGACCGAGTGGGGCAACCCCCGGTTCAAGATCGGCGACCGCAACACCAACCCGCTGGATCAGTGGCCCGACCCGTTCACCTATGTGAACTACCCGTCCGGCCAGAACCTGGCCTACCAGGACATCCGCAACTTCAACCGCACCTTCCCCGGCCGTCCGGACGGCACGCTCACCGAGCGCGGTTCCTACGCGCTGATGGAGCTGATCCGGCAGGAGAAGATCGACCTGTCCATCGACGTGCACGAGGCGTCCATCATGTATCCGGTCGTGGGCACCTATGTCGCGCATGACGACAGCCTGGACATCGCCATGATGGCCTCCATGATGCTGACCTCCACCAGCTTCGACATGAAGTGCGAAGCGTCGCCCAAGTCGCTGAAGGGCCTGTCCCACCGCGAGTGGGGTGACTACTCCGACACGCTGGCCGTGCTGATGGAGACGCCGGAACCCTTCATCGACCGCGTCGTCGGCCCGATGACCGTGGCGCTGATGACGGAGGGCAAGGACGAGTTCCTGCAGACCGCCGCCGACCACAAGCTGACCTTCGTGCCTTACAACAAGGATGAAGGCTATCCCATGTGGTACCGCGTGGGCCGCCACCTGTCGGGCGCGCTCGAGGTGGTCAAGCAGACCGCCGCGTTCTATCCGGAGAAGGAAGTCGTCGTGACCTGGCCCACCTTCGAGGACCTCAAGGAGCACGACGTCGGCTATTTCCTGCACGATCCGGCCACAGCTGACCCGGAGCTGGTGCAAAAAATCTAAACGGGCAACGAGAATCTTTGGCTGCGGCCAAATCTTCTCGTTGAATGGGAGACGATTACAGGATTTTCTGTGATCCTTCGCCTCACGGCCGAAAATCCCGCAAGGAAGCGAATGCTTGATTCGCTCCTCGGCGGCGCACAGGTCGCCGCCTGCGGAATGGACTTGGAGGGCTGAGGCCCTCCAAACCTCCCGGAACGGAAGCTCACTCGCATCCCAACCATGTATCCATTATGGGCAGGTGCCCATGAAAAATAGGAGGGGACAAGATGAAGAGGAATTCCAAGGTCATCGCCATCATCCTGGTGGCCGTCATGATGCTCGTGACGTGCCAAAGCGCGCTCGCCTGCACCACCGTGCTGGTCGGCAAGGGCGCCACGACGGACGGTTCCACCATCGCCACCCACAACGACGACTCCTCAAGCGCCGACTTCCGCCTGTGGATCATCCCGTCGATGGAGGGCGGCGAAGGCAAGACCCGCGACATCGTCATCGACTCGCACAACTACGGCGACTACGGCAAGTACCCCGAGGTGAAGGACTACGGCAACGGCATGCTCGCCGCCGAAATGCCCCAGCCTCAGAACACCTACAAGTACTTCCATTCGCGCTACTCCTTCATCAACGAGAAGGGCGTCGCGATGGGCGAATCCACCTTCGGCATTAACAAGACCTTCGAGCGCACCGCTGGCGACGGCTACGGCCAGAAGGTGAGCGACCTGATCTACAAGAACAACGACGGCCTGATCGACTGCTGGAACGCCCAGGACATCGCCCTGGAGCGCGCCAGCACCGCCAAGGAAGCCATTGAGATCATGGGCCAGCTGGTCAAGGACTACGGCTGGCGTGATCCGGGCGAGACCATCAACATCTGCGACGGCAACGAAGCCTGGGTCGCCGAGTTCTACGGCCGCGACCTGTGGGCCGCCGTGCGCATCCCGGAGGACGGCTTCTTTGTGGCCGCCAACCGCGCCCGCATCGCCGACTTCAAGTTCGACGATCCGGAGAACTACATCTGCTCCGACAACCTGAAGAGCTACGCCATCGAGAACGGCCTGTGGGAAGAGGGCAGCGACGTGTTCTCCCCGGCCGAGATCTACGCGCCCGACAACAGCGCCTACTCCACCCGCCGCGAGTGGCGCGGCCTGTCTCTGGCTGCCCCCAGCCTGAACCTGGATCCGGAAGCCCTGCGCTTCCCGCTGTGGGTCACCCCCGAGAAGAAGCTGTCCGTGGACGACGTGTTCAAGATCAAGGGCGACTACTACCAGGGCACCGACTATGACGTGTCGCTGTCCCCCCAGGCCGGCCCGTTCGGCAACCCGATCGACTTCAACAACGTCGAGCGCCCGATCAACATGTTCCGCACCTGCTACGTGATGATCGCCAACATCAAGGCCGACCTGCCCGACGAGATGAAGTGCCTGGTGTGGTATGGCTACGGCGCGCCCGACTCCACCTACATCACGCCGATGTGGCCGAGCATGACCCGCGTGCCCGATCTGTACACCATCGGCAACCGCTACGAGGAGTTCCGTCGCGACAGCGGATGGTGGACCAACTCCTACGTGCAGCAGATCGCCACCATCAACTACCAGGAAGCCATCCAGGACATCTACGCCGCCCGCACGGACAAGATGGCGGCGCAGTATGAGATCGTTCCGAAGCTGCAGGAGGCCGGCGCCAAGCTGATCGCCGAGGGTAAGACCGACGAGGCGCTCGAGCTGATCACCACCTACGCCTACAACAACGCCGTCGAGTGGCACAAGGACTGGCTGAAGCTGGGTGACGACATGATGGGCACCTACATGTGGGGCCGCAAGGACATGGGCGGCAACGGCGCCACCTGGCCGGACTACTGGAAAGACCTGATGCTGAATTCTCCCCGCAATCCCGGCCCGGCCGGCGCCGCGCCCAAGAAGTAATCCGGTTTTCAAAGAAGGACCAGCGGGTTCCCGGACGCTTTCAAAGCGCCCGGGAATCCTTTTTTATTGCGGGGATTTGGGTGTTCGTGATACAATACAGTATCACCGCTGAAAGAAGGCCGTCCATGCACCTTGTGATCGCCCTGTCCTGTCTGCTGCTCGTTCTGGGCGTGCTGGAGCGCGCGCTGCACATGCGCAATGTGCGGCGGGCGCCCGTTCGCGTGCTGGTGAACGGCACGCGCGGCAAAACCAGCGTCACGAGGCTGCTGGCGGCGGCGCTGCGGGAGGCGGGCATAAACACCCTCGCCAAGTGCACCGGCACCACGGCGGCCGTCATCCTGCCGGACGGCTCCGAGCAGCCGCTGGCCCGGCCGCGCGGCGTGCGGCTGACTGAGCAGCTGCCCGTGTTCCGGCTGGCGCGCAAGCTGGGCGTCCAGGCCGTCGTGCTGGAGTGCATGGCGGTGCGGCCCGAGTCCCAGCGCGCCGTCGCCCAGATGGTTCGCCCGACCCACGTGCTCATCACCAACGCCCGGGTCGACCACAAGGAGGAGATCGGCGCGACCGAGGCGGAAACCCGGCGCGCGCTCGCGTTCTCCATCCCGAGGGGCGCGGCCATCCTCAGCGCCGAGCCGTATGCGGGCGCCATCCCCCCGGACGCGGTCCCGCTGCCGGACGGCTACATGGATCGGTTTGCGTACCCTGTGTTTCTGGAAAACCTGCAGCTCGTGTTGACGGCCGCGAAAGCGCTGGGCGTGGATCGCGAGACCGCGCTGCGCGGCATGCTGAAGGCGACGCCCGACATCGGCATGGACGGCCCGTTCGCGTTTGGCGGCTGCACGGTCATCAACGCCTTTGCCGCCAACGACGCGCTGTCCAGCGCGCAGCTGCTGCGCGAAACCGAGATCAAACAGGGGCTGTCCGGCCAGCCTGTCCGCGTGGTGTTCAACAACCGGAAGGACCGCGAGTACCGCGTGGACACCATGATGCCGCTGATCCGAGAGCTGGGGGAGCGGGTTCGGTCCGTCACGGTCATCGGCGATTTCGCGCCCAAGGTGGCGAGGCGGTTCGCGAAAAAGACCGGGCTGCCCTGCGCGGCGCAAGCGCCGGATGGGCTCATCCAAGAACCCGGCGTCGTGCTGTGCCTGGGCAACATCAAGGGCGCGGGCGCGGACTTCATCCGGCGGCTGAGGGAAAGGAGGGGAACAGAATGCAACAGGCTTCCATCGGGCTGAGCGTGATCCTGGGGTTCCTGAGCTATGAGTTTTTGGGGCTGCACACCGGCGGGTTGATCTCGGCGGGGTATCTGGCGCTGTTCACGGAGCAGCCGCTGCGCATCCTGATGACCCTCGCGCTGGCGCTGTTGGTGTTCCTGCTGACCAAGCTGATCTCCCGCTTCGTGATCCTGTATGGCAGCCGCCGCTTCATGGCCACCGTGCTGCTCAGCCTGATCGCCAGCTGGGTGCTGCAAAAATCGTTCTACTACCTGAACATCATCCCGCAGGATCTGCGCGTGATCGGCTACATCATCCCCGGGCTGGTGGCCAACGACATGATGAAGCAGGGCGTGCCCAGAACGCTGCTGATGGTCGCCGTGGCCACGCTGCTGGTCAAGGGCCTGCTGATGGTGGCGTTGTGATGGGCGCGCTTTCGCGCGGCAGGATCTCGCTCGTGTGGCTGGGGCTGGCGCTGATGGCGCTGGCTGCCGGCTATTTGCTGTCCACCCGGCTGGCCGTCAGCGCGCCCACGCCGTATCGCGACGCGCAGCTTCGCGCCGCAGAGCGGATGCGGGACTGCGAGGCCGCGCTGCTCCGGGTCGTTCGGGAGGAGGGCATCGAGATGCAGCCGGAGGACATCAACCAGACCGGGCTGATCGGCCCGGAGTTCACCTTTCTGACCACCACCCTCGGGCACCTGGAGGCCAAGCGCTCGGCGCTGAACCCCAACTTCGCCGCGCTGCTGGTGCGTTATTTCGAGGGCGCGGGGCTGCGGCCGGGCGACGCCGTCGCCATCGGCACCAGCGGCTCGTTCCCGGGGCTGATGCTGGCCACGCTGTGCGCAGCCACAGAGCTTCAGCTGGACGCGCGGGTGATCGCGTCGTTCGGCGCGTCCATGTACGGCGGCACGCGGCCCGAGCTGAACATCGCCAAAATGACCCGGATCCTCAGGGAGCAGGGGCTGGTGGACTGCACCATCCTGGCCACGTCCGCCGGCGGGGACGACGACCACGGCGAGAGCGTGCTGTTTGAGAACGCCCAGGCGCTGATCGCGGATTTGGCGGCGCGGGAGGGCGTGGAATTCATCAGCCTGCCGACGCTGGAGCAGAGCATCGAGCGGCGGCTGGAACTGTTTGGAACAGACGTCCGGTGCTTCGTCAACGTGGGCGGCGCGGCGGCCAACAGCGGCACCAGCGCCTACACGCTGGCGTTTCCGAACGGGCTGGTCAAAAACCCGCCCACCATCCCGACGACGAAAAACCGCGGGCTGATGTACGAGTACGCCGCGCGGGGCGTGCCGGTCATCAACATGCTGAACGTGATGGGCATGTGCATGGACAACGGCCTGCCATACGACCCCTCGCCGCTGCCCGCGCCCGGGGAGGGCGGCGTGTACGCCGAGGCCGCCTACGCCAAGGCCTTTTTGTGGCTGGGCATTGCCCTGGCCGCCGGGTGCCTGGCCCTCGGGCGGCGGCGACATGGCAAAGGTTAGGCCGGCTTTGCGCGTTTTCGCGCTTGTTGAAAAACTGTACACAAAATCCACACAACAGAATTAACATGCGAGGCGCATACTGTCGGCACAATGGTATTCATACTGGATTGATAGGAGTAATGTGCGTGAACGATGGGCTGAAGCAGGCAACCATTTTTGTGGAAGGGATGAGCTGCGCGCGCTGCGAGCAGCGGATCGAGCGGGCGCTGTCCGGCCTGCCGGGGGTGCGTTCCGTCCGCGCGGACGCCATGGGGCAGACCGTCAGGCTCTTTGTTGGCGAGGGCTGTGACATGGCGGACATCAAGCGGCGCATCGAGGCCGAGGGCTACCCGGTGCGGCCGGAACAACCGCCGAAACAGGGCGGCCGGATCTGGCTGGGCGTCGGCGCGCTGTGCTTGGCGGGGCTGCTGATCCTGGCCAACGCGCTGGGCGCGCAGCTGCTGCCCAGCGTTGAGTCGGGCATGGGCTATGGCATGCTGTTTCTTACTGGCCTGCTGACCTCGCTGCACTGCGTGGCCATGTGCGGCGGCATCAACCTGTCCCAGTGCGTGCGCGAAGGGCAGACGAAAAAGGCGCTGCCCGCCGTGCTGTACAACGCGGGCCGCGTGCTCAGCTACACGCTGATCGGCGCGCTGGTGGGCGCGGTGGGCGCGGTGCTGCCGATCAGCAGCGCCGTCAAGGGCGGCATTTCGGTGCTGGCGGGCGTGTTCATGATTCTGATGGGGCTGAACCTGCTGAAGATTCCCGGGCTCTCCCGGCTGCTGCCCCGGATGCCCAAAAAACTGGGCGCGTTCGCCGGCCGCTTCACGGGCGCGGGGCCGTTCGCCGTCGGGCTTTTGAACGGGCTGATGCCCTGCGGGCCGCTGCAGTCCATGCAGCTGTACGCCTTGGGCACCGGCAGCGCCGTGGCCGGCGCGCTGTCCATGCTGTGCTTTGCGCTCGGAACCGTGCCGCTGATGTTCGCGCTGGGCTCGATCGGTTCGCTGCTGTCCCAGAAGTCCACCCGCCGCATGATGGCCGTCAGCGCGCTGCTGGTGATCGCGCTGGGGGGGATGACGCTGGCGCGCGGGCTGAACCTGGCCAAGGTTCCCGCGCCCGCGCCCCGGGCGGTGGCCGCCCCGGTGGAAACGGCCGCGCCGGCCGGAACGGTGGCGCCCGCTTCCGCGCCCGAGCCGGAGGAGGCCCCGGCGTCCGAACCGGAGGTGCAGAAGATCGCGTCCAAGCTGTCGCCCGGCATGTATCCGGAGATCACCGTGAAGAAGGGGATCCCGGTGGAGTGGACGATCAGCGCCGGAAAGCGCGCCGTCAACGGCTGCAACGAGGTGTTCATCGTCCCGGATTACAATCTCGAGGTGGCGCTGCATCCGGGCGACAACGTGGTCAGCTTCACGCCGGATCAGGCGGGCGACGTGGGCTACAGCTGCTGGATGGGCATGATCCAGGGCGTGATCCACGTGCAGGGATGAGCTTGAGCAGCCGCCCAATTCATGGTATACTGGTGCTGGAAACGCAAACGCGGGAGGCTGCACATGAACCCAAGAGAAAACCTGCTGGCGCTGCTGCGCCGCCAACCCCATGACGAGGCGCCGGTGGAATTCATGCTGTGCCCGGCGCTGATGGAGACCTACCGGCGCGAGACCGGGTCCGACGAGGACTACCGCGACCATTTTGGTATGCCCTGGCGGCGGGTCAGCGAGATCCTGCCGCTCGACATGGACACCCGGCGCTTTCTGCCCTATTACGCGGACGGGCTGAAGCCGGGCGCGGAGATCGACCTGTTCGGCGTGGCCCACGAGCCGGGCAGCGCCGCCGCGCAGCACATGACCTACATGCGCAATCCGCTGCGTAGCGTAGACAGCCTGGAGCAGATGCAGGCATACCCCTTCCCGACGTTCGACGGCGTGTCCATCGAGCGGCAGCGGGCCGACGTGCGGAACCTGAAGGACCGGGGGCTCGTGTCCATCGGCAACATGCAGATGACCATCTGGGAGACCGCGTGGTGCATCCGCAGCATGGAAGAGCTGATGATGGACATGATGGGCGAAGAGGACACGGCCGCCTTCCTGCTGGACAAGATCACCGACATCTCCACCCGGCGCGCCTGCCTGTATGCCGAGGCGGGGGTGGACGTGCTGTTCATCGGCGACGACATCGGCATGCAGCACAGCACCATGATGAGCGAGTCGCTGTATGTGGAGTGGCTCAAGCCGCGCCAGCAGCGGCTGATCGAGGCCGTGCGCAAGGTCAAGCCGGACATTTTGGTGTTTTACCACTCCTGCGGGCTGATCACCCCGTTCATTCCCCACCTGATCGACGTGGGCGTGGACGTGCTCAATCCCATCCAGCCCGAGTGCATGAGTTTCCGGGAGATCTACGAGCAGTATAGCGACCGGCTGTGCTTCCACGGCACCATCGGCACCCAGAGCCTGATGCCGTTCGGATCGCCGGACGATGTGAGAAGGCAGGTGTTCGAGAACCTGGACATCGCCCGGGCGCATGGCGGGCTGTTCGCGGCCCCCACCCATCTGCTGGAGCCAGAGGTGCC
>JAVBQA010000051.1:0-22212 GCA_031549325.1 Eubacteriales bacterium | reverse complement strand
CGTTCTCACAAACGATCTCCGCTCGTTCTTCCTCCGTGTACTTCTCTCGCTTTTTGCTCATCTTTTGCACCCCCACTGTTCGCTTTCCATTATATCACAGTGCGATGCTTTTATAAATAGTTAATGTTTTTGGCTAGTATGAATCCCTATCAGGGGCTAAGGACGGCGTTGCCCTTGCGAACCTTCTACGTCTCCGGCTCAATCCAGGTCACGCCCACGGACCCATGCCCAAGGTGCACGCCCAGCACCGGCCCGACGCGGCGGAACTTGACCTCGAAGCCGCGTGCCTCAAACAATTCGCGCACGATTTGCGCGGTGCGCCCGGCGAGGAACTGCTCCACGACCAGCAGCCCGGCCTCGGTGTCGACAAACTGGCCAAGCTTCTTGATCTGCTCGTTCTGGCCGCGGGCGATGCCGGCGGACACGATGGAACCGTCGGTGATCTTCAGGAGCGGCTTGATGTTCAGGATGGTGGAGATGGACATCTTCACGTTGCCCAGGCGGCCGCTCCTGCGCAGCGCCTCCATGTCGTCCACAGAGAACGCGGTGCGCAGCGCTTCGCGCCGCGCCTTCAGATACTCGGCCACCTCGGAAAGCGACGCGCCCTGCTCGATCTTCGCGCGCGCTTCCTTGACCAGCAGATACAGCCCGCCCGCCGTCGTCAGTGAATCCACCACCTCGATGTGGTCGCCGCCGATCTCTCGCGCGGCGATGAGCGCGTTGGCGTAGGTGCCCGACAGGCGCGAGCTGATGGGGATGCAGAGCACGTCGTGCCCGGCAGCGCGCAGCTCGGTGAACGCACGGGTAAACGTGCCCAGCGGCACTTGCGAGGTGTGCATGCGCATCAGATTGTTGGCGACCAGCGTCTCGTAGGCGTCCGAATCGTCCACATAACCCTCGAAATAGCTGGCACCGCCGTCGATCGAATAGCTCATGGGAACGGTCATCACGCCCATGGTAACGACCTCGGTTCTCGTCAGATAGGCGGTGCTGTCGGTGACGATCACGATCACGAAGCATCCCCTCCGATCTTGCGGTACTTGTGGTAGCGCGCATCCAGGCGCTGCTGAGCGTCCATCCCGGCATAGCGGCTGAGCGCCTCGGAGAGCTCGTTTTTCAGTGACTCTGCGCGGCCTTTGAAGGGCCCGTCTTCCGGCAGAATGCGCTCGATGACCCGAAACTCCAGCAGATCCTCCGCCGTCAGCCGCAGGCCCTCGGACGCCTCCTTATTGCGCTTGGCGTCCTTCCACAGGATTGAGGCGGCTCCCTCCGGAGAGATCACCGAGTAGTAGGCGTTCTCCATCATCCATACCTCGTCAGCCACGGCCAGCGCCAGCGCGCCGCCGCTGCCGCCCTCGCCGATCATCACGGTGATGATTGGGGTGTTCAGTGTCATCATCTCCGCCATGTTTTCGGCGATGGCCAAGCCCTGGCCGCGCTCCTCCGCGCCAATGCCGCAGTAGGCGCCCGAGGTGTCCACCAGGCAAATCACCGGCCTTTTGAACTTCTCGGCCAGCTTCATCTGGCGCAGCGCCTTTCGATACCCCTCCGGGTGCGCCGAACCGAAGTTGCGCTTGACCTTGTCCTGGGTGCTTTCGCCCTTCTCAATGCCAATCACGGTGACCGGCTTTCCATCCAAAAACGCGATTCCGGCCACGATGGCTTTGTCGTCGCCAAAGCGGCGGTCGCCATGCATCTCCTCAAACTCGGTGAACATCGCCTCAATGAACTGAAGCGCGGTGGGCCGTCCCTTAGCGCGGGAGGCCAGCACCTTGTCATATGCGCTCATCGTTCGGCCTCCCTTCCGTGCAGGCGGAGCAGCCGCGCAATCAGCTCGCGCTGCGACCGCCGATCCACGATCTGATCCACAAAGCCCTTATCCAGCAGGAACTCCGCGCTCTGGAAACCCTCGGGCAGCTTCTGCCGGATGGTCTGCTCGATGACGCGCGGCCCCGCAAATCCAATCAGCGCACCCGGCTCGGCCAGGGTGATGTCGGCCTCCATGGCGAAGCTGGCCATCACGCCGCCGGTGGTCGGATCGGTCAGCACGGCGATGTACAGCCCTCCCGCGTCCGAGAAACGCTTAACCGCGCCGGAGGTCTTGGCCATCTGCATCAGCGACAGAATACCCTCCTGCATGCGCGCGCCGCCGGACACCGTAAAGCCCACCACCGGCAGACTTTCGGCCATCGCGAACTCGAACAGTCGCGTGACCTTTTCGCCCACGACGGTGCCCATGGAGCCCATCATGAAGCCCGAGTCCATCACGAACACGGCGGCCCTGATGCCCTCGAAGGCGGCTGTGCCGGTCAGCACGCCCTCCTTCTCGCCGCTTCCCTTCATGGCTTTTTGCAGCTTGTCGTCATAATCCGGGAAGGCAAGCGGATTGCCGGATAGCAGCTCCCCATCCATCTCTGCGAAGCTGTTCTCGTCGGGAATGATGGACACGCGCTTCCTCGCGCCGATCCGGAAATGGCGATTGCACTTGGGGCACACGTAGCGGTTCTGCTGCAGCAGCTGCGCCAGCATCATGTGCTTGCAGTCGGGGCACGCCACATACATCTCGTCGGGCACGGAGGGCATGCCGAGCCCCGGCGTGTCCTCCCCCATGTCCTCAAGCTTGTTCAGCGGCCGTTTAAATAGGTTCTTGGGGAGCATGTGCTACCTCCCTGCCAGAAAACTGGTAGTATACGAGCCATCCTCAAACGCTCTCTCGGAGATGAGCTCGGCCTGCATGGACGCGGTGTGGTCCACGCCCTCGATGACCATCTCGCACAGCGCCGCCTGCATCTTTCGGATGGCCTCGGCGCGGGTCTTGGCAAACACGATCAGCTTGCCGATCATGGAATCGTAGAAGGGCGGCACCTCATAGCCCTGGTACAGCGCGGTGTCGAACCTCACCCAGGGGCCGCCCGGCACGTGCAAAATCTCGATCTTGCCGCAGCTAGGCCGGAAGCCCAGCAGAGGATTCTCGGCGTTTATGCGGCACTCGATGGCGTGGCCTTCGATGCGGACGTCCTTTTGCTCAAAGGGCAGCTCAAGGCCTGCCGCCACGCGGATCTGCCACTTGACCAGGTCGATCCAGGTAACCATCTCGGTGACCGGGTGTTCAACCTGCAGGCGCGTATTCATCTCCATGAAGTAGAACTGCTTGTCGCGCGTCAGCAGAAACTCCACCGTGCCCACGCCCTCGTAGCCAACGGCCAGCGCGGCTTTGACGGCGGCGTCCATCATGCGGTTTCTGAGGTTCTCGTCCACGACGGCCGACGGGCTTTCCTCGATCAGCTTCTGATTGCGCCGCTGCATGGAGCAGTCGCGCTCGCCCAGCGCCACCGCATGCCCGTGGGCGTCGCACAGCAGCTGAACTTCGATGTGCTTCACGTCCTGCAGGAACTTCTCCATGTAGACCGCTCCGTCGCCAAACGCGCCCTGCGCCTCCTGAGAAGCCATCTGAAACGCGCGCTCCACCTCGGCCACGCTGTCCACCCGGCGGATACCGCGCCCGCCGCCGCCTGAGCGCGCCTTGATGAGCAGCGGAAAACCGATCCTCTCGGCCTCGGCCTTCGCCTGCTCGGCGCTCTCGACCAAATCACAGCCGGGGACGATCGGAACGCCCGCCGCGCGCATCCGCCTCCGGGCCTCGTCCTTGTCGCCCATCTTGCCGATGACCTCGGCGCTCGGGCCGATGAACTTTACGTTGCACTGCTCGCAGGCTCGGGCGAACTCGGCGTTTTCAGAGAGCAGCCCGTAGCCCGGATGAATCGCCACCGAGCCGGACACCACCGCCGCCTGCAGAATCGCGGGCATGTTCAGATAACTCTTGCCCGCCGGTGCAGGGCCGATGCAGTAGCTCTCGTCGGCCAAGGACACGTGCAGCGCGTCCCGGTCGGCTTCGGAGAACACCGACACCGTCTGGATGCCCATTTCTTTGCACGCGCGGATGATGCGCACCGCGATCTCGCCGCGATTGGCAATCAGGATTTTTGGAAACAAAGTCTTGCCCTCCTAAAGGCTGTTGCTGTCAGGCGATGACAAACGAGAACTCGCCTGCGCAGGCCAGCTGCCCGTCCACCTTTGCCGAGCCTTCGATCACGTGCACGTTCAGCTTGCTGCGCAGCTCGCGAACCTCGATCTCGATGGTGTCGCCCGGGCGTACCATGCGCCGAAAACGGGCTTTCTCGATGCCCGCGTAATAGGGCGTCTTGCCCTGGATCGCGTCGCTGAACAGCGCGCAGCTGGCCTGCCCGATGATCTCGCACAGGATCACGCCCGGCACCACCGGGTTGCCCGGAAAATGGCCGTTCAGGAACCACTCGTCGCCCTTCACCGTGTAGCTGCCGCGCGCGCAGCCCGGCTCGGTCCGCTCGGCCGTATCCAGCAGCAGCATGCTGTCCCGGTGCGGCAGGATGCGCATGATTTCGTCGCGGTTCATGGTCTTCCTCCAAATGATCTCACAGATTCGCGAGAGGCCTTCACGCTTAGCACAACTTAAACAGCGTTTGCCCAAACTCCACCACATCGCCGTTGCTCACGCAAATGTCTACGATCTCGCCCGCCTCGTCGGCCACGATCTCGTTCATCAGCTTCATGGCCTCGATGATGCACAGCACGTCGCCCTTCTTGACCTTGCTGCCCACCTGCACAAACGGCTGGGCCTCCGGCGACGGCGAGGCATAGAACACGCCGATCAGCGAGGACTTAACCTCCTTGGTGCGGTTGAAGTCCACCGGATCTTCCTTGCCGGCAGGGGTCGGCGCCGTTTGCTGTGCAACCGGCGCGGCCGCGGCAACCGCAGGCGCACCCTGCACGATCGTCTCGCGGCCCAGGAAAATGCGGGTCTCCCCCTCTTCAATCTCCAGCGCCGTCAGCCCGTTTTCCCTGACGATCTCGGCCAGTTCCCGAATCTGCTTGATGTTCATGCATACCTCCGAATGGCAATCACGCCGTTGTGTCCGCCAAACCCGAGCGAGTTGGACAGCGCCAGGTCGGCCTGGAATTCCCGGGCCTGATTGGGCGCGTAGTCCAGGTCGCACGCCGGATCCGGCTGGATCAGATTGATCGTGGGCGGCACCCTGCCGCTCTGTAGCGCCAGCACGGCGGCGATGCACTCCGCGCCGCCCGCCGCGCCCAGCATGTGACCGGTCATGGACTTGGTCGAGCTGATGAGCGCCTTCCTCGCCTCGTCTTCGCCCAGCGCCTTCTTGATGGCCAGCGTCTCGGCGGCGTCGTTTAGCGGCGTGCCGGTGCCGTGCGCATTGATGTATATCCGCTCGCCCTTCTTGTACCCAGCTTCTTCCAGGGCCTGCCTCATCGCGCGCGCGGCGCCCTCGGCCTCCGGGTGCGGCGCGGTCACATGGTGCGCGTCGCAGGTGTTGCCGTAGCCGCACAGTTCCGCGTAGATCTTCGCGCCCCGGGCCTTGGCATGCTCCAGCGCTTCTAAAATCACGATGCCCGCACCCTCGCCCATCACGAACCCGGCGCGGCGCGCGTCAAACGGCAACGAGGCGGCGCCCGGATCGGAAGCCTCGGTGAGCGCCTTGCAATTGGTGAAGCCAGCCGTTGCCAGCGGGTTGATGGTTGCCTCGGAGCCGCCCGCGATGATGGCGTCGGCATAGCCGTGCTTGATGGCGCGGAACGCCTCGCCAATCGCGTTGGTGGACGTGGCGCACGCGGTCACAATCGGGAGGCTCGGCCCCTCGGCGCCATAGCGGATGGCAATGTTGCCGGCGGCAATGTTGCCGATCATCATGGGGATAAACAGCGGCGACACCCGGGACGGACCGCGCGACAGCAGCTTCTCCTCCTCGTTCATGAAGGTCTGCATACCGCCGATGCCGCTGCCCACGTAAGTTCCGAAGCGCGTCTTGTCCACGTTCCCCAGAATGCCGCTGTCCGCAACCGCCTGCTCGGCGGCGGCCAGCGCATACTGCGCGAACAGGTCAAGCCTTCTCGCCTCGCCCTTGTCGATGCCGTACCGCTCGCCGTCGAAATCCTTCACCTCGGCGGCGATTTTCACCTTGAAATCGGCGGTATCGAACCGCGTGATCAGGCCGATGCCGGACATGCCTGAAAACAGGCGGTCTGCAAACGTCTGAACGCTGTTGCCATTGGGCGCGATTACGCCCATGCCGGTGATCACAACTCGCTTCATAACATATCCCTCACATATACAGGCCGCCGTCCACCTGCAGCACGGCCCCGGTGATGTAGCCCGCCCCCTCTGAACAGAGGAACAGCGCGGCCTGCGCGATGTCGTCCGGCGCGCCCATGCGGCGCATGGGTACGAACTCCAGCGCCTTTTCAAGCGCCCCAGCGTCCATCGCGCCGGTCATGTCGGTTTGGATGAACCCGGGTGCGATGGCGTTCACCGTGATGCCGCGCGGCGCCAGCTCCTTGGCTACGGACTTCGTGAGCCCGATCATGCCCGCCTTGGACGCGGCATAATTCGCCTGACCCGCGTTGCCCATCAGCCCGGAGACCGAGCTGATGTTCAGGATGCGGCCCGCGCGCCTTTTCACCATGTCGGGCATGACGGCGCGAATCAGGTAGAACGCGCCGGACAGGTTGGTGCTGAGCACGCTCTGGAAATCGTCGTCGGTCATGCGCATGCTGAGCCCATCCCGCGTGATGCCCGCGTTGTTCACCAGCACGTCGATGGGCCCGAGCGCCTCTTTGGCTTGCCTGACGGCCTCGATCACCTGTCCGGACAGGCTCACGTCGCAGCGGATGGCCAGCGCGCAGTCGCCATTCTGGACCGCCTCATCGGCGGCCCCCTTGTTGCCCGCATACAGGATCGCCACGCGCATGCCCGCACCCGTCAGCGCCTTGGCGATGGCGCGCCCGATGCCGCGCGAGCCGCCGCTGACCAGCGCCACCCTGGTTTCACTCATAAAATCCCCTCCGACCTGGCCGCTTGCAGCCGAGCCAGGCTGTCCGCATCCGCCACATTGTAAACAATGGCGTCGTCTATCGTCTTTTTGATGAATCCGGAAAGCGTGGTGCCCGCGCCCAGTTCAACAAAGATGGTCGCGCGCGCCATGCGCATATTCTCCATGGTTTTCTGCCACAACACCGGGCTTTGCACCTGCGCGGAGAGCAGCTGTCTATAATCACCTGCGTATGGCTTGCCGGTGACGTTTGAATACAGCGGGATCGCACAGCTGTTGATCTTCACGCCCGAAAGGTACTCCGCAAGCCCTTCGCTGGCCTGGCGCATGAACGGCGAGTGGAACGCGCCGCTGACAGCAAGCGGCACAGCGCGCCCGCGCAGTTCCTGCACCTTTGCGCAAAATGCGTCGAACTCAGCTTCCGCGCAAGCCACCACCGTCTGGCCTGGGCAGTTGTAGTTTACCGGGTACACCTGGTTAAATTCCCTGGCAAGCGCCTCCACCTGCTCGGCGGAGAGCCGAAGCACAGCGGCCATCTTGCCCGGGTTTTTTTCGGCGGCCTTTTGCATCAGCGCGGCGCGCTTGATGACCAGCTTAAACGCCTCGTCAAAGCGCAGCGCGCCCGAGAACGCGGCGGCGGCCAGCTCGCCTAGCGAAAAACCGGCGCACCTGGCCGGTTCAAAGCCCGCCTCCTGCGCGGCCACCGCACAGGCAAAGTCCACCAGAAACAAACAAGGTTGCGTGTTGATGGTTTGGTTAAGCTCCTCCTGATCCCCCAAAAAGCACTGCATCAGAGTCCCTGGCCGAATCCGTTCGGCCCTGTCCATCAGCGTGCGCGCAGCCGGGCTGGCTTCGTAAATGCTTTGCCCCATGCCCGGATATTGAGCCCCCTGCCCCGCAAAAACAAATGCTATTTCTTTGCTACCCATAGACTTGCCTCCATCAGCAATGTCTCGGCCTCCCTAAACATCTCGCGTATAATTTCCCCAGCGGGCTGGATTTTCGTCACCATGGCCGCGATCTGGCCGGACATAAAACTGCCCCCGTCCAAATCGCCCTCAACGGCCGCGCGGCGAAGCGTTCCAGCGCCGAATTTCTCGATTTCTTCGTTCGTGATGGCGCTGTCATACTCCATCTCGTAGAACCTCTGCGACATCGCATTTTTCAGCGTGCGCACCGGGTGCCCCAGGCGTTTTCCGGTGACGACCGTGTCGATGTCACGCGCCTTCAGGATGCGGTCCTTGTAGTTCTGATGGATCTGGCATTCCTCGGCGCACAGAAAGCGCGTGCCGCACTGAACGCCCTTGGCGCCCAGCATGAAGCTGGCCGCGATGCCGCGCCCGTCGGCGATGCCGCCCGCGGCGATCACCGGAATTTTCACGGCGTCCGCCACCTGAGGCACCAGCGCCATCGTCGTCAGTTCGCCCACGTGTCCGCCGGACTCCGTGCCCTCAGCGATGACGGCGGTCGCACCATCACGTTCTACGCGCCTGGCAATGGCCGTGGACGGAACCACCGGCACAACTTTGATGCCCGCGGGAATCCAGTCCTTCATCCATTTGCCGGGCAGCCCCGCGCCGGTGGTTACCACCGGCACTTTCTCCTCCACCAGCACGCGAGACACGTCGTCCACGAACGGACTCATTAGCATGACGTTCACGCCGAACGGCTTATCCGTTAGCTGTCTGCACGCGCGGACCTGCCCGCGCACATGGTCGGCGTCCGCGTTGCCGGCCGAGATGATCCCAAGGCCCCCCGCGTTGCTCACCGCAGCCGCCAGCTTTGCCTCGGACACCCACGCCATGCCGCCCTGGAAGATCGGGTACTCGATGCCCAGCGCCTCACAAATCTCGGTGCGGATCATGTCAGCTCTTCGCCTCTTCAATGCACTTGACCAGGTCGCCCACGGTCTTGACCTCCGGGCTCAGGTCGATGGTCACATCGAATTCGTCCTCCAGGTTCATGGCCAGGTCGGCCACGTCCAGCGAGTCCAGTTTCAGGTCGGCGAAGGTGCTCTCGGGCTTCACTTCCGAAACGTCGATGCTCTTGTAGTCCGCCAGAATCTGCGCCACTTTGTCAAACATGATTGGTAGCCTCCTAGTGTGTTGATGATGGTTTATCGATTCCGCTTGCGCGGTGGATCGCGGTGGATGGACTAGTCCTTGGTCCATCTGAGCAGGCACGCGCCAGTCGTCAGCCCCGCGCCGAACGCGCTGAGTGCAAGCGTCATGCCCGGTTTCAACTGGCCGGCTTGCATCAGCTCGTCCAGCAGGATCGGGATGGACGCCGAGCTGGTGTTTCCGGTGCGCTCTATGTTGTGCGGAAACTTCTCGGGCGGCTGCTTCAGCCGCTGCTGGGCTGCATCGAGGATGCGCTGGTTGGCCTGGTGCAGCACAAACAAATCGACGTCGTCGGGCGTCATTGCGGCGCGCGCCAGCAGCGCGTTGATGTCCTGCCCAACGGCGGACACGGCGAATTTGTAGACCGCCTGGCCATCCATGTGCAGCGGCGTGAACGGGTGCTCGCCGGCGAACGGGCTGTTGCCCGGTTCGGGCCAGAACACCAGCACTTCTGCGTTGGCCTGGTTTGTGAGCAGGCCGGCGATGTAGCCGTCGCCCTCTCCCACCACGGTCGCGCCCGCGCCGTCCCCGAACAGCACGGCAGTGGAGCGGTCGCTCCAGTCGCACAGCCGCGAGTTGGCTTCTGCCGACACGATCAGGATTTTTTTCGCCTTGCCGGACGCGATGTAGGCGTCCGCCATGTCCAGCGCATACACGAATCCGGCGCAGGCGCCATTCAGGTCGACCGACCCGGAGGACACGCCCAGCGCGCCAGTCAGCAGGCAGCCAAGACCGGGCGTCACCATGTCGCCCTGCACGGTCGTGCAGATCAGGTAGTCGATCTCGGACGCGTCCACCCCGGCGCTCTCAAGCGCGCGCTGGCCCGCCAGCGCGCCCAGGCTCAGCAGGCTCTCACTGGAGATCACTCGGCGCGATTGGATGCCTGTCCGCGTGCGGATCCATTCGTCGCTGGTGTCCAGAAATTTTGTCAGATCCTCATTGGTGACCACCTTTTCGGGCAGCGCGCGGCCCACGCCCAGTATTCTCATTTGCCATCTCCTTCGGAGCTCGCGGCCTCGCTCTGCTCGGCCTTTTGATTCAGAAAGCAATTCAGCTTGGTCAACCCTGCCATCAGCACTTGGCGCTCTTTTTCGTCCATGCCCCGCGCACAAGCCTTGACCATCTCTCTGTGAAAATAACGGTGCGCGATCTCGGCCCGCCTGCCCTTGTCCGTCAGCATCACCAGCACGCGCCGCGCGTCGAACGCGTTGCGCTGCTTGGTTACGTAGCCCTTGCGCTCCAGCTTCTGGATCGCCGTGGTGACGGACGGCAGCGTGATCCCCTGCTCCTGCGCGATGCCGCCGATGTGCATGCCCGCCTCACAGCCGGACGCGATGCTCTCCAGCATGTGCATCTCGCTGATCGTGATGTCGCTGGCACTCAAGTCGCGAAGCATCAGCTCCTCCACCTTCATGATTGACTTGTAAGTGGCGACCAGCATGCGATTGAACTCAGCATTGAAGGGATCCATGCGCACCTCTCAAATTACTTAGTTAAACTAATTATAGAAATTGTGCCAAAGACTGTCAAGTAATATTCATGTGACAAAAAGATTACGTTACAGAATATATTGTAGTGTTTTTGTTTGATAACCACGACATATAGTGCATAGAACCCACAAGCACCTACCGCCCTTGGGGATTATGCACTTGAATTCACTTGCATCATCCTTTATAATTGATATAGATCAATTGGATCGGAGGCGCTATCATGCGAGAAATCCAGGCTCAAACCATTGCCGACACCATTCGGGATCTGCTGCTTGAGGCCAGCTATGTGATCGGCGACGATGTGGCGTGCGCGGTCGACCAATGCCTCAAAAGCGAACCCTCTGCCGGCGGAAAATCGGTGCTCGACCAGCTTCGCCAGAACTATCAGATCGCGCGAGAAGAGCGCGTCGCCATCTGCCAGGACACCGGCATGGCCGTGGTGTTTCTCGACGTCGGCCAGGACGCGCACATCGTGGGCGGCGCGCTGACGGACGCAGTGGAAACGGGCGTGCGCGCAGCCTACGCCGAAGGGTATCTTCGAAAGAGCGTGGTGCGCGACCCGCTGTTTGACCGCACCAACACGAAGGACAACACCCCGCCGGTGCTGCACACCCGCATCGTGCCGGGCGACGGGATTGACATTCTGGTGACGCCCAAGGGTTTCGGCTCTGAGAACATGTCCGCTGTGCGCATGCTGGTGCCCGCAGACGGTGAGGCTGGCGTGCGCAAGTTTGTGCTGGAGACCGTCGAGAAGGCCGGCCCCAATCCCTGCCCGCCCATCATCCTGGGGATTGGCATCGGCGGCACCATGGAGATGGCCGCCATACTGGCCAAGCGCATGACCGCCCGCCCCATCGACCAGCGCAATCCAAACCCCCAGTACGCCGCCCTCGAGCAGTCGCTGCTTGAGGACATCAACAAACTCGGCATCGGCCCCGCCGGCATCGGCGGTCGCACCACGGCCCTGGCCGTCAACATCGACACCTACCCCACCCACATCGCCGGCCTGCCCGTGGCCATCAACATCTGCTGCCACGCCGCGCGCCACGCGCACGCGAGGATATAGCGTCAGGGAGCCGCCCCCTATCATCCTTGCAGGGGTGAACCTCATCACAGGGAGGATTGTAAAAATGGACATCAAGATTCAATTGCCATTGACGGCCGACGTTGTTGCCGGGCTCAAGGCTGGGGATACTGTTCTTTTGAGCGGAGATCTGTTCACCGCGCGCGACGCCGCCCACAAGCGGCTGGTGCAGCTGATCGACGAGGGAAAGGCGTTGCCGTTTGACCCGAAAGGTCAGCTGATCTACTACGTGGGTCCGGCCCCCGCGTCGCCGGGCCACGCCGTCGGTTCGGCAGGGCCGACCACCAGCTACCGCATGGACGCCTACGCTCCCCGCCTGATTGAGCTCGGGCTGCTGGGGATGATGGGCAAGGGCCGCAGAAACCAGGCCGTCGTCGACGCCATGGTGAAGCACGGCGCGGTCTACTTCGGCGCAGTGGGCGGCGCGGCCGCGCTGATCGCCCGAAGCATCGTCAAGAGCGAGGTGATCGCGTTTGCGGACCTGGGGGCTGAGGCCATCCACCGCTTCACCGTGAAGGATTTCCCGGCGCTGGTGCTGATCGACAGCAAGGGCGACAACCTCTACGAGACCGGCCCGGCGCAATACCGTATTGACTAAGAACTGGTGGTGTTGGTTTGTTTATCATCGAAGAGGGCGCCTCACCCATCTATCTGCGCCTGGCCGACGCCATCAAGGCGTCCATCGAGCGGGGCGATCTGGCGCCTGGCGAGCAGCTGCCCACCGTGCGGGAGCTGAGCGCGCTGCAGGGCATTGCCGGGGGCACCATCCGCCATGCCTACGACCACCTGGTGCGCGAGGGCTGGCTGTCCATGGCCCAAGGCAAGGGCACCTTCGTGCGCGAGGCGTCCCCCAGCCGCCAACGCCAGGCCATGGATGCCATCGGTCTGCTGCTGGATGAGCTGACGGGTCTGAATTTCTCCACGCGTGAGATTCAGATGTTTTTCGCGCTCAAGCTGGGCGAGCGCGACCCTGTGGTCATCCTGACGCCGGTGGCCATCGTGGACTGCAATCCCGAGGCGCTCAGCGAGGCGGTGGGCCAGCTGTCGTCGCTCGCGGGCATCGAGCTGTCGGAGTACCTGCTTGAAGACGTGCGCCGCGCGCCCGAGGGCGTGTTCGCGCGCTATCCGCTGATCATCACCACCCCCACCCACTACCACGAACTGTGCTCGATTCTGGGGGATCTGGCCAACCGCGTGATGCGCGTGGTGCTCACGCCCACCCAGCAGACCGTGATCTCACTGGCGCGTATTGACGCGGGCGGCGTGGGCATCTACACGTCTTCTCCGCGCTTCAGCGAGATCATCAAGTGCGCCATGCGCGGTTATCCTCACCTGCGCCCCTCCGAAACGCCGGTGCTGCGCGCCAACACAGGCGAATCGCTGCACACCTTCCTCACCGGCAAACACACGCTGCTGGTCTCGCCGGATTACCTCAGCTACACCTCCGCAAAAGGCCAGGCCGCGCTGCGCGAGTTTTCCGAGCGAGGCGGCAACATCATCCCCTACCACTACCGCATCGACCAGGGTTCCTACCTGGCGATCGAGGAGCGCGTGCAGGAGCTTACGCGCAAGAGCGCATCTGAAAAAGGGTGAATGGCAAGCTGCGCCTCGTGGGCTGATTGGCGCGGGTCTCTGCGGGGAAATTGCGCACTGCGCGATCGCCGCGCAATTGCCTATTGACAATTGATATAACTCATTATAGAATATTGATATATAACTAACACTGGAGGTGGACGGTTCATGTCCCAATGGACGATGGTGCTTGGGGTGATCGGGGCCGACGTGCACGCGGTTGGCAACCAGATCCTGCAGTACGCCTTTACAGAGGCAGGCTTCAACGTGGTCAACCTGGGCGTGATGGTTTCGCAGGAGGAGTTCATCGAAGCGGCAGTCGAGTCGGCCGCCGACGCGATCATTGTATCGTCGCTGTATGGCCACGGCGAGCTGGACTGCCGCGGCCTGCGTGAAAAGTGCGACGAGGCCGGCCTCAAGGGCATCACCCTGTACGTGGGCGGCAACATCGTGGTGGGCAAGCAACCCTTTGAGGAAGTCGAGCAGCGCTTCAAGGCCATGGGCTTTGACCGGGTGTTTGGCCCGGGCACCGCGCCGGACACCTCCATCGCCCAGCTCAAGGCCGACCTTGCGGCGCGCGACGCCGCGCGCGCGAAGGGATAAGGCCATGCACCCGATTCTGCTGATTGATTTTGGCTCCACCTACACCAAGCTGACGGCTGTCGACGCCGACGCGGAGCAGGTGCTGGGCACGGCGCAGAGCTACACCACCGTCGAGGAAGACGTGGGGCTGGGCCTGTCCCGGGCGCAGGAATCGCTGGAGCAAACCATTGGCAAGCTGGACTACCAGGAGCGCTACGCCTGCTCGTCCGCAGCTGGCGGTCTGCGCATGATCGCCAGCGGTCTGGTCCCCGCGCTGACGGCTGAGGCCGCCAAGCGCGCGGCGCTAGGCGCGGGCGCAAAGGTCATCAGAACGTTCAGCTACCAGCTCACCGACGACGACCTGGGCGAGATCGAACGCCTGAAGCCCGACATTCTGCTGCTTACCGGCGGCACGGACGGCGGCAACAGCGAGTGCATCCTACAGAACGCCGAGGCGGTTGCCCGCCTGTCACACCGTTGCCCCGTTGTGCTTGCGGGCAACCGCAGCGCGCTGAAGAGGTGCCAGGGCATCCTGGAAGCCGCAGTGCGCGAGGTGCTGGTCACCGAGAACGTGATGCCCCAGTTCGGCAAGCTGAACATCGAGCCGTGCAAAGCCGTGATTCGCGAGCTGTTCCTGAAAAGGATCGTGGCGGCTAAGGGCCTCAGCAAGGCGCAGGCGCTGATTGACGGCATCCTGATGCCCACCCCTGCCGCCGTGCTGCAGGCGCTGACCATTCTGGCGGAGGAACTGGGCGAGCTGATGGCGGTCGATCTGGGCGGCGCGACGACCGACATCTACTCCATCACCGAGGGCCTGCCCACCCGGGGCGGTACGGTGCTTCGCGGGCTGCCCGAGCCCTATGCAAAGCGCACCGTGGAGGGCGACATCGGCATGCGGTACAGCGCCCACGGCGTGCTGGAGGAAGCCGGAATCGCCAAGCTCTCCCGGGTATCCGGGCAAAGCGAGGAAGTCCTGCTTGCCTGGCTTTCGAAGATCGAGCGGCACAAGGACATCCTGCCTGAAACCGACGCGGAGCACGCCTGCGACTTCGCGCTTGCCTCGGTGGCGATCGAGCTGGGGCTTGTGCGCCACGCGGGCACGGTCGAGCAGGTCTACACCCCCATGGGCGTGGCTTATCAGCAGACCGGCAAGGACCTGACCCGCGCTAGGCTGCTGATTCTGACCGGCGGCGCGCTGATCCACTCAGGCCGGGCGGAGGCTATGGCCGAGCGGGCCATGCGCGTCCAGGACTATCCCGATTCCCTGATGCCACGCGACGCCAAGATCGCGCTGGATAAGCGATACATCCTCTCGGCGATGGGCATGCTGAGCGCTCACCACCCCGATCTGGCCCAAAGAATGATGGTAAAGGAGTTCAGAAGCGATGGACATTCGTAACCGGAAACTCCCCCTTGACGCCTTCATGGCGCAGCGCGAACAAATCCTCACGCAGTGGCCCACCGGCAAGGACGTGAAGAACCTGGATGATGGTCTGGCCTACCAGAGGGCCATCCCCGCGTCAAAGCGCTTTTCCAAGAAGCTCGAAAAGGCGCACAAGGCGCGCACCACGCTGATCCAGCCCCGCGCGGGCGTGCCGCTGATCGAGGAGCACGTCAAGCTGCTCAAATACCTGGAGACCCAGGGCGAGGCGGATCTTCTGCCAACCACCATCGACAGCTACACCCGCTTGAACCGCTACGAAGAGGCCGAAATCGGCATCAAGGAGTCCGAGGCGCAGGGCAAGGCCATGCTGAACGGCTTCCCGGGCGTGAACCACGGCGTTGCCGGTTGCCGCCGCGTCACCGAGGCTGTGACCGTGCCTGTTCAGGTGCGCCATGGCACGCCGGACGCCCGCCTGCTGGCCGAGATCACCATGGCCGGCGGCTTCACCAGCTACGAAGGCGGCGGCATTTCCTATAATATCCCCTACGCAAAGGCCGTGTCGCTGGAGCGCACCATCGCGGACTGGCAGTACTGCGACCGCCTGATCGGCTACTACGAGGAAAACGGCATCTCCATCAACCGCGAGCCCTTCGGGCCGCTCACAGGCACGCTGGTGCCCCCATGCATCAGCCACTCGGTGGCCGTCATCGAGGCGCTGCTGGCTGCGGAACAAGGCGTGAAGAACATCACCGTGGGCTACGGCCAGTGCGGCAACCTGCTTCAGGACATCGCCGCCATCCGGTCGCTCGAGACCATCACCAACGAGTATCTCAAGAAGAACGGCCATGAGGACGTGCAGGTCACCACTGTGCTGCACCAGTGGATGGGCGGCTTTCCCCAGGACGAAGCCAAGTCCTTTGGCGTCATCAGCTGGGGCAGCGCCGCCGCCGCGCTATCGCACGCCACCAAGGTCATCGTCAAAACCCCCCACGAGGCCATGGGCATCCCCACCATGGAAGCCAACGCGCAGGGCTTGCGCTGCACCAAGCAGGTGATCTCCATGCTGGCCGACCAGTGGCTGCCCGAGGAAGGCACGCTGGCTCGCGAGATTGAGATGATCCTTGAAGAAACCCGCTGCATCGTGAACCGCGTGTTCGAGCTGGGCGATGGCGACCTGTGCCAGGGCACTGTGCGCGCGTTCCAGGCGGGCGTGCTGGACGTGCCCTTCGCCCCCAGCCGCTTCAACGCGGGCAAGATTCTGCCCGCCCGCGACAACGATGGCGCCATTCGCTTCCTTGACACCGCCGCGCTGCCTTTTCCGGACAGCATCAAGCAGTTCCACAAGCAGAAGATCCAGGAGCGCGCCAAGGCTGAGAAGCGCGACATGTCCTTCCAGATGGTCATTGACGACATCTACGCCATCAGCAAGGGCCGACTGGTCGGGCGTCCAGTCTAGGCGGGGCGCGCCCGGGCGCTGCCCCAGACCCCGCGAAAGGGACGGGGCCTTCAAGGCTCCATCCTGAAGAAGAAAACCCTTGATCCATCTGCCACCGAGAAACTGACCGCCGGAGGCCGTGGCCCCCGTAACCTAAACTGAGGAGGTTCTCTCATGAAAATTGTTGATTTGGTTTGCAGCAAGGGCCGCACAGGCTTTTTCTTCGACGATCAGAAGGCCATCAAGGCGGGCGCGAAAGCGGACGGCGCGGCGTACATCGGCGAACCGATGACGCCGGGCTTCACATCCGTGCGTCAGGCTGGCGAAGCCGTGTCCGTGATGCTGATTCTGGAAGACGGCCAGGTGGCCTGGGGCGACTGCGCCGCGGTGCAGTACTCGGGCGCGGGCGGTCGCGATCCGCTGTTCCTGGCGGAGGAGTTCATCCCGGTCATCCTGGAGCACATCAAGCCGGTGCTCGTGGGCCGCGAAGCCGACAATTTCCGGAACCTCGCCAAAGAGGTCGAGGCGATTCAGGTGGACGGCAGGCAGCTGCACACCGCCATCCGCTACGGTTTGACCCAGGCGATCCTGGATGCCGTGGCGCGCTCGAGCAAACGGCAAATGTGCGAGGTTGTGGCCTCCGAGTATGGCACGAAGGTGTCAGACCAACTGCTGCCGGTGTTCATGCAGTCGGGCGACAACCGCTATGACAACGCCGACAAAATGATCATGAAGGGCGCTGACGTGCTGCCTCACGGCCTGATCAACAACGTGGAGAGCAAGTTGGGCAAACAGGGCGAGCTGCTGAAGGAATACATCGGCTGGCTGCGCGACCGCATCATCCAGCTGCGCACCGACCCAAGCTATGCCCCCGTGCTGCACCTGGACGTGTACGGCACCATCGGGATCGTGTTCGGCCACGACAACTACAGGGGCATGGCCGACTACATCAAGACGCTCGAGGACGCCGCCAAGCCCTTCCGCCTGCGCATCGAAGGCCCCATGGATTCGGGCAGCCGCGAGCAGCAAATGATCGACCTGCGCGAGCTCACCAAAGAGCTGGATACTCGCGGCATCGGTGTGGAACTGGTGGCTGACGAGTGGTGCAACACGCTGGAGGACATCCGGTATTTCGCCGACAACAGGGCTGGCCACATGATCCAGATTAAGACCCCTGACCTTGGCGGCATCAACAACACCGCCGAAGCCGTGCTCTACTGCAAGGCCAAAGGCGTCGGAGCCTACCAGGGCGGCACCTGCAACGAGACCGACCGCAGCGCGCAGGTGTGCGTGCAGGTCGCCATGGCGACCCAGCCCGTCCAGATCCTCGCCAAGCCGGGCATGGGCGTTGACGAGGGCTACATGATCGTCTACAATGAAATGCAGAGGATCCTCGCGCTGAAGAATCGCAAAGGCTAACGATGAGAACGGCTCGGGCCTGCCCGCTTTCGCAAGAAAAATGGGAGCAATCACTATAGCTTGGGGAGGTCGCAACCATGCCGCGCAAGACCAACAACATGAACGACCGCTACCTGTACGGCGTGTACTTCGCGCCGCGCGGCGTGGTGCGCATGACGCAGATGGGCATGACGATCAGCCAGCGCCACCTGTCTCCCTTCGACCGGCTGATCGGCATCGTGGGCGAGGCCGGCTCGGGCAAGAGCATGCTGGTGAAGGGCATGTTCCCAGGGCTTGAGATGACCAACGACGACAACGGCGTCAATGTGCGCCCGCTGCCGCTGCTCAGCTGGAACGACGACGAGGGCTTCTACAGCCCTCATACTTACCACCTGGACATCCGGTTCGAGTCCGCGTTCACCCAGATGCACGAGCTGGCTGAAGCCATACAGGGCGCCGTCAACAAAGGACGGCGCGTGGTGGTGGAGCATTTTGACCTGGTCTGCGGCATGATGCCCTACAAGGCCGACTTGCTGATCGGCGTGGGCGAGGAAATCGTGGTAACCCGTCCCACCATCTTCGGCCCGGAGCCGCAAGACGTGGCGAACGTGGTGTTCAAGTCGGTTAAGTTCCGCAAGATGGCCCACACCGCCGAGGACCTGACCGAGCGCGCGCTGGCCCTGCAGGGCTGCAAGGGCAGCTATCAGCACGGCGACGTGCGCCATGGCTTCCTGCTGGAGTTTGACGACAAGCCCGAGCTGGACATGCAGGCCGTCGAGCAATATGTAAAAACGATGATTGAGGAAGACTTGCCTGTTTCCTTCGTCGACGAGACGCACATCAGCATCGGCGACGAACCGCACCAATGCACCGGCCCGCGCATGCACGTCAAGACCACCGGCGAAATCGAGGGTTACAGCATGCTCAAAGAGCTGATGTACGACGAGATGTCCGGCAAATATTTGCTTGTGGGCCTGATCGGCGGCGCCGACGTCAGAGATCTGCACGACATGAATAAGCTGGTGCTTTAGCAAGATGAAGCGGAGCGCCAGGGGCGCTTCCCCTAACGCCCTCCCCCTTCAACATCCAACAGCCGCCCATATGGGCGGCTGTTGGATGTTGCGCGTTATGCCTTCACTTCGATCCCCGGATCCAGCTTCTTTTCGATCGCAGCCTCTTCCTCCTCATCGGAGTACTCACGCTCTACCTCTTCAAACTTGTTGGCAACCGTCAGAAAAACCTTGACGATGTCCGGATCGAAGTGCGTGCCCGCGCCCTCCTCGATGATCTTGGTGGCTTGCGCGTAGGTAAACGGCGGCTTGTAGCAGCGTTTGTTGACCAGCGCGTCATACACATCCACGATGGCCACGATGCGCGCCGACAACGGGATTTCGAGCTGGCGCAGACCCTTGGGGTATCCCTTGCCATCCCAGCGCTCGTGGTGGGACAGGCAGATGTCCTTGCAGTGCTGCAGGTACATCACGTCGTCCGCCGAGTCGGCCGCGATGGTGTCGATGATCTTGGCGCCGATGGAGCTGTGCTGTTTCATCGTGTCGAACTCTTCGTTGGTGAGCGCGCCCGGCTTCAGCAGAATCTTGTCGGGGATGCCGACCTTGCCGATGTCGTGCAGCTTTACGGCGTTGATGATGGAGTTATACTTCAGCTTCACCAGCTGCGCGCGGAAGCGCTCGTCCTTCAGCATGGCGTTGATGAGCACCTTGGTGAGCTCGCTGGATCTCCGGATGTGCGTGCCCGACTCGAGGCTGCGATATTCGATGATCGTGGCCAGCGTCTCCAGTGTGTTTTCATGCACGGCGATCAGCTCGGCGATCTTTTGTTCGAGCATGGACTCCAGCTCGTCGCGATAGCGCTTCAGCTGAATGTGGTTGTCCACGCGCGCCTTGACCACGTCGGGGTTGAACGGTTTGCTGATGTAATCGCTGGCGCCTTCCTTGAGCCCGCGCGATTCGTTGGTGTTCGCGTCGGCGGCGGTGATAAACAACACGGGAATCTTCTCGGTGCGGGCGTAGGCCTTCATGGTCTCCAGCACCTCGAAACCGTCCATGCCAGGCATCATGATGTCCAGAAGCACAGCGTCCGGCAGCCTGGGCGCGTTGAACAGGATGTCCAGCGCGGTTACGCCGTTGTCGGCCTCCATGACCTCGTAATCATCCTGCAGGATCTCGCGAAGGATGATGCGGTTGATGTCGATGTCGTCCACAATCAGTACGCTTGGCATGTTGCTCCTCCTAATCTTTTGCGATCTGAAGCATGGCGTCGAGCGCGTCCTTCACGCCCGCCGTGGTCGCCTCAAAAAGCTGTTCCACTTCCTCAATGGATTCTTCAATGTGGAAGCGGCTCTGTATCTGCATCTCTAGCTCCTCGATCTTCTCATGAAGCGGGTTAAGCGACAGGTTCTGGCACGCGCTCTTGATGGCGTGCACGGTGCGCGCGGCGCTGTCGTAGTCCGCCGATTGCACCTCGGCCTTGAGCTGCTCCCACTGCGGATTGGACACGAAACTGCTCAGCAGGATCTTCAACACCCGCATGCTGCCGCGCACCTTTTGCAGGGCGCCGTCGTAGTCGATGTATTGATTAGCCCGCAAGCGAGCCTCGGCGGCGGCCACGGCCTGCTCGGCCCTGCGCGCGGCGTCTTCATCCTCGGGTCGCTCGCCCGCCTGGTTCAGTTTCTCGTTGGGCTTGAGCAGCTCGTTCATCAGCTCGAACATCTTCTCGACCTCGATGGGCTTGGTCAGATGCCCGTTCATGCCGCACTGCTTGCTCTTCTCGATGTCCGCCGCAAATGCGTTGGCGGTGACCGCCACGATCGGCACGGTCTTGCCCTCGGGTACCGGCGTGTTGCGGATCATGCGCGTGGCTTCGTAGCCGTCCATGACGGGCATGTGGATGTCCATCAGGATGATGTCGTATTTGGATGGGTTCTGCTGAAACAGCTCCACCGCGATGGCGCCGTTCTCGGCATGGGAGATGGCTACCTGTGTGTCCTGCATGATCTGGTCGAAGATGCGGCGGTTGATGTCCACATCCTCCACCAGCAGCACATGGTATCCCACAAACGAATATCGCTGCGCGCCGGGCTGCAGCTCTCGCTGGATGGGCGAGCCGGAGATCTCGTAGATCGAGCGCAGCAGCGCCGACGGAAACAGGGGTTTCGCGATGTATCGAAGCGAGGATTCCTCGTGAGTGTCGATGATGTTGCCTTCGGACAGCTGGGTGATGGGCAGCATGGCCACCGTGCTCACCGAGTACTGGCGCTTGAGGGTCTGCGCCATGTTCACGCCGTCCTTCTCGGCCAGGCTCCAGTCCATGAACAGGATGCTGATGGGTTCCCCCGTCTTGCGGCCGCGCTCCACCAGGTGCATGGCCTCCTCGATGGTTCTGGCCGGCACGCTGTTCACCTTGAAACTGTCCATGATCTGGCAGAAGTAGTGCTGTGTGTCTTCATCCGGATCGACGATCAGCACGTTCATGCCGTGCACGCCCGGTTTTTTGTTGGCTTTCTCGACGTGGCCTTCGTCGAGCGCGGTGAGCTTGGCGGTGAAGCGGAACGTGGAGCCCCGGTTGACCTCGCTCTTGACGCCGATCTCGCCGCCCATCAGCTCCACCAGTTGCTTGCTGATTGCTAGGCCCAGACCCGTGCCGTCAAACTGGCGGGATTTGCCGCCATCGGTCTGGCTGAACGCCTGGAAAAGTCGGGCCTGATCGGCCTTGGCGATGCCAATACCGCTGTCGGCCACGGCCAATTCGATGGTAGACTGATCGCCCTCGCGCAAAATCTGCTTGGCCATCAGCGAGATGGAGCCGCCCTCGGGCGTGAATTTGACGGCGTTGCTGAGCAGGTTTGAGATCACTTGGGCCAACCGCGCCTCGTCGCCCAAAAAGCGCGTGGGCATGTTGACATCGATGTTGCAATAGAGCTTTTGGCGCTTCTGCTCGGTGCTGCTGGCGACCGAACCGGCCACCTTCATCAGCATGGCCTCGAAGCTGAACGGCTCGCACTTGAGCTCGATGGTATGGGATTCGATCTTTGAGATGTCCAGCACGTCGTTGACGATGCCCAGCAGCTTCTTGCCCGAGTTGTCGATGACGGCAAGGCACTCCTGAATGCGCTGCTCGTCCTTGGAACCCATGGCGATGTGGGTCATGCCCAGGATCGCGTTGATGGGGGTGCGGATCTCGTGGCTCATGCGCGACATAAAATCGCTCTTGGCAGCGCGGGCCTGTTCGGCCTGATTGCGC
>JAVBQA010000073.1:0-11649 GCA_031549325.1 Eubacteriales bacterium | reverse complement strand
TGGGTCCCTGGGGGCCCATCGGGCCGGGGCAGCCCTGGGGACCGCGGTCGCCCTTTTCGCCTTTGCAACATATGCTGCATCTGCAGGGATGGTAATCGTCGCAGCAGGAGGCGCAGTATCCGCAATCGCGGCCGCACTGCCTTGCGCCACACTGCAGGGCGTTGGACTCCCCGTTGCACAAATCGCTGAAGAATTTCATGGGCACTTCCTTTCGGTAGCGGCAGCCCGCTACGGTTCAATCCGGCGTGCGTCTTGCCTGGCCGAACAGCCTTCGGATGGCGAAAGCTGTTCGGCCCGTTCGTCAGGCGATGGAGAAGATGGTGACGACCTGGCCGACGACTTCGCATTGATCGGTGTCGCCGAACCGGACCTCAAACCTGGCGGTATCGGTGGTCTTGAAGATCGCGATGCCGGTGACGGAGCGCTTGCCGTGGGTGTCGGGATAGCGGTTGAAGTCCATGGCAACGCCGGAGCCGGGGATGTTCGAGTTGTTCAGCTTCATGCCGATCGAGAAACCGCCGACATCGCCGTCGATACCTCCCTGACATTCAAACGACGCGAAATAGGTCTTTCCGCCTGCCAGCGTGAAGATGGACGTGGTCGGGTCGAAGGTGATGCCGGTGTCGCTGGAGCAATACACCGTGTCAAACAGGACCAAATCGCCGTTGTTGTACTTTACCAAATCGAAAGCGCCTGAGTTGTAGACGCTGATATAGTCGAGGATGGGCATGGGTCCCGTGGCGCCTCGGGCGCCTTGGATGCCCTGGATGCCCTGGATGCCCTGAGGGCCGGTATCGCCGGTCGCGCCCTGAAGGCCTTGAGGGCCTTCTGGTCCGGTTTCGCCCTGTAGGCCCTGGATGCCGCGAGGGCCGGGGTCGCCCTGTGGGCCCTGGTCGCCCTGGTCGCCCTGGGGGCCTTCGGGGCCGGTGGCGCCGGTGTCGCCCGGGTCGCCTCTGGGGCCGGGATCGCCCTGGGGCCCTTGGGGGCCCATGGGGCCGCGGCGGCCTTCCGGGCCCATGGGTCCGGTGGCTCCGCGCTCGCCCTGCGCGCCGTCATCGCCCTGGGGGCCGGGACAGCCGGGAGGACCCTCGGGACCCACGGGGCCGATGGGGCCGCGCTCGCCGGTGCAGCCGCGGTCGCCCTGGTCGCCGCGCTCGCCCTGGGGGCCGAGGGGGCCGGCCTCGCCGCGCGGGCCTTTTTCACCCTGAGGGCCGCGGGGTCCGGGGATGCCGCGTGCGCCGGGGATGCCCTGTTCTCCCTGTTCGCCCTTGGGCCCGACTTCACCGCGGGGACCCATGGTGCCGCGATCGCCCTTGGGGCCGGTGGGGCCGGGGCAACCTCTGGGGCCGGTGTCGCCGGTGTCGCCCTTGGGGCCCCGAGGGCCGGGGCAGCCGGCCGGGCCGCGGTCGCCTTTGTCTCCTTTGCAGCATTTCCAACACTTGTCGTGGCAGTCGCCTTCGCAGCCGTCGGCGCAGCGCGATCCGTCGCGTTTGTCGCATTGACCATCGCAGTGCGAGCATTCGGCCTTCTCTGGCCGCTGCTCGTCCTGTTCAACTTCCGTTTCTTCGGGCTCAAAATCGTAGCAGAATCTCATGTGCTGTTCCTTTCCGTAGCAGGAGGCGTGCTACATTACAGACTATTTTGTTGTCGGCCGGACAGTGAGCGCCAATATGTGTCGGATTCTGGGTGGTTTCATGGCGGAAACGCTCCCTGCAACCTGTGCGCGCAGCCGACATAGAATGAAGGGGGGAGGGATACATATGACTTTTTCGGACCTGCGCTGCCGCGACGTGGTGAACATCTGCGACGGCAAGAAGCTGGGCAAGCCCATCGACATCATCTTCACGGAGCGCGCCGTGGTGGAGGCCATCGTGGTGCCCGCTCCGGGCAGCTTCATGAACATCGTGCGCGCGGACCGCGAGGGATACGTGGTGCCCTGGAGCAGGATTCGCCGCATCGGCGACGACGTCATCCTGGTGGAACTGCCACCGGAGTTTTTCGCCTGATCCGCAGCCGAAGAATGGTCCGGGCCGCCCCGCATTCTCCAATGTTAAGAAAGTTTCGGCTAAGGGCTAGACGAACGGGCGAAAATTGTGTATAATTGTCTGAGTCAGAGTGTGGAGGTCGGAAACAGCGATGAAGTGCGTCTATTGCAACGGCACGGACAGCCGGGTGATCGATTCGCGCCAGACCGAGGACGGCGCGGCGATCCGCAGGCGCCGCGAGTGCGAGGGCTGCGGACGCAGGTTCACCACCTATGAGAAGATTGACACAGTGCCCCTGATGGTGATTAAAAAGGACAAGCGGCGTCAACCCTTTGATACGGCGAAGCTCAAGGCCAGCATCATGAAGGCCTGCGGCAAGCGCCCCGTGTCCCAGCAGGCCATCGACCAACTGGTGCGCGACATCGAGATGCGCGCCTACAACGCCTACGAACAGGAGATCCAGTCCACCGCGTTGGGTGAATGGGTCATGGAGGCGCTCAAGAAGCTGGATGAGGTCGCCTATGTACGGTTCGCGTCGGTGTACAGGCAGTTCACCGACATCCAGACGTTCCGCGACGAGCTGAACCGGCTGCTGTCCGAGGACGGCGACATCGTGATGGGCGAACACTCAGACGACAGATAGACCCGGTTATTCCCGAAGGCGAGCCGGCATGATGCGGCTTCGGCGACACAAGGTTTAGGGGCTTTGGCGGGCACGGTCCGCCTGGCGGGGCCTTCGGATTGAAATAACGCGAATGCAATAGTGAAGGAGAGACGCTTATGGCAAATGAACTCATCCTCGCCGTCGATGACGAGGCCCATATCCTGGAACTGCTTTCGTTCAATCTGGAAGCATCGGGCTACCGCGTAGTCACGGCCGCGACGGGCGAAGATGCGCTGGTGGTGTGCCAGCATGAGCGGCCTGCCATGGTGCTGCTCGATATTATGCTGCCCGGCATTGACGGCATGGAGGTCTGCCGCCGCCTGAAGGGCGCGCCGACCACCGCCGACATCCCGATCATCATGCTGACAGCCAAGGGCGACGAGGTGGACAAGATCCTGGGCCTCGAGCTGGGCGCGGACGACTACATCACCAAGCCGTTCTCGGTGCGCGAGCTGATCGCCCGCGTCAAGGCGCTGCTGCGCCGCGCGGCGCCGCAGAACGAAGAAGAGGGCATCCTCCATGTCGGCGGCCTGACCATCGACGTGGGCAACTATGAAGCGTTCAGGAACGGCGAAAAGCTGTCGCTGACGCTCAAGGAGTTCGAGCTTTTGAAGCTGCTGGTCATCAGCCGCGGCAAGGTGCTGACCCGCGACTTCCTGCTGGACCGGATCTGGGGCTATGAGTTCTACGGCGAGACCCGCACCGTGGACGTCCACATCCGCCACATCCGCCAGAAGCTGGGCGACGACGCGCACTACATCGAGACCATCCGCGGCGTGGGCTACAAGTTCAACGACCGCCAGGAGAACCGCCTATGAAGCAGCGGGTTGCGATCGTCGCGACCTGCCTGAACCTGCTGCTCTGCATCGCCTTCCTGTGGCTGTGCGCGCTGTCCGCGCAGGGGTCCATGAACGAGGGCGCTCAAGAATCACTGAAGTCCATCTGCCGCCTGTCCGTGCACGTCACGGACAGTGCGGCATTTGATCAAGAGGAGACTCTGCGCGCGCTGCGCGATGCGGTTTCCGGCTCGGAGATGGTGGGTCTGATCTACAGGGCCGACGGCCAGATCGACTATGTGTCGCGGCCGACGTTCCTGGATACGCTGGCGCAGGTTGAACTGGACGCGATCCGGTCCGGCGAGCTGCGCTCCGCGTCGCGGCTGCCGATGAGCGGCGCGGGCAACATGTGGCTGTACGCGTTCGAGCCGCTGCCCGGCGGCGCGGTGCTCAGCGTGGCGCGGGAAGGCTATACGCTCATGCAGGCCATGGGCGGCAAGTTCGTGCCGCTGGTGCTGCTGGCGGTGCTGATGGCGCTGATCACAGCGATCGTCTTTCAGGTCGCGGTCAACAGGACCGACAAGTTCGTCGGCGAGGTGCAGCGCGTGCTGGAGGACTTCTCCGAGGGCAAGTTCGACAGCCGCATCCGGTCCGCGGCGGGCGATACCCTGGAGCAGAGCGCGCACTTCAACGAGGTCATGGGCCGCATCCAGGACCGCGTGTTCAAGCAAAAGACGCGCAACCAGGCGCTGAATACGGTCATCAACCACATGCAGAACGGCATCCTGGCCGTGGACGACAAGCTGAACATCATCCTGGTCACGCCCGCCGCCAAGCACCTGCTGAACATCGTGGGCTCCGCCGAGGGGCTGCCGATCAGCATGGCGTCCAAGGACGTGAACCTGGACCAGGTGCTCCAGGACGCGATGCGCCAGGGCGGCGTCTACACCAACGAGGTCGCGGCCCGAAGCGCCGTGGGGCGCGGCCATGTGCCGCTGCGCCTGTACGTTTCGGCGATGATGAAGGACGGCAAGGCCGTGGGCGCGGTGGCGCTGGTGGAGGACATCACGGAGCTGCGCCGGCTGGAGCAGGTGCGCACCGATTTTGCCGCCAACGTGAGCCACGAGCTCAAGACGCCGCTGACGAGCATCAAGGGCTTTGTGGAGACGCTGCAGGAGGGCGCGATCGAGAACCCGGCGATGGCGCGCAAGTTCCTGCGCATCATCATGCTGGAGGCGGACCGGCTGACGCGGCTGATCAACGACATCCTGTCGATCTCGAAGCTCGAATCGGGCACGGACGGCATGCCAAACGCCAAGATCCGGCTGGACAAGCTGGCGCGCGACGTGTGCGAGATGCTCGAGATCCAGGCCAGCGAGAAGAACGTCACGATCCACCCGCCCCAGGTCTCGGAGCCGAGCATCGTCATGGGCAACCCCGACCGGGTCGAGCAGATGCTGATCAACCTGGTCGAAAACGCGGTCAAATACAACCGCGAGGGCGGCAGCGTGACCGTCACCATGCACAACAGCGAGGACAGCGTGAACGTGTCGATCGCGGACACCGGCATCGGCATCGCCAAGGAGAACCTGCCCAGGCTGTTTGAGCGCTTCTACCGCGTGGACAAGGGCAGAAGCCGGTCCATGGGCGGCACGGGCCTGGGGCTCGCGATCGTCAAGCATCTGATCAAGTCCATGGGCGGCATGATCGAGGTGCAGTCAAACCTGGGCGAGGGCACCGAGTTTTTGATCACGCTGCCCCGCGTCACCGGCGAGGTGTTCCCCGAGGACTTCGACGACGCCGAATAGAAAAAAATCGGCCCTTGACAGCGGCGCACTTCGGTGCTATAATGCTCACCAACAGCGATGACATGGATATTTTGCCCGGACGCGGCCATTCAGAGAGCGGGGGACGGTGCGATCTCCGTTGGAACCGGCCCGGCATTTGGCCCATGGAGCGCGCCGCGAACGGCCCACCGGCCCTGTAGCAGGCGACGGTCACGCGACCGTTATCTCGCGGGGGATGTGTTGGCATCCCGCAAAGCGCCCCGCCCGACGATTCGGGCAGGGAAACAAGGTGGCACCGCGGTATACATGTATATCGCCCTTGTTGCGGAACAGATCCGCGACGAGGGCGTTTTTGCATGCATCCGGCGGGGTCGAATCATCAATCATAATCTGAGAAAGGAAGCGCTCCCGGCCAACACCGGCAGCCAGGGTGAACAACCATGAACCAATACCGCGACTACGACAACTACCTCAAGGAGCAGCCGTCCAAGGATGGCCGGTTTGGCCAGTACGGCGGCGCATACCTCCCGCCTGAGCTCGAGCGGGCGTTCGTCGAGATCAACGACGCGTATGAGACCATCTGCCACAGCGCGCAGTTCATCAACGAGCTGCGCCGGATCAGGCGCGAGTTCCAGGGCCGTCCGACGCCTGTGTACCACTGTGAGCGGCTGTCGAACATCCTGGGCAAATGCCAGATCTACGTCAAGCGCGAGGACCTGAACCATACCGGCGCGCACAAGCTGAACCACTGCATGGGCGAGGGGTTGCTGGCGAAGTACCTGGGGAAAAAAAAGCTGATCGCCGAAACCGGCGCCGGGCAGCACGGCGTGGCGCTGGCCACCGCGGCGGCGCACTTTGGGCTGGCGTGCGACGTCTATATGGGCGAGGTGGACATCAGGAAACAGGCGCCCAACGTGACCCGCATGAAGATGCTGGGCGCGCGCGTGATCCCGGTCAGCCATGGGCTAAAGACGCTCAAGGAAGCGGTGGACGCCGCCTTCGAGGGCTATCAGAAGGAGTATAAGACCGCCATCTACTGCATCGGCTCGGCGGTGGGTCCGCATCCATTCCCCAAGATGGTGCGGGATTTTCAGATGGTGGTGGGCGAGGAGGCTTGCCAGCAGTTCAAGGAAATGACCGGCCTGTTCCCGGACGCCGTCACGGCGGCTGTGGGCGGCGGCAGCAACTCCATCGGCATGTTTGTGCCGTTCCTTGGCGATCCGGTGGAGATTTACGGCGTGGAGCCTCTCGGCAAGGGCAGCGGCATGGGGCAGCACGCGGCCTCCATGACCTACGGCAAGAAGGGCGTCATGCACGGGTTTGAGTCCATCATGCTGGCCGATGAACACGGTGAGCCCGCGCCGGTCTACTCCATCGCCAGCGGGCTGGATTATCCAAGCTGCGGCCCGGAGCACGCCCACCTGCACGACCTCGGGCGGGTGAACTACGTGACGGTGGACGACGAGGAGGCCATGCGCGCTTTCTTCTACCTGTGCCGCTATGAGGGCATCATCCCGGCGGTCGAGAGCAGTCACGCGCTGGCGTTCGCCATGCGCTACGCCCAGGAGAAGGGCACCGGCTCCATTTTGGTGAACCTCAGCGGCCGCGGCGACAAGGACATTGATTTTGTCTTTGAAGAATATGGTTACGGGGAAAAGTTCTTCAAATAGACGACGATGCGGGGCGCTGCGTTCGGGGGCGGCGCCCCCGAACGCAGGCCCACGCCAAACACAGCTGCAACCCCGCCACCGGCCAGCCGGCGGCCTCGGAAATGAGCACGCCCCATTGCCCGAAAAACAGCGGCAACAGCAGCACGGAAACCAGCCGCGCGAAGAGCTCCACGAACCCGGACAGCATGGGGTGCAGCGCGTTGCCGACGCCTTGCAAGCTGGCGCGGTACAGAAACAACAGGTAAAGGGACGGGAGCAGGCACAGCATCACGCGCAGCTGGCGCTCGGCCACATCAATCACGTCGCCCGTCAGCCCGCCAGAGATGAAGACCAGCACCGGTCGCCCGAGCGGCCACAGCAGCGCGATCACCGCGCCGGCGGAGATCAGCAAGGCGCGCCTGGTCACGGCAATGCCCTGGTCGATTCGGTCCATGCGGCCCGCGCCAAAATTCTGCGCTACGAAGGTCGCGATCGCCCCCTCCATCGCGCCGCCCGCGACCTCGAGCAGCCCGTATACCCGCCGCGCCGCCGCCACGCCCGCGATGAACAGCACGTCATAGCCGTTGACGAAGTACTGAATCGCCATGCCGCCCAGCGCGATCACGAAGTTGCGAAAGCCCATGGGCCCGCCCAGGCGCAACAACGCTTTGAGCGTGGACGCATCCGGCCGGAAGTCCCGCCGGGTCAGCCGCCCTTCGGGCAGGCGGCGCAGCCGCATCAGGCAGACCGCGCACGCAAAGACCTGCGAGATCAGCGTGGCCAGCGCAACCGCCATCACGCCCAGCGCGGTGTGCAGCACCAGTGCCACGTCCAGAGAGATGTTCAGCAGCGTGGCGCAGATCAAGGCCGCCAGCGGCGTGACGCTGTCGCCCAGCGCCCGCAGCGTGCCGCCCAGCGCGTTATATGCAAAGCTGATGATCAGCCCGCAAAACAGCGTCATCAGGTAGCGATGGGTGTCCGGGTAGATCGCCGGCGGCGTGTTCAGCAGATGCAGCACCGGGCCGCAGCACAGCGCGCTCACCAGCGTCAGCAGCGCGCCCAGCCCCAGGCTGAGCAGCCAGCTCATGCCGATGGACCGCCCGAGCGCCGCATCCCGCGCGCCGAACCGCTGCCCCACCAGCACCGAGAATCCCTGGCTGAGCCCCAGCGTCACGCTCAGCACCAGCCAATAAAAAAAGCCCGCCGCGCCCACGGCGGCGTAGGCCATCGGCCCGATCAGCCGCCCCACCACCCAGCTGTCCGCCAGCGTGTACAGCAGCTGCAGCGCGTTGCCCAGCGCAAGCGGCAGCGCAAACCGCAGCAGCAACGGCAGCGGGCGGCCCTGTGTCATGTCGCGGTGTTGCATGGGGGGCTCCTTTCGTGCCCTGTGCGGGCTGCGTTCCCGCACCCGGCAAGGACCTGAGATCCTTGATTCCAGAAACAATGAGCAAGAAACGAACGAAGGGCTACCGCGGGATCATGGCCGCAAGGTTCTGTTTTTCCATGCCCAAAGTGAGTGTGTTCCCGTCGGAAACCACGGTGATCGTGCCCTGTTGATCTGTCCTGTAGATCTTGGCGCCGGCCTTCTGAAGCCGCGTCAGCGCGCGCTTATGGGGGTGGCCAAATTCGCTGGGCCGCAGGAAATCACCGCGTATTTTGGTTTGACTTTCGCCAGATACTCGGCGGCGCTGGAATCGCCGCTGCCGTGATGCCCCACGCGCAGCACGTCTGCCTTCTTCGCCCGTCCTCCAGCCACCATGTCCAGCTCGGCCTGGATCTGCGCGTCGCCCTCGATCAGGAAGGACACATCCTTGTATTCGATCCTGAGCACCAGCGACATGTCGTTCAGTGCCTTGTATGTTTTATCGGGACTTTCGACGGTCACCGTCGCGCCGCCCAAGCGGAAGCGATCACCCGCCTTCGCGGCCTCGATTTGCCCGCCCTTTTCCCGTACCGCGCGCTGGAAGTGGCGGAACACGCCCAGCCCCGACTCGGCCATGGGGCAGAAGAATCGGTCGGCGTCGATCTGCTGCAGCACCTCGGACAACCCGCCCATGTGGTCGGCGTGAGGGTGGGTGCCCACCATGTAATCCAGCCGCTCCACGCCCTGGCTTTTAAGGTAATCGATCACCGCGCCGCCCCCGCCGATGTCGCCGCCGTCCACCAGCATGGCGCGCCCCTCGCACACGACCAGCGTGCTGTCGGCGTCGCCCACGTCGATGTAGTGCAGCGCGACGCCGTTGGCGCCGCTGGGTGCAAGCGCCGGGTGAAAAAACCGCGATACATAAGGCTGTGCCGTGGCATACAGCGCGAGCAGCCCGGTCAGGATCAGAAGCGCCAGCAGACCGCCGCCCATGCGGCGCAGCGCGGGCATCCCTCTTCGCTTGGTCATGAGCGCTTAATTCTCGCTGCCAAAGCCCTCGATGGCGTCCACCGGCAGGGAGAACACCATGCCGCGCGCGTCGGTGCGCATGCCGCAGGCCTGGTTGATGGCTGTCATGATATCGTGCTTCTGCTCGTGGCGGCACAGGATGCACACCACTTCCTTCTCGGCCTGAACCTCGAGCCCCAGAAAGCTGACCGTGTGCAGCGGGTCGGCGTGGCGTGCCAGGAACACCGTGCCGCCTTGGGCGCCCGCCTTGCGTGCGGCGTGCATCACTTCGTCCAGGTGGCCCTCGTTGACCACGCTCACGATCAGATCAAATTTCCCCGTATTCATGGCCTTCTCCACCTCTTTTTCCACTTTTTGCTGGATGTGCGCGCGCGTCGCCTCGCTGACATTGTGCAGGATGGGCAGCGCCACCCCGCTCAGCGGCAGGCTGAACGCGATGCCGCTGCCGCGCCGGTCCAGGCGAAATTTGAGTTTCAGCATCTCCAGCATCGGCCACACGCTGCCTTCGGTCCCGAGGGCGAGCAGCAGCGCCTTGTCGGTGTTGTCCAGGCCCAGAATGTCCATCATCTCCGAACCCACTGTGCCGTGCGCCATGACCGTCATCGACAGGAACAGGTGGCACGCGCGAAAGTACTCGTGGGCGGCCTGCACCTTGTCGCGATCCAGGATCACGACCAGCGCCTTCAGCACGGGCGGCCGCGCGCAGGCTGGCGCCGCTTTGCCGTCATGCATAGGGCTGTTCGATTGATTCATTGGTTTTGTCCTCCTCGTAGTCGATGATCTCGTCGGGCTCGATGAGCCGCAGCAGCTCGGCGGCCTCCTGCGCCTGCTGGCGCTCGGTCCGGACGCGGTATACCACGCCCAGGATCTGAATGGCGATCAGCGGCGTCATGGCCACCATGGCCACGATGCCGAACGCGTCGGTCAGCACCGCCTCGGGGCTGGACACGGCGCGCAGCCGGCTTGCGGCCTCGCAGGCGCCAATGGCGAACGGCAGCAGGAAGGTCGACGTCATGGGGCCGGAGGCCACGCCGCCCGAGTCAAACGCGATGCCGGTGAACAGCGGCGGCACGAAGAAGCTCAAGCCCAGCGCGGCGATGTAGCCCGGCACCAAAAACCAATAGATCGACAGCCCGAGCAGGATCCTCAGCATCGATATGCCGAGCGAGCAAGCCACGCCCAGCGACAGCGCCAGCCCCATGGTGCGCCGGGTGATCAGGCCGCCGGTGACGTCCTCCACCTGACGGTTGAGCACGTAGACGGCGGGCTCGGCGGCCACCACGAAATAGCCGATGACCATCCCCAGCGGCACCAGCAGCCAGGGGAATGGGGACAGCGCGATGTCCGCGCCCAGCAGGTTGCCCACCGGGATGAAGCCGACGTTCACGCCCGTCAGGAACAGCGCAAGGCCGATCAGCGTGTACAGGATGCCCACCGCCATGCGCAGCAGCTGGCGGCGCTTGTATTTCTTGGAAACCAGCTGGAACAGCGCCAGAAACACCATGATGGGCAGCAGCGCCAGGAGCATCTCGCGCAGATAGAGAGGCAGCTGCAGCGCGAATTCCCGCGCCACGTCCTGCGTGGTCAAAACATCGGGCAGTACCACCTGCGTGTGGTGCACCTGCTGCGGGTTGTAGATGATCCCCAGGATCAGCACCGCCAGAATTGGCCCGGTGGAGCACAGCGCGACAAAGCCGAAGCTGTCGTCCTGGGAGTGCTGGTCGTGGCGCGCCGAGGCCAGGCCCAGGCCCAGCGACAGGATGAACGGCACCGTCATCGGGCCGGTGGTCACGCCGCCCGAGTCGAACGCGATGGGCACGAACGTGTTGGGCGTTCGTATGGACACCAAAAACACGATGGCGTAGAAAATCAGCAGCAGCGTGGACAGCCGGATTCTGAAGACCACGCGCAGCATGGAAATCGCCAGAAACACGCCCACGCCTGCCGCCACTGTGATGATCAGCACCTGATCGGCGATGGCCGGCACCTGATTGGCCAGCACAGTCAGGTCGGGCTCGGCGATGGTGATGATGAACCCCAGCAGAAACGCCGCCAGCGAAATCAGCCAGATCTTGCCGTTTTTGGTGAGTTCGGCGCCAATGTCCTCGCCCATGCGCGTCATGGACATCTCCGCGCCAAGCGAGAAGAAACCCATGCCCACGATCAGCATGGCCGCACCCGCCAGAAACATCACCAGCGTGCCCAGGCTCATGGGCACAAAAATGACGCTGACGCCCAGCACAATCAGGGTGATGGGTAGCACCGACGCGAATGCTTCGCGCACCTTTTCTCTGAGCTTTCGGTTCACCTCATCACTCCCATCCGGATTTGCATAACTACCTATTTGATAGTATCATAGTTTGCGCAGAAAGGGAAGCCGAGCCGGAAGGAATTGG
>JAVBQA010000085.1:0-21762 GCA_031549325.1 Eubacteriales bacterium | reverse complement strand
CCTAAACGTCATGATCTCCGGCAACGTGCTGGTGGCCAGAAAGGCTGGCAGCAAGATCCCCGAGGATCAGTTCGGCCAGCGCTATGACCTGACCGCCACCATCACCAGGGCCGAGGACTTCCAAAACGATGTCAACAAGATATACGCCCAAAAGCTTGGCAAGGAATCCGCGCAGGTGGGCGTGTCCGACTACAAGTTCTCCTTGGACATCAAGCCGCCGCAGGGCGCGCCCTGGTGGCTGGAGTGGCTGCCGTTCCTGGTGTCCATTCTGCTCATCGGCGGGCTGTGGTACTTCATCATGCGCCAGCAGTCAGGCGGCAGCAAGGGAGTCATGACCTTTGGGCGCAGCCGCGCCAGGCTGACCGACCCCAACAAGAACAAGACCACCTTCAAGGACGTTGCGGGCGCCGACGAGGAAAAAGAGGAGCTGCGCGAGATCGTGGACTTCCTCAAGGACCCCAAGAAGTTCATCGACGTGGGCGCCAGGATCCCCAAGGGCGTGCTCTTGGTGGGCCCTCCCGGCACCGGCAAGACGCTGCTGGCCCGCGCCGTATCCGGCGAGGCCGCCGTGCCCTTCTTCACCATCTCGGGCTCCGACTTTGTGGAGATGTTTGTGGGCGTCGGCGCAAGCCGCGTGCGCGACCTGTTTGACCAGGCCAAGAAGGCCGCGCCCTCCATCGTGTTCATCGACGAGATCGACGCCGTCGGCCGCCAGCGGGGCGCCGGACTGGGCGGCGGCCACGACGAGCGCGAGCAGACGCTCAACCAGCTGCTGGTCGAGATGGACGGCTTCTCCCACAACGAGGGCGTCATCGTGATGGCCGCCACCAACCGCTCCGACATCCTGGACCCGGCGCTGCTGCGCCCCGGCCGGTTCGACCGCCAGATCACCGTCAACTACCCGGACATCAAGGGCCGCGAGGAGATCCTGAAGGTGCACTCGCGCAACAAGCCCATCGCCGCGGATGTGGACCTGTCCGTGCTCGCCAAGAAGACCCCGTTCTTCACCGGGGCGGACCTGGAAAACGTCATGAACGAGGGCGCGATCCTGACCGCTCGCAAGGGCCGCCAGGCCATCACCATGGAGACGCTCGAAGAGGCCATCACCAAGGTGCAGATGGGCACGGAGAAAAAGAGCTACCGCGTCACCAAGCCCGACAAGCGGCTGGTGGCCTACCACGAGGCCGGCCACGCCATCGTGATGCACTTCACCGGCGGCAACAACAAGGTGCACGAGGTGTCCATCATCCCGCGCGCCAAGGGCGCGGGCGGCTTCACCCGCGGCCTGCCCGAGGAGGAAACCATCGTCACCTCCAAGTCTGACCTGCTGGACACCGTGTGCTTCGCGCTGGGCGGGCGCTGCGCCGAGCAGCTGGTGCTGGGCGACATCTCCACCGGGGCCAGCGGCGACATCAAGAAGGTCACCCAGATCGCGCGCGCCATGGTCACCGAGTACGGCATGTCCGACGAGCTCGGCCCCATCTTCCTGGGCGGCGATCACGAGGTGTTCCTGGGCCGCGACTTTAGCCAGAGCCACGCGACCTTCTCCGAGGACGTCAACAAGAAGATCGACGCGGAAGTGTCCCGCATCATCGACGCCGGCCTCAAGCGCGCCGAGGGCATCCTGACCGAGCACCGCGAACAGCTGGACGCGCTGGCCGAGCTGCTGATCGCCCGCGAGAAGGTGGACGGCGCCGAGTTCCTGCGCCTGATGAACGGCGATCGCGTCGAGGACATCGTCAAGGACGCCGAGGAGGCCGAGCGCAAGGCCCGCGAGGAAGCCAAGCGCGCCATGGAAGAGCGCGCCGCCAAGGAGCGCGCCGAGCGCGCCGCCAAGGAGCGCGAGGACCGCGAGGCCAAGGAGGCGCTGCGCCGCGCCGGCATGACGCCGCCGTCGCAGAACAACCCGGAAGTATAGCGAATGTCACAGGGGCTCCGCCCCTGCACCCCGCTGGGGAGAGTTTCCCCAGACCCCATCCCGGGCGCGCAACGCGCGCCCGCGGTGGGTCCAGGGACGATGTCCCTGGCGGAGCGCGAGGCGGGGCCTCGCATCGTTTTTAAAGGAGGCCAAGCCCCCATGAATCTGTCGAAAAAGCTGGACGCGCACGCCTCGGGCGTGTTCACCCTGATGTCCGACAACAAGCTGCGGCTGCAGGCGCGGGGGGTGGACGTGATCGACCTGAGCACGGGCACGCCCGACCTGCCGCCCGCGCCCCACATCATCGAGGCGATGACGGCGGCGGCGGCCGATCCGGCGAACTGGGTGTACGCCATCAAGGACAGGCCCCAGCTGCTCGAGGCGGCGGCGGCCTGGTACCGGCGGCGGTTTGACGTTTCGCTCGACCCCGAGACGGAGATCACCGCGCTGCTGGGCAGCCAGGACGGGCTGGCGCACCTGGCGCTTTCGGTCATCGATCCGGGGGACACGGTGCTGGCGCCCGACCCGGGCTACCCGATCTTCATGATGGGGCCGTACCTGGCGGGGGCCGAGATCCATCGCGTGCCCCAGCGCCGCGAGAACGGCTACATCATGGATCTTGACGCCATCCCGGAGCATGTGGCGAGGAAGGCGCGGCTGATCATCACCTCCTATCCGAACAACCCGGTCACCGCCATCGCGCCCCGCTCGTTTTACGAGCGACTGGTGGCCTTCGCGAAGAAATACGACGTCGCCGTGCTGCACGACAACGCCTACTGCGAGCTCACCTTCGACGGCCTGCGCGCGGGCAGCTTCCTGTCAGTCCCGGGCGCGATGGACGTGGGGGTCGAGTTCAACTCGCTCTCGAAAACCTACTCCATGCCCGGCTGCCGGGTGGGGTTCGCGCTGGGCAACCACGAGCTGGTGGGCAAGCTCAGGCTCATCAAGAGCCACATCGACTTTGGCACCTTCCTGCCCATCCAGATGGCCGCCGAGGCCGCGCTGAACGGCCCGCAGGACGTGGTCGAGCGCACGCGCGAGGTCTATGAGCAGCGGCGCGACGCGCTCTACGAGGGGCTGATGAGCATAGGCTGGGAGATCGACAAGCCGCTGGCCACCATGTTCGCCTGGGCGCGGCTGCCCCAGGGCTACAAAAACTCGCTGGACTTCGCGATGCTCCTGATGGAGCGAACCGGGGTAATCGTGATCCCCGGCGTCAGCTTCGGCGCGCTGGGCGAGGGGCATGTGCGCTTCGGATTGGTCCAAAATGTGGAACGAATCCGGGAGGCCGTGCGTCGGATAGGGGAGAGCGGTCTGATCATGGACGCTAGGCTGTGACGCTGGATTTACATCTGCATACGACCGCCTCGGACGGAATGCTTTCGCCGGAAGCGCTGGTGCGCCTGCTGGCCGGGCGCGCGTTCGAGGCGTTTGCCATCACCGACCACGACACGCTGGGGGCGCTGGCCGGGGCGCAAAAAGCGGCCGGCGAGCTGGGGCTGCTGCTGGTTCCGGGCGTGGAGCTGAGCACCGGGGACGCGCCCGAGATCCACGTGCTGGGGTACTTTGCCGCCGTGCCTGAGGCGCTGCAGCAGCGGCTGACCGAGCTTCGCCAGGGGCGCGAGGCGCGGCTGCGCCAAATGCTCGGGAAGCTCGGCCGGATGGGCGTTCAGATCGGATACGACGAGCTGCCCATCGAGCCGGGCGCGGCGCCGGGCCGGGTGCATCTGGCGCGCGCGCTGGTGGAGAAGGGGTGCGCGTCCAGCATCAACCAGGCGTTCGCGCGCTACCTGAAACCCGGGCGGCCGGGCTATGTTGCGCGGGAAAAGCTGACCACGGCCGAGGCCATCCGGCGCATCCGCGAGGCGGGCGGCGCGCCGGTGCTGGCGCATCCGGGCATCATCCCGGCCGACGAGCGGCTGCTGCCCGCGCGCGTGAGCGCGCTGATGGAGCACGGGCTGATGGGCGTCGAGGTGCATCACCCCCGCCACACCCCCCGGCAGGTGCGCGCGCTGGACGGCCTGGCGCGGTCGCGCGGGCTGCTGGTGACCGGGGGCAGCGACTACCACGGGCTTCCCGGCCCGCTGCAGCCCGGGGACGGCTTGGCGAAATGGCCGCAAAAAGACACGGATTTTTTAACGTTAATCAACACAATCGGTTTGATGCACTAACCATTTGTATGGTATACTGATGAACAGGTGCGGGTTGACCCGCTCGAACGTGCAGGAGGAAAGCATGTCCGTAGCACAGACCGGAAACCGGCGCAAGACCAAAAAGAATCGTGCCGCCATCGCGCGCAACGGCTTCTTCGATTTGTTGAAGATGGCGCTGGTTGTGGGCGGCATTGTCGCGGCCATCGTGGTGGGCATCCGGTTTTACCGGGGGGACACCACCCAGACGCTGATGAAGGGCGACGTGTTCCTGAACAACATCACCGTGAACGGCGTGGACATGGCCGGCATGACGTACGACCAGGGCTTTCAGGTCATGGCCGCGACCGTGGAGCAGCGCCTGAACACCCCGATTACCCTGTATTACAAGGATCGCAGCTGGCCCATCACCCCGGCGGCGCTGCAGGCCGAGATGAACACCGACCACGACATGTCCCGCGCCTGGGGTTTTGGCCATTTGGGCGGCGCGAAGCAGGCCCGTTCGGACGCTGAATACCTGAAAAAGGACCCGTTCGTCGTCAACACCCAGCTGAGCTACAACGAGGCGCTGCTGGACGAGTTCCTGGCCCAGATCAAGGCGGAGGTCGACACGCCGTATGTCGACGCCGTGGTGACGGTGGACAAGTACGAGAGCATGAAGATCACCCAGCAATCCCAGGATGGCATGCAGGTCAACACGGCCGTGCTGAAGGAGCAGATCGTGAACGCGCTGCAGCAGGGAACAACCCCGAACATCCAGATCGTGCCCGAGGTGTGGCATCCCCAATACAGCACCGAGCAGATGCTCGAGTGCACCACCAACCAGGTCAGCAGCTGCAAGACCAGCACCAAGGGCAGCAACGACGACCGCATCAGAAACATCCGGCGCGCGCTGGGCGCGTTTGACGCCTTCGAGGTCAGGCCCCACTCGACCTATTCCTTCAACAAGATCGTGGGCAAGCGCACCAAGGCCAACGGGTTCTTCCCGGCCCAGGAATTCCTGGACGGCGGCGTGGTCGACGGCATCGGCGGCGGCACCTGCCAGGCGTCTACCACGCTGTACGGCGCGCTGGTGCGCGCGGGCATCACCATCGACCGGCGCGAGCAGCACCAGATGACCGTGGGCTACATAAAACCCAGCCTGGACGCCACCGTGTCCGACGCGGGCAACAAGGACCTGGTGTTCACCAACAACACCGACTACCCGTTCTACATCTACACCAACGTGGACTACAGCAACGCCACGGTCAAGATCTTCGGCAAGAAGCCGCCCTACAAGATCGAGTTCCGCAGCGTCAACATCGAGGTGGACATCCCCCCCAAGGGCTACATCAAAAAGCCCGACAAAAAGCGCCTGTACGCGATCAACCCGGGCGACGTGGTGCCCGATCCGGATCATCCGGGCAAGAACGGCTGGCGCAGCCAGGGCTGGGTGTATTACTACGACTGGGAGACCGGCGAGCTGACCGACGACCCCGACTATCAGCCGTTCTGCCTGTCCAACGACTCCTACAACCCATTGCAGCCCACCTGCTGGGTGTATTCGCCCTGACGAATGCCCGGCGCGGTTGGGCGGCCGCCGGAATCAGGCCGCGCCCAGGCGCCAAACCATCCTCCATTGTGAATTGTGCATTGTGAATTGTGAATGATCCACCGTTGATCGCGCATTGCGCCATTCAAGTTGGTATAAACTGATACTAAGGGTTTGAGAAGGAGCGTGGGGGAACTTGTTCGAGGATTCTAACATCGCCATATTCGCGGGCAGCGGTGGCGGGGTGTTTGCGGAGCGGATGTGCCGCTACATGAACCGCAAGCTGGGCAGCAGCCAGGTGATCCGTTTTTCAGACGGCAACACATTCGTGCGCGTGAACGACTCGGTGCGCGACCGCAACGTGTATCTGGTGCAGCCCATCGCCATGCAGCCCAACGATGAGTTCGTGGAGATCCTGTTCTTCGTGGACGCGCTCAAGCGCAGCAACGCGCTGTCGGTCACCCTGGTCATGCCGTACTTTGGCTACGCCAAGGGCGACAAGAAGGACGAGCCCCGCGTGTCCATCCGCGCCCGCGTGTGCGCCGAGAGCATGGAGCTGGCGGGCTGCGACCGCTTCATCACGATGGACCTGCATTCCCCCCAGGTGCAGGGATTCTTCAAGAAGCCGACGGACCACCTGTACGCCATGCCCATGCTGTGCGAGTACATCAAGCGCAGCTTCGACACCACCAACTCGGTCATCGTCTCGCCCGACTCGGGCTACGCCAAGCAGGCGCGCAAGTTCGGCGCGTGGCTGGACCTGCCCATCGCCATCGGCGACAAGCAGCGCGTCGACCACAGCGAGAACGCGCAGGTGCTGGAGGTGCTGGGCGACGTGGACGGCAAGAACGCGCTGATCGTGGACGACTTCTCCACCTCGGGCGGCACGCTGGTCAACCTGGCGCACGCGCTGAAGCGCAACGGCTGCCAGCACATCAAGGCGCTGCTCAGCCACAACATCATCTCCCCCCAGGGCGTGAAGCTGATCGAGGACAGCCCGATCGACGAGGTCGTCTCGACCGACACCATCGTCAACCCCAACATCGTCGGGCACCCCAAGTTCAAGACCGTCTCGGTGGCCCCCATGTTCGCCGAGACCATCATCCGCTACCACAACAGCCAGTCCATCAACACCATGTTCACCGCGCTGCCGGAAGACATCGTGCAGGCGGGCATCGACCTGGCGCAGGTCGAGTAACTTTTCGTCGAAATGCCCGATCATCCGATCGGGCATTTTGCTTGTTTGCTGATTGACACCCTCAGGATATAGTGGGATAATAAGATGTTGTGGCGATACTTTTTGTAAGGAGCAGCCAGATGGATTCCAAGGATAAGATCATTTTCCAGCAGCTGGATGTCATCCGCACCATGACCGAGAACAACATGCGCCGGGTCAGCGACGACTTCTGGGGCGCGGCCCGCAACCCGGTGATGCCGGGCGGCGAGCGGCCGGGCGCCGGGGAACCCGCGGACAAACCCGCGGGGGAAGCCGCCCGGGAAGCCCCGCCCGCGCAAGCCGAGCAAGCGGCCGAGCAGAAGCCGCCCGAGTCCATTGACGACCTCCGGGCCGAGCTGGACGGCTACATCGGCCTTTCAAACATCAAGCAAGAGGTCAACAGCCTGATCAACATGGTCACGGTGTACAAGCTTCGCAAGCAGCACGGGCTGCCCACGCTGGACATGTCGCTGCACATGGTGTTCACCGGCAACCCGGGCACCGGCAAGACCATGGTGGCGCGGCTGATGGCGCGCATCTATAAGTGCCTCGAGATCCTTTCGCAGGGCCAGCTGGTCGAGGTGGACCGGTCCGGCCTGGTGGCGGGCTACGTGGGGCAGACCGCCATCAAGACCAGCGAGGCGGTCAAAAAAGCGCTGGGCGGCGTGCTGTTCATCGACGAGGCCTACGCGCTCAACGGCGGCTCTGAGAACGACTTCGGGCAGGAAGCCATCGACACGCTGCTCAAGGCCATGGAGGACAACAGGGACGACCTGATCGTGATCGTGGCTGGGTATGACGCGCTGATGGACGCCTTCATCCACAGCAACCCCGGGCTTGAGTCGCGCTTCAACCGCTACCTGCACTTCAAGGATTACACCATCCCGGAGATGCTGGAGATCTTCCAGATGCAGTGCAAGAAGGGCTGCTATCAGCTGGACGCGCACGCGTCGGACGCCGTGAAGGCGTTCATCCAGGCCGAGAACGTGAACGGCGTCACGTTTGGCAACGCGCGCGGCGTGCGCAACATCTTCGAGAAGGTGCTGACCGCGCAGAACAACCGGCTGGCCCTGCTGCCCGAGGTGACAAAGGACGACCTGATGACCATCACCGAAGCCGATGTCTACGATGCGCGGGACATGGAGCCGCCGGCCCGCGAGGCGGCGGACGGCGACGCGGGGAAGGAATGATTCGCAAGGCGCATGGCGGTTTTGAATCCTGAATGCAGAACCGCGAAATACGACAACAGGAGGCACTATGGCGCGCATCGGCTTTGACCATGAAAAGTATGTGAAGCTGCAGTCCGAGCACATCGCCGCCCGGTTCGGCAAGTTCGGCGGCAAGCTGTATCTGGAGTTTGGCGGCAAGCTGTTCGACGACTACCACGCCTCCCGCGTGCTGCCCGGCTTCCGCCCGGACAGCAAAGTGCAGATGCTGCTGCGGCTCAGGGAGCAAACCGAGATCGTGATCGTCATCAACGCCGCCGACATCGAGAAAAACAAGGTGCGGAGCGACCTTGGCATCACCTACGATTCCGATGTGCTGCGCCTGATCGACTCCTTTCGCGAGATCGGGCTGCACGTGGGCAGCGTGGTGCTGACCCGCTACGCGCAGCAGCCCTCAGCCGACAGCTTCAAGAAATACCTGGAGGACCGGGGCGTGCCGGTGTACCGGCACTATCCGATCGCGGGGTATCCGTCCGAGGTCGAGAAGATCGTGTCGGCGGAAGGCTACGGCAAGAATGACTACATCGAAACCACGAAACCGCTGGTGGTGGTGACCGCGCCCGGCCCCGGCTCGGGCAAGATGGCCACCTGCCTCAGCCAGCTGTACCACGAGCATCAGCGCGGCATCCGCGCGGGCTACGCCAAGTTCGAGACGTTCCCCATCTGGAACCTGCCGCTTCGGCATCCGGTCAACATCGCCTACGAGGCCGCCACGGCGGACCTGAACGACGTGAACATGATCGACTCGTTCCACCTCGAGGCCTACGGCGAGACCGCGGTGAACTACAACCGCGACGTGGAGATCTTCCCGCTGGTGAACGAGATGTTCCAGCGGATCTGGGGCGAGTCGCCCTACAAGTCGCCCACCGACATGGGCGTGAACATGGCGGGCTTCTGCATCTTCGACGACGAGGCCGTGCGCAAGGCCGCCTCGGACGAGATCGTCCGGCGCTACTACCAGGCGATGTGCCTGGTGCGCCAGGGCACCGGCAGCGAGGACGAGGTGGCGCGGCTCAAGCTGCTGATGACCCAGACGGGCGTCACCAGCCAAAGCCGCCCGGTGATCGCCGCCGCGCTCGAGCGCGAACAGCAATCCGACGGCCCGGCGTCCGCCATCCAGATGCAGGACGGCACCATCATCACCGGCAAGACCACCGACCTGCTGGGCGCGTCCTCGGCGCTGCTGCTGAACGCGCTGAAGTGGCTGGGCGGCATCGAGGAGGAGCGCCACCTGATCAGCCCCACCATCATCGAGCCCATCCAGCATCTGAAGCTGGACCACCTGGGCAGCAAGAACCCGCGGCTGCACACCGACGAGGTGCTGCTGGCGCTCAGCATCTGCGCGGTCACGGACGACAGCGCCGAGCAGGCCATGGCCCAGCTGGAGAACTTGGCGGGGCTGGAGGTGCACTCCTCGGTCATCCTGTCGCCGGTGGACGAGCGCGTGTTCCGCAAGCTCGGCATGAACCTGACCTGCGAGCCGAAGTACGAGACGCAGAAGCTGTACCATAAATAGGCGCGCAGCGCGCAACCGGGCGGGGCAAGCCCGCGCCGCCCGGCAAACGCCGCGCGCGCATTGTGAATTCTCTTTGGAGGGTGTTTTCGTGAAAATTGCGATCGGGGTCGACCACGGCGGATTTGAATGCAAGGAAACCATCATCGGGCACCTGCGGGGCAAGGGCTTCGAGGTGGTCGATTTCGGGACGGACAGCCCGGCCAGCTGCGACTATCCGGTGTACGGCGAGAAGGTCGCGCGCGCGGTGGCGTCGGGGGCGTTCGACCGGGGCGTGCTGATCTGCGGCACCGGCATCGGCATCTCCATCACGGCCAACAAAGTCAAGGGCATCCGCGCGGCCTGCTGCTCGGAGCCGCTCAGCGCCCGGCTGACCCGGCTGCACAACGACGCCAACATCATCTGCTTTGGCGGGCGCATCGTCGGAATCGAGATGGCCAAGGCCATCGTGGACGCGTTTTTCGACGCCGAGTTCGAGGGCGGCGGCCGCCACCAAAAGCGCATCGATCTGGTGGCGGCGCTGGAGGAGTAGGGGCATATTGGTTACATTGGGCGGTCTGGCGGTTGGCCAGGCCGCCTTTGTGATGCGCATAGAAACGCGATGAGTCCTGGCGCATGCCAGCAAGACGCGCGCCCGCGACGGAACGGCCCTGAAAAAGATACATGAACATGTTAATCAAACACAAATTGCGTAACTTTAACGCTTGATTTTTTCTCAAAATATGGCATAATAGAGAAGGCAATACAAGTGGAAGGCGGAACATGCATGAAGAAACTACTCGCGGCCCTCATGATCATGGCACTGACGACCCCGTGCGCCCTGGCAGCCCCGCAGACGATCGACCTGGAAACGATGACCTTGGAGGAACTTCAGGGGCTTGTGACCGAAGCGACCGCCAAGATGGATGAGTTGACGCCCAAACCGACGCCCGCGCCCTATGAGACGTATCAGAGCGGCAGCAAGGGCGAAGGCGTCAAGGCCATTCAGGCGCGCCTGATCGAGCTGAAGTACTTAACCGGTAAGGCCGACGGCGGCTTCGGTGATAAGACAGTGCAGGCATTGACAGACTTTCAAAAGGCCAATGGCATGACGCCCTCTGGTGTCGCGGATTCCGGTACGCAGGCGCGCCTGTTTGCAGAAGACGCCAAAGAGAATCCGCTGCCGCCGTTTGACCCGAGCATTTATGAGAAGCTGAATTATAAAGCCGTTGCCCGTGATCCGGATGCGTACACCACGAAGCTTGTCACATTTAGCGGCAAAATAATCCAAGTCATCGAAGGTGACAAAGAGACACAGTACCGCATTGCCACAAAGGGTTCCTACGGCGACGTGGTGCTCGTTGGTTATACGAGGCCGGAGGGCGCATCGCGCGTCTTGGAAGATGACAAAGTAGTCGTGTACGGCACTTGCATCGGCGTGTATTCTTATCAGAGCACAATGGGTGGTACAATCACGATTCCGGCGGCCTTCGCGGAAAAAATCGAATTGAAATAGAATCATGGCACAAACTGCCTTTGAAAGGGCCGCGTCGATTGACGCGGCCCTTTTCTGCCACACCGGGAAAGAACAAGCCTGGTGCACCTGGCGCCCCCCTGGCGTTCCCCGCCCGATTTCCCTACGCCGTTACGATCTTGGCGGCGTTTTGCAGCCCCAGCTTCTCGACGGCGGCCTCGCGCATCTTGTACTTCAGGATTTTTCCGGCGGCGTTCATGGGGAAGGAATCGACGAAGTCGAAGTATTTGGGGCACTTGTGCTTGGCCATGCGGGACAGGCAGAACGCGGTCAGCTCGGCGGCGTCGGTTTGCATACCCTCCTTGACGACGACGCAGGCCATGATCTGCTCGCCGTACTGCGCGTCGGGAACGCCGATGACCTGCACGTCCTTGACCTTCTCATGGGTGTACAGGAACTCCTCGATCTCCTTGGGGTAGATGTTCTCGCCGCCCCGGATGATCATGTCCTTGATGCGGCCGGTGATCTTGTAGTTGCCGTCCGCGGTCCTTCTGGCCAGGTCGCCGGTGTGCAGCCAGCCATCCTGGTCGATGACGGCGGCGGTGGCCTCGGGCATCTTGTAGTAGCCCCTCATCACGTTGTAACCGCGCGCGCAGAACTCGCCGTCCGTTTCGTCGGGCAGATCCGCGCCGGTTTCCGGATCGACAATTTTGCACTCCACGCCGTAAAGCGGGCCGCCGACGGTGTTCACGCGCACCTCGATGGAGTCGGTGGTCTTGCTCATGGTGCAGCCGGGGCTGGCCTCGGTCTGGCCGTAGGTGATGCAGATCTCGTCCATGTGCATCCGGGTGAGCACCTGCTCCATCACGGCCACCGGGCAGGGGCTGCCCGCCATGATGCCGGTGCGCATGCTTGTGAAGTCGGTCTGGTCGAAGTCCGGGTGCTCCAGCATGGCGATGAACATGGTGGGCACGCCGTGGCAGGCGGTGATCTTCTCGCTGTTGATGGCGGCCAGCGACGCCTTGGGGGAGAACGCCGGCATGGGGAACATGGCGGTGCCGTGGGTCACGCTGGCGGTCATGGCCAGCACCATGCCAAAGCAGTGGAACATGGGCACGTGGATCAGCAGCCGGTCCCTGGTGGTCAGCTCCATGCAGTCGCCGATGGCCTTGCCGTTGTTGACCACGTTGTGGTGGGTCAGCATCACGCCCTTGGGGAAGCCGGTGGTGCCCGAGGTGTACTGCATGTTGCACACGTCGTGCACGTCGATGTCCCGAATGCGCGCCTCCACCTCGGACATGGGCACGCTGTCCGCCATGGCCAGGGCGTCATCCCAGCCGTAGCAGCCCGGAATGCGGGATTCGACGCTGACCACGTTCTTCAGCCGGGGCAGCTTGGCGGAGGCGAGCGCGCCGGGCTTGCAGCTCTGAAGCTCCGGGCACAGCTGCTGAATGATCTCGGGGTAGCTGACGCCCTTCACGCCGTCCGTCATGACCAGCGTGTGGGTGTCCGACTGGCGCAGCAGGTACTCGGCCTCGTGGATCTTGTAGGCGGTGTTGACGGTCACCAGCACCGCGCCGATCTCGACGGCGGCCCAGAACGTGATGAACCAGGCGGGCACATTGGTGGCCCAAATGGCCACGTGGTCGCCCTTCTGAACGCCCATGGCGATCAGAGAGCGGGCAAAGGCGTCCACGTCGCGCTTGAACTCGCGGTAGGTGCGGGTGTAGTCGCAGGCGGTGTAGCGGATGGCCAGGTTGTCCGGGTAGGTCTGGGCCATGGTCTTGAGCAGCTCCGGGAAGGACAGGTCGATCAGGTGCTCCTTGGGAAACAGGTATTTCTGGGCGGGCTTTTCTTCCACCACCTGCACGCGCGCGTCGCGCCAGGCGCTCATGTAGTTGGCGAACTGGGGGAACACGATGCCCGCCTCTTCCAGCTCCGGCGCCCAGCGCTTCACCCATTCCAGGGACACATAGCCGCCGTAGCCGTAGTTTGCCAGCGCGTTCAGCATGTCCGGGATGGGCAGGTCGCCCTCGCCCATCATGCGGTAGGACGCCTTGCCGTCCTGCATCACCGAGTCCTTCACGTGGGTGTGGCGGATGTAGCCGTTCAGGTTTTTGATGGTTGCCTCCGGCGTCTCGCCGAAGTAGCGGTAGGGGTGGTGCATGTCCCACAGCGCGGCCACGCACGGGCTGCCGACCGCGTCCAGCAGCCGCCTCAGGCGGGCGGTATCGGCATACACGCCGTTGGTCTCGCACAGCAGCGTCACGCCGGTGTCCTCGGCGAAGCGCGCCAGCCGCTTCAGCGCGGAGGCCACGTCCGCATCGTCCACCTCGCCGGTCACGGGCGCGTCGGTGTCGGCCAGAATGCGGATGTACTTCGCGCCCAGCGCCTTGGCCAGCTCGATGGTGCCGGTGATCTCGGCCACGGCCTCGGCGCGCCGCTCGGGCACGGCCAGGCTGCTGCTGCTGGAGGTGGCCAGGCATGGGATCTCGAGCCGCAGGCTCTTGAGCTTTTCGATGGTTTTCTCGATCTGGCCCGGCTTGAACACGTCGGCGTCCATCGCGTTCAGCGCGCTGCCGATGCCGCGCACCTCGATGCCGTCAAAGCCAAAGTCCTTGGCCATGGCGTAGATGTCCGGCCAGGAGAAATCCGGGCAGCCCAGCGTGGAAAAACTGATCTTCATGAGTGATAACCCTCCATGCGCGTGTGATTCAAGCCTTCCAAACAGAAAAACTCCGTCTTTCCTGTTCGATGAAAGACGGAGACTTGTGTCCGCGGTACCACTTTCCTTGCCGCCCGTAAAGGCGGCCGCTCTTGCGCAGCCAATGGCTTGAGTGCGCTTCCCTGTAACGGGGGAACCCGGCCCGGTCTAATTGGCTTGACGCCTTTCAACCGGCTGCTACCAGGGGAGTGGCCTCCATGTTTTCGCCGCCTCACAGCAACCGGCGGCTCTCTGTAGAAAACAAATCGGGGGCGTTGATCCTGGTCAATGCATTTGGTGGTTTTATTCAATTGTTGGACTCATTCTATCGGATGCCGCCCGGGGTTTCAACGAATAAACATACATATTTATGTTAAATATTAGTTAATGACACGCGCACGGCCTTCTCTCGCGCGCCGATGCGCCGAGCGCCTTTGGATTGGTTTTCCTGATGCATTTTCTGGAATGGAGGCAGAATCTGCCCTGGATATTGGCGCCGCCGGGCACGCAACCTATGGTTCATAAGGAGATGATTTTTATGACGGAACGGGAGCGGGATCTGCGCGCGTTTGCGGTGGGCGCTGTTGGCTACAGCCTGATTGAGCTGATGTACCGCCGCCGAACCCACTGGACCATGGCGCTGACGGGCGGCGTGTGCTTCGTGCTGATGCACAAGCTGTGCCGCCGCCACAAGAAGGCGCGGCGGCTGCACAAGTGCCTGGCCGGCGCGGCGCTGATCACGGCGGTGGAATACGCGGTGGGCCATGTCGTGAACCGGGTGATGCGATGGAACGTCTGGGATTACTCGGGTCGCCGGTTCAACCTGCACGGCCAGATCTGCCCGCGGTTCACGCTGTATTGGTTCCTGCTGGGGCTGCCGGTCACGCGCCTTTCGGAGGCTCTGGAGCGGCGCTGGGCAAAAAGCCCTCAAAAATCAGCAGGCTGACGCATCGGCTCAGGCGCTCATAATCCTCGGGCGTGCGCACCGTCCACACGCACAGCGGCGTGTCAAACACGTGCCGCTGCAAAAAGATGGGCAAGGATTTGTCCATCTTTTGGTCGTAGGCGACGAAGTCCGGCCGGGTCATGAAGTTGAACGGCAGCCAGGACAGCAGCAGCATCAGCCAGCGGGGCGTCGCGCCCTTTGACCAGTCCATCGCCGACACCAGCTGGCCCTTGGGCCCGAAGGAGTGCCGGGTCAGCGACGTCAGGATCAGCGGCGAGAACGACTCGAACAGGTACTCGCCCGCGTAGTCCTCCATGCGCGCGGCGGCCAGCCGGGCCAGCGTCGCGTGGCGCTTGCAGTTTTTCAGCTCCACCAACAGCGGCGCGCGCCCGTTCACCAGGCGCAGCGCCTCGTCCAGCGTGGGCACCGGCTCGTCCGTGCCGAACAGCCGCAGCGCCCGGATCTCGGAAAGTGTCATCTCGCGGGGGTCGCGCGGGTCGGCGCAGGCGCGCGCGAAATCGTCGTCGTGGAACACGATGAGCTGATCGTCGGCCGTCAGATGCACGTCCAGCTCGATGCCATAGCCGTGCGCGACGGCGGCGCGGAACGCGGCCAGCGAGTTCTCCGGAACGCCCTTTTCGATGTCGTGCAGCCCGCGGTGGGCGAACAGCGCCCGCAGCTCGAGGCGGCTGCGCACGCGCCCCCGGTGGGGCGAGGTGACGAACAGGTACAGCAGCGGAATCAGCAGAAGCAGCCAAAGGTTTTGCATGTGTCAGAACTCCTCAATCGGGCGTGTCAAACGCCTCCAGTTTCGACGCGGGCGCGGCGGGCTTGCTGTCGCCGTGGCGGGTGAAGCTCATCGTCACAAAGGACAGCGCCACCATCAGCGCCGCGTAGGGGAACAGCGTGAAATAGCCCGCCTTTTCGAGCAAAAAGCCGGATAGCACCGGCGTCATGATCTGCGCGGCCATGGAAAACGTGTAGTAGAACCCGGTGTATTTGCCCACGTCCGCGCCGCTGGCCAGCTCCACCACCATGGGGTAGCTGTTCACGTTGATCGCCGCCCACGCGAACCCGATCACGGCGAACAGCAGGTAGCCAAGCGCGCCGGGGGAGTGGATGGCCGCGCCCAGCGCGAAGCACAGCACCATCAGCAGTATGCCCGCCAGGATCATCTTCTTGCGGCCGAATCTGGAGGAGAGGAACCCGATCGGCACGTAGCTCAGCACCGCGCCCACCGTGGCCACCATCAGGCAGCCCGACGCGTCCCCGAGCGCCATGCCCCACTGCCGGGCGGCGTACTTGGTGAAGGCGGTGGTGATCGCGTTGTAGCCCATGAACCAGAAAAACACCGAGCACAGGATCAGCAGCAGGCTGTTCCGCACGTCGCGCGGCAGCTTGCCGCCCGGGGTTCGCCCCGCTTCCGGCGCTTCCGGCAGGCGCAGCCGGTTCTCCCGGACGAAGCACGCCATCGCGCCCGCCGACAGCGCCATCACGGCCGCCACCGCGATGTACACCGGCTGATAGCGCGTTGGCTCGCCCGGCGCGACCAGCAGCTGGATCAGCCGCAGCGCCACCATGCCGCCCAGCGCGCCCATCAGGTTGATCAGCGCGTTGGCCTTGGAGCGCAGGGGCCTGGGGGTGACGTCCGGCATCAGCGCCACGGCGGGCGAGCGGTAGCTGCCCATGGCGACGAGCAGCAGCGCCAGCGCGCCGATGAACAGCGGCAGGCCGGCCGGGCCAGCGCCATCGCCGATCCGGGCGAGAATTCCCATGAGCGGCGCCGCGGCCAGGGTGCCCAAAAGGATGTAGGGCATGCGGCGGCCCGCGCGGGTCCGGGTGCGGTCGGACAGGTGCCCGAACAGCGGCAGCAGAACCAGCGCCAGCACGTTGTCCAGCGCCATCACGAAGCCCGCCAGGCCGTCGCCCATGTGAAAAGTCTTTTGCAGCATCAGCGGCACGGTGGCGTCGTACAGCTGCCAAAACGCGCAGATCGAGAAGAACGCCAGCCCCACAAGCAGCGTGCGCGGATAGTTCAGTTTCATGGCGCGCCTCCCGTCAGTTCCATGTTGCCCAGGCGTCCGGCTGGAAACCCGAGGTCACCTGGCGGCCGTTTCGGACGATGGGCAGCCGCAGCAGCTTCGGATTTTGGGCCAGCGCCTCGAGGAGCTGAGCCTCGCCGGAAAGGAAGCGCGCGGTGCTCTCCTTCCACTGGATGCAGTCCTCGTCCACCAGGGTCTTCAGGCCCAGCTGGGCCTTGAACAGCGCGAGCTCGCGCACGCCCAGGGCGTGCTTTGCCAGATCCACCAATTGGAACGAAATCTTGCGCTCCTTGAAGTAGCGCTCGGCCTTTTGCACGTCGAAGTTGCGCTTGAGGTAGTAAAGCTGGATGTTCATGGGCATGCCTCCAGGACCTTAAATGGCGGCGGGGGAGGACTCCCTGCCCCGCGAAAACCACCGAACCATTCGGTGCATTTCAGGGGGGATGCTCAGGGGATCAAATCCCTCGGGCGGGGCGCGGGGCCGCGCCCCGCCGTCTCTCCCGCTAAGACCTCCCGATTATACCATATTTCCTGCGGCTTGCCCAGCTCGGCGTTCATTTCGAGCATGTGATCCCAGTAGCGCTTGGGCATGTGGCTGCGGCGGCAGGCCGGGTTCTCGCGCTCGCTGATGCCGATGGTGCTGTAAAAGCGCTGCCACATGGCGCGCAGATAGCGCTCGCCGTCCGAGATCGCGGGCAGATCCAGCAGCTCCATGGGGAAGATGCCGCTGCGCCCGTCCTGGTGCACCAGCGCTTCCCTGTGGGTTTTGTCGTAGATCATGAACAGCTCGCCGCCGAAGCGGTCGCAGAAGTGGGCGCGGAGCAGCGGCAGCACGCGGTTTTTCGGCTCGATCTCGGCCAGCAGCGCGCCGCCCGCCTCCCGGAACCGGATGAAGCCCTTCAGCAGGTGCGCCTCCCCCGACAGGTGGCGCACCGCCCGGAACAGCGCGTCCACGGCGGGCTCGGTCAGCATGTCCAGCACCGGAGGGCCCACCCGGAACGCCAGCCTCAGAAAGCGCAGGATGTGCAGGTCGATCTCCTCCGCGCGGCACAGGTACCCCTGCTCGACGAGCTCCAGCGCGGGCATGCACACGCGCTTGGCCACGCCCGCCGTGACCCGGTCGGCCTTCATGGGGTCGGTCTGGATGGGGCGCAGCTCGAACAGGCACAGCTGATCGCGCCCGGGCGAGAGCAGCAGCGCGGGGGACTCCTTTTTCTCGAACGCCTCAAACACGCAGCACATCAGCCCGTCAAAACTGCCGTCGTAGGCATACGCTATATCTGTCCGCTCAAGCATTGCAGCAGGTCCTCCTCTGTCGGATCCAGCAGGGACAGCTGTTGCCCCTCGGGATGGATGGGCCGCTTGTCGGACAGCAGACGGCGCAGCGCCAGCTCGTCCTGGAAGCCGGCGCCGGGCGCGCGCTTGCCCCGGCAGGTGATGAAGAACTGCGCCCGCTTGAGCACCACGCCCAGCTTCTTCAGCCCCGGAAAGTCGAGCGCGCAGTCGCGCCGCGCCTGCAGGATGCGCCAGCTGCTCCTCACGCCGATCCCGGGCACGCGCAGCAGCAGCTCGTGGGGAGCGCTGTTCACCTCCACCGGAAACTGATCGATGTGCTCCAGCGCCCAGTTGCACTTCGGGTCGAGGGCCGGATCGAAGTTGGGCCGCGCGTCGGACAGGATCTCGCCCGCGTCGAAGCCGTAGAACCGCATCAGCCAGTCGGCCTGGTACAGCCGGTGCTCGCGCAGCAGCGGCGGACGGGTCTCGAGGGAGGGCAGGTTTGAGCCGCCGACCATCGGGATGTACGCCGAGAAAAACACCCGCTTCAGCCGGAACCGCCTGTACAGCCCGTCGGACAGCCGCAAAATCTGGCGGTCTGACTCGGGCGTGGCGCCCACGATCATCTGGGTGCTCTGCCCGGCGGGCGCGAATTTGGGCGCGCTCTTGTACAGTGTCAGCGCGTTTTGGTGCTCGAGGATGCCGTCGCGGATCTGCTCCATCGGGCCGAGGATGCCCGCCCGCGTCTTTTCGGGGGCCAGCAGTTGCAGGCTTTGCTCGGACGGCAGCTCGATGTTTACGCTCATGCGGTCGGCGTACAGCCCGAGCTGCTGGATCAGCAGAGGGTCCGCGCCCGGAATGCCCTTCACATGGATGTAGCCCAGAAAGCGCATCTCGTCCCGCAGGATGCGCAGCGCCCTGAGCATCAGCTCGCAGGTGTAGTCGGGGGATTTGACCACCGCCGAGCTCAGAAACAGCCCCTCGATGTAGTTGCGGCGGTAGAACTGGATGGTCAGCTCGGCCAGCTCGCGGGGGGTGAAGGTGGCCCGGTTCGCGCCCTCGTGGGTGCGGCGGTTTACGCAGTAGGCGCAGTCATAGGCGCAGGCGTTGCTCATCAGCACCTTCAGCAGCGAGATGCAGCGCCCGTCCGCCGCGAAACTGTGGCAGATGCCGGCGGCCACCGCGTTGCCAAGGGACCCCTTCTGGCCGCGCCTGTCCGCGCCGCTGCTGGTGCAGGCCACGTCGTACTTGGCCGCGTCGGCCAAAATGCCCAGCTTTTCGATGAGTTCCATGTGACGCCCCACTTCTCAAGAAATCGAACATGTGTTCTGTTTGTATTATACCGCCCCAAACCCGCCCGGTCAACCGAACACGCGATTAAATTCTAACCGGCCAGTCCCCCTTCATAGGATGGCTGGGAGGTGGGGCGAATGATCACCATCAGCCTGTGCATGATCGTGCGCGACGAGCAGGACAACATCGCGCAGTGCCTGAAGAGCGTGGGGGATGTGGCCGACGAGGTCATCGTCGTGGACACCGGCTCTGTGGACGAGACGATGAACGTCGCGCGCCAGTTTACCCAGCATGTGCTGGAATTCCCCTGGATCGACGACTTCGCGGCGGCGCGCAATTTCGCGTTTGCCCACGCCACGATGGAATACATCCTGTGGCTGGACGCCGACGACCGCGTCGATCCCGAGGAGAAGCAGAAGCTGCTCGAGCTGAAGCGCGAGCTGGACCCCTCGGTCGACTGCGCGATGCTGCGCTACAACATCGCCTTTGACGAGCAGGACCGGCCCACGTTCAGCTATTTCCGGGAGCGGCTGGTGCGGCGCGCGGCTGGTTTTTTGTGGCGCGAGCCGGTGCACGAGTATCTGCAGGTGGCCGGAAACGTGGTTAATCTGGACGTCGCGATCTCGCACAGAAAGGCGCCGGGCGGGGAAAGCTCGGACAGGAATCTGCGCATCTACGAGCGCCAGCTTCGGGACGGGCGGGAACTGTCGCCGCGCGGCGTGTACTATTATGCCCGCGAGCTGATGGAACACGGGCGGACGGCGGAGGCGGTCGAGTGGTTCGAGAAGTTCCTGGACGGCGGGCGCGGCTGGGTGGAGGACAACATCGTGGCCTGCCGCGAGCTCGGGCGCTGCCGGCTAGCGCTCGGGGACGAGCGCGCCGCGCTGCTGGCGCTGCTCCGCAGCTTCAGCTATGACACGCCGCGCGCCGAGGCCTGCTGCCGGCTGGGTTACCTGTTCAAGACGAAGGGCGATTTCCGGCAGGCCGTGTTTTGGTTCGAGCTGGCGCAGAGCCTGACGAAACCGGAAGGCGGCTGGGGGTTCGTCCAGAACGACGACTGGGATTACGTGCCGTGCCTGGAGTGCTCGGTGTGCTACTACGCGCTGGGCGACCTGAACAAGGCCGAGTTTTTCAACGCCCGCGCCGGGCAGGCCAAGCCCGATTCCGAGGCGGTGAAGAACAACCGGGAGCTGTTCGCCTCCCTCCGCGTGCGGGCGGACAAAATCCCCAAGCCCACGGCGTAGGTCGTCCGCGCGCTAAAAAAGAGCCGCCCCTCGGGAGGGCTTGCCATCCTGTGGGGCGTCTCTTTTCAACCGGGGTCTCGGCCGGCTGCGGCCTGAGGGCGGCGCCCTTAGGGATCCTGCCCAAGGGACTGAGTCTCTTGGGCATCCTCGGTTAGGCCTGCTCGCGGAAGGCGATGCAGCGCGTAAACTGGAGGAAGCCGATCAGCGCGATGAAGAAAGCGAGCGCCAGCAGGAACACGAACAATGCGGCCAGCTCGCCGAGCAGCTCGATGCCCGCCAGGATCGCCACCAGCGACAGCACGATCAGCGCCAGCGCCGCGATGACCGTGGGAATGCCCAGGCACAGCACGCAGCGGCGGATGCAGTCGTACGGTCGCGTGATCACGATCGACAGGAACACGGCCAGCAGGATCACCGCGCCCAGCGCAGCCAAGAACGGATAGATAACCGGTAGCAGCGGGAATACGCCAAGCGCAAACAGCCCCGCAGTGACCACCGCCAGGATGAGGCCGGCAACCAGGATGATGAGCCGGGCAATGATACAATTGCGAATTTGATTTTCCAAGGGAAATCACACCTCCTGATATCACTTTTATGTTTGCAAGCTACGTTTGGTCACGAATTTTGACGCGATGCGCGAAAAATGCTAACCGTCCGGATTTGGAACGAAATGGCGACTGAAAAAATAAACTATAAGTGGGCGAAGTGCTATTTTGAACTTCTTGTATGCGCTGCCCAATACGACACGGGAGAGATAAGGATATGAGTAATAACGGGAATTTCTTCAATTCCTTTGGGGAGGAGCGGGCCTTCGGGCGCTACGGCAACGGCTGCGGCTGCGGGAACCGCTGCGGCTGCGGCAGGTGCAGCTGCTGCGTCGGCCCCACCGGCCCCACGGGAACAGTCAATTACGCACAACACGAGGGATGCCTGCAATTGCTGGGTTCCTCAGCCATTTTTGGGCCAGTATCGCTGTCCATGAGTCGGTTTTTTCGCATAACCCCTTGGCGGATACCGACATTCCTTCGTAGCGTAAAAGATGAAAGAAGAGAGATCAGAAAAACACACATAGTCCAATCAGGATATAGCCAAGCTTTATGGACGGTCTCTTGTGCATATGTCGTCGCCGTAGGACACCGCGAGCCGTTCGCGTTGGACAGTGGCGTCGCTTGAATTGGACAGTGGCGTCGGCGTCGTTGGACATTGACCGCAGCGCAGTCGGATGATATAGTGAAGCTGCTTTTACCCGGC
>JAVBQA010000012.1:0-24759 GCA_031549325.1 Eubacteriales bacterium | reverse complement strand
GTGTCCTGCAGCACCATGCCGAAGTTGGCCCTAAGCTCGTCGCGGGTGAACGCCCGGATGTCGTGGCCGTCCACCTCGATCGCGCCGTCGCTCACGTCGTAGAACCGCATCAGCAGCTTGACGATGGTGGTCTTGCCCGCGCCGGTGGGGCCGACGATGGCGATCTTCTGGCCCGGCTCGACCTTGGCGCTGAAATCCTTGATGATCAGCTTTTCCGGCACGGAGCCGAAGCTCACGTGGTCGAACGCCACGCGCCCCTGGATCTCGCCGGGATGCACCGGATGCTCGGTGTCCTTGACCTCGTCCGGCTCGTCCAGAAACGCGAACACGCGCTCGGCGGCGGCGGCGGTCTGCTGCAGCACGTTGCCGACGTTGGCGAGCTGGCTAATGGGTTGCGTGAACTGCCTGACATACTGGATGAACGCCTGGATGCCGCCGACCGTCATCTGGCCGGACACCGCGAAGTACCCGCCCATGATGCAGATGGCCACATAGCCGATGTTGCCGATGAACCCCGTGATGGGCATCATCAGCCCGGACAGAAAGCTGGATTTCCAGGCGGTGCGGTACAGCGTGTCGTTGTATTCGTTGAAGGTCTTTTCGGAGTCCGCTTCCCCGTTGAACGCCTTCACCACCACGTGCGCGCCGTACATCTCCTCGATGTGCCCGTTCACATGGCCCAGGTATTCCTGCTGGCTGCGGAAATACTTCTGCGACGCCTTGATGATGAAGCCCACGGCGATGGTCGACACCGGCAGTATGCACAGCGCGATCAGCGTAAGCTGCCAGCTGATGCTGAACATCATGATCGCGATGCCGATGACCGAGGTGACCGAGGTCACGACCTGGGTCAGCGATTGGCTCAGGCTCTGGCCGATGGTGTCCACGTCGTTGGTGATGCGGGACAGCACCTCGCCGTGGGTGGTCTTGTCGTAGTAGGACAGTGGCAGCCTGTGGATCTTGGCCTCGATGTCCGCCCGCAGCTGATAGCTGAGCTTGGTCGTGACGCCCGCCATGATGAAGCTCTGCACGTAAGACAAGCCGGCACTCAGCAGATACAGCCCGCCCAGCCAGATCAGCACCTCGGCGATGGCCGCGAAGCTGATCGTGCCGGCGCCGGTGATCATGGCCATCACGCCCTTGAACAGCTCGTCGGTCGCGTTTCCGAGCACTTTGGGCGCGTAGATCGTGCACACGGTGGCCGCGATGGCGAACGCCCACACGGTCAGAACCTTCCATTTTTGCTGACCGAGATAAGAGATCAGCTTGCCCATGGTGCCCTTAAAATCTTTGGCCTTTTCGCCCATGCCGATGCCGCCCATGGGGCCGTGGCCGCCCATTGGGCCGCGAGACGGACGCCTCATTCCATGTCTTTCACTCATGCCAATTCCTCCTCTGACAGCTGCGAGCCCGCGATCTCGCGGTATTCCGGGCAGCTTTGCAGCAGTTCCCTGTGGGTGCCCCTGCCCACGATCTTGCCCTCGTCCAGCACGATGATCTGCTCGGCGTGCAGGATGGTGGACACGCGCTGGGCCACGATGATGAACGTGCCGTCTGCGGTGTGCGCCCTCAGCGCCTTGCGCAGCGCCACGTCGGTCTTGAAGTCCAGCGCCGAGAAGCTGTCGTCAAACACCAGAATTTCCGGGTGCTTGGCCAGCGCGCGGGCGATGGACAGCCGCTGCTTCTGGCCGCCCGACACGTTGTCGCCGCCCTGGGCGATCTCGTCGGCGAGGCCCTTGGGTTTTTCTTCGATAAAGCTCAGCGCCTGCGCCACTTCGGCGGCCTCGCGCACCTCCGCCTCGCTGGCCTGGCGGTTGCCGTACTTGATGTTGCTCTCAATCGTGCCCGAGATCAGCACGCCCTTCTGGGGCACGTAGCCGATCTTTTGCCGCAGCTGGGCTTGCGGAACGTCCCGGACGTCCACGCCGTCCACCAGCACGGCCCCCTCGGTGGCGTCATAGAACCGGAGGATCATGTTGGCGATGGTGCTCTTGCCCGAGCCCGTGGAACCGATGATGGCGGTGGTTTGGCCGGGCAGCGCCGCGAAGCTGATGTCCTTCAGCGCGTATTCCTCCGCGCCCTGATATTTAAAGCTCACATCGCGAAACTCCACCAGACCCTGCGCAGCCGGATCGAAGCGCTTGGGGTTAACGGGGTCGACGATGCTGCTCTGCGTGTCCAGCACGTCGGCGATGCGGTTGGCCGAGACCTGTGCGCGTGGGATGAACACGAACATCATGCTCATCATCAGGAAGCTCATGATGATCTGCATGGAATACTGCATGAAAGCCATCATGTCGCCCACCTGGATGCTGCTTTGGGCCACCTGGTGAGCGCCCACCCACACCGTGAGCAGCGACACGCCCGACATGATCAGCGTCATCACCGGCATCATGAAGCCCATGGCGCGGAACACGAACAGGTTCACCCTGGTGAGATCCTGGTTGGCGCCGCCAAACCGCTGCTCCTCGTGCTTTTCGGTGCCAAACGCCCGGATGACCAACAGGCCGCTCAGGTGCTCGCGGGACACCAGGTTCAGCTTGTCGACCAGCTTTTGGATCAGCCGGAACTTGGGCATCACGATGCTGAACAGCGTCACGATCAGGCTGATCAGCACCGCGCCCGCCAGCGCGATGATCCAGCTCATGGACGGCGACTTGCCAGTCGCCATCAGGATGCCGCCCGCGCACATGATTGGCGCGTACAGGATCATGCGAACGCCGAACTGCAGCAGCTGCTGGATCTGCGTGATGTCGTTGGTGGTGCGGGTGATCAGCGAGGCCGCGCCGAACTTGTTGACCTCGGCGCTGCTGAAGCTTTCCACCTTGGCGAACACGTCGCTGCGCAGTTTTTTTGCCACGCCCGCCGCGATGCGCGCGCTAAGCAGCCCCACCAGCACCGTGGCCCCGCCGCCCAGCAGCGCGATCAGCAGCATCCTCATGCCGATGTTCACGATGTAATCGCGCTGAATGCCCGCGATGTCCATGTCGAGCTCCTTGTAGTAGCCCTCGACGAACGCGATGCCGTACTGCTTCTTCATCATGTCCGGGGTGGCCGCGGCTGCTTTTCGGATCTCAGCCATCTGGTCGGCCGGGATCGCCTGGATCATGGGCGCAAAAGCGTAGAACTTGGTGATGTCCAGCGCTTGCCCTTCCGACAGTTTTTCGCCCGCCGGCCGGGATTTCATGGCCATGGTGCTGGCGACTGTGGCGGCGTTCTCAAAGGCCGCGTTCAACGCACTCATATCCGCTTCGGGCAAACGCTCCCAGCGCCCTTCGCCCTTCTTGTCCCTGTAGCTGCCGTCCACCAGCGCCTGCTCGTCCCCGGTCATGAACGCCTTGATGAACTTCAGGCCCTCATTGGAGATGGCTTCCGGCGCGGCGTGCTGGATGCCGTTTTGCTGGATGCCCACATTCACGATATCCGACATGTAGTTGGGCAGGTTCAAGTCGCACAGCGCCTGGGCGAACAGCAGCGCAAACGCCGCCAGCAGCCCCAGCTCAAAAGGTTTCAGGTATCTCTTCAGTCTAAGCAAGTGTCTTCCTCCTCTGAGGACGCGGCTTTTTCCAGCCGCATCTGTTCAATCACCCGGCCCAGTTTCAACAGCAGCTCCACGAGTTGCTCGGCGTCCCGCTCGCCCATGCGCTCCATCAGCTCGCCGATGATCTCGTCCATCATGCGGTGCGCGCGCCCAAGCAGCGCTTCACCCTCCGGCGTGATTGAAACCACGATCCGGCGCCGGTCTGCCGCGGACATGACGCGGGTGACGAGCCCTTTGCGCTCGAGCTGCGCCACGATCTGGGACACCGCCGACATCGTCAGGCGAACGCCCGCGTGCAGGTCGGACACGTTGACCTCGCCCGTCTGGTCGCGCAGGTGGCCCACCCGGTCCAGCACGAAAAACTCGCCGGGCGGCAGCTCTGCCGGGCGGCCGAACAGCGCATGGGCATGCTTCAGCGCGTGAAACGCGTGAAGCGTCCGCTCTGTTTCGGGGAACACGTAGACCCCTCCTTCGGGAAATTATTTAACCGCTTAATTATTCAGCGCTTCAGCATTATAGCACGCCCTGATCCAAAATCAAGTGCAACAAAGGGCACAATTGTGTTAATAACAGAAAAAGACGCGCGAATTGTGTTATAATGGCGAAAGAGAAGGGGTGGATGGATGAGCGATCGGGCGGCTTACCGGGTGTATGCGTGCGTCAGCTGGGCGCTGGCGCTGGGCTGCATGCTGATGATTTTCTGGTTTTCCGCGCAGAGCGGCGATCAGTCGAGCCGGCTGAGCCTGGAAGTGACCGACGTGGTGCTGACGCTGCTGCGGCCCGATGTCCCGCTGAACCGGGGCAGCGTGGCTTTTGCGCGCGCCCATCACCTGGTGCGCAAGGCGGGGCACGCCACCGAGTACGCGCTGATGGCGGCGCTGCTGATGGCGGCGCTGGCGCCGTTTCGCATGAAGACCGGAAGGAAGCTGCTGCTGACGCTGCTTGTTTGCGTGGTCTACGCGATGCTGGACGAGTTCCACCAGGGATTCAGCTTCGGGCGCACGCCCGCCATCAAGGACGTGCTGATTGACACCGGCGGCGCTTTTCTCGGCTGCCTGGCGTCGCTGATCTTCCGCTGGATCGTGATGATGGCCGCGCGCACCGGGCCGTTCTGGCGCAGACGGTGATGGGGGGAGTTTGACATGCTTTATGTCGCGCTGCTGAGGGGGGTCAACGTGGGCGGCAAGAACCGGCTTCCCATGGCGGAGCTGCGGGCGCTGCTGGACGGGCTGGGGTTCGGGCCGGTGCGGACCTACATCCAGAGCGGCAATGTGCTGCTCGAATCGGACTTGCCTGAGGATGCGCTGCGGGCGCTGCTTCAGCGCGAGATCCTGAAGCGGTTTGGCATCGACAGCGCGCCGGTGTTGCGCACAAGGGAGCAGCTTCAGGCGCTGGTGAGCGCGCTGCCCTTTACGGAGGATCAGGTGGAAGCCGCGCGGGCCTGTGATCCGGAGGTGGAGCATCTGTATGTGGCGTTGCTGAACGAACCGCCGGCGCTGGCCTGCATGGACGCGCCGGGGGAGGCGCTGCGCGTCGTTGGGCGGGACGCCTATCTGCTGCTCGATCACAGCGTCCGGTTTTCGAAACTCGCGGCCCGGCCGGGCGACGGCACCACCCGCAACTGGAACACGATTCTGAAACTGCATCAGCTGGCGGGAGGGTGAGCATGATGGAATTCATGGAAGTGATGACCGAACTGGAGGCGCTGGGCGACGCGCGAATGAAGCGGCTCTACATGGGAAACGGCGCGAAGGAGCCGGTCTTTGGCGTGGCCACGGGCAAGCTGAAGCCGCTCGGCAAGGCCAACATGGGCAATCAGGCGCTGGCCGAGCAGCTGTATCAGAGCGGCTGTTACGACGCCATGTACCTGGCCGGCATGATCGCCGACGTGCCGGGCATGACACAGGCCGACTTCGACCGCTGGATGGACGGCGCGTATTTCCCCATGCTGTCCGACTATGTGGTGGCGGTGACGCTGGCCGAGTCGGACATGGCGCAGCGGATCGCCGATCGCTGGATCGACGCAAAGCAGCCCCTTCGGCGCTCGGCCGGCTGGCGCTGCTACGAGTGGTTGCTGGGCACGCGCAAGGACGCCGAGTTTAACCCGAATAAGCTGCTGGCACTGCTGGACCGGGCCAAGGCCGAGCTGCCCGACGCCCCCGAGTTTCTGAAGACCTCCCTTGAGGGCTTCATCGCGGCGGTGGGCGTGTCCTTCGCGCCGCTGCACGGCGAGGCCCGCCAGACCGCTGTGGAGGCGCAGGTTGACTGGGCATTGACCCAGATCGACAAGACCGCCGCGAAAGGCAAGATCGGCTTCAAGCGCCGCAACGTGCGGTGCTGACCTGCGCGCAAAAAGGGGCACAGACGGTTTGTCTGTGCCCCTTTTTCTGGTCATCGTTCAGCTCAGCGCGTTTTCGATGGCCTTCAAATAGGCCTTCGAGGTGACCGTCGCGCCGGAGACCGCGTCGACCCGGGTGTCCTGCGCCGCGATGACCCGCTGGAACAGCTCGCCCGAGCAATGGGTGATGAACGCGGCGCCCACGTCATCCACGATGTCGATGCCGGTGATCCTGTGGTCAGCCACGTGCACGGTCAGCGTGTTTGTCCAGCGCTTGAAAGCATAAGTGCCGGTGTAGTCGCCGTCGGGTTTGTCTTTCAGGCTGACACCGTCCATGGGCAGCGCCATGACGTCAGACAGCCCGCTGGTGATCAACGCGAACCCCACGCCCAGCAGCACCAACAGCGCGCCCAGCGCGAGCAAAACTTTCCTCATGGCCGCAGCCGCTCCACGAACTGCCCGATCTTCTCCTCGGAGATGGTGCTCTTGTACGCCCCGCTCTTGGTGATGACGCGCATGAGCAGCCTCTCGAAGAAGCTCTCCTTGGACGGGTCGGCGATGCCGCCCAGCATGGCTTTCGCCGAGGCGTGCGCCACCAGCTCCTTGGGGTAGTTGGCGGTCAGGAAGCCCTCCTCTCCGTCGGGCTGCAGCCCGGAGACGTACAACCCGATCCGCTTGCCCATCAGCTGGGCGGCGTGCTTTTCCGCGAACGCCTTGGCTTCTTTTCTCAACCGGCCCGCGTAAACCGAGCTGCCCAGCACCACGCAATCAAACCCATCGAGCGCCGGGACGCTGCCTTTCAGGTCGCACACGGTCGCACCCTCGATCCGCTTGCCGATGCGGCGCGCGATCTCGCCGGCCGCGCCATGCTTGGTGGCGTAAACAATCAGCGTGTTCATGCGAACACCATCCCTTCCATATTTTTCCACAGCGCCATTATGGCCCAGCGCAAGGGCAATGTCAAATTAGAATCTGCTGAGAAACCGCCGGATGGCGTGGATGTCGGGCTGCGCGCTTTCGGGTTTCGCCTCCTCGCGCAGCAGGGGCAGATTCTTGTTGAGTTGGCTTAGCCAGTCAAAGATCCGGTCGTAATGCACCAGCCCCGCCCCAATGCTTTGCCATTCCAGCGACTCGTCCACGTCCTTCAGGTGCACCGCGCAGATGTGCTCGCCCAGCAGCGCAAAGCACGCATCCCAGATCTCGTCCTGACGGTTCAGGTTGTCCCGCGTCAGCAGGTTCACCGGATCAAACACGATGCCGAGCGCCGGCGAGGCGACCTCGTCCAGCAGCCGCCTGGCCAGTCTCGCGCTGTTTAGCGTGTGCAGCGCCACCGGCTCGATCCCGACCGTCACGCCGAGCGGCTCAGCCTCCCGGGCCATCCGGCGCACGCTCCCGAGCAGCAGCTGATAGCGCGCCTCGCGCCCGGCCTCGTCGCCGCTGTAGCGCGTGGTTTCGGTGGCCACGACGGGCGCGCCCAGCCGCTTTGCGTGGCGCAGGCCGCGCACAAACAGGTCCACGCTCCGCGCGCGCTCGGCCTCGTCCGGTGAGGCGGGCTCCACATAGCAGCCCAGCACGTCGATTGCGACGCCCGCCTGGGCAAACGCCGCGCGGGCTGTGTCAAGGCAAGCCGCATGGACATCGTCCATCCCATCCACGCCCGTGAGCGCCTTGTGCGGCGCCAGCTGCACCGTCTCAAATCCGGCGGCCTTGACGAGGCCCGCCAGTGCGTCCGGCGCGTGCCGCCCGAAATCATGCGCGCGAACCCCGATCTTCATATGGTTTCCCTCCTCACGATTTCCGCAAATGCGAAGAAGAACCGCGCCGCGCGATTGTCCGGCGCATGGTTAGCGGCAATAGCTAACCAGGTTGGGTTTTCGCTCGGGCGGTGGGGAAGGCTCGCCGGCCCGGTGGCCCAGCATCACGGAGGTATAGACCTGATAGCCCTCCGGAATCTCCAGCGCCTTGCGCAGCGAGGGGCCATCCGGCCCCATGAGCGCTTGGGTGACGAAGTACGCCCAGCATGCGCCCAGCCCCAGCGACTCGGCGGCGATCAGCAGGTTCTGGGTGGCGGCGGAGGCGTCGTAGACGCCCACCGGGCTGCTGCCGTCGCAGGAGATCAGGATCAGCGTGGGCGCGCCGTACAGGCAGTCAAAGTCCGGGTCCTTGCCCAGCTGCTCCAGCCAGGGCAGCCCGCAGGTGGCGGCGTAGGTCTTGGCCAGCAGATTCATCCGGGACAGCATCTGGGCGCTTTGTACCACGCTGAAGTGCCAGGCTTGGTCGCCCGCGTTGGGCGCGCACAGACCGGCCTCGAGCACAGCCTGCAGCTGCGCCTCGGGCACCTGCTCCTTGGAAAAGCCGCGCGTGCTGCGGCGGCGCGCGATCACCTGTAGCGTTTCGTTCATGCTCATTCTTCTCCTCTCAAAAACTCGGTGTATGGGCGAACTTCGATCACGGTGAGCACGCCGTCCTCCACGGTGAAGCGCACGTCCTGCCCGGCAAACGGCACGCCGTAGGCGCGGCCCGGATCGTTCTGATAGGATGGTCGCGGATCCTGCGCCAGCACCTGCAGCAGCGCCTCCCTCGATGCCGCCGGGATCTTTTGCAGCAGCGCCTCCGCGAAGCGCACATCCAGCGAACGGTTGAACACATCCCCGGCGAAGCCGTCGGTGGCATCGGGATGGCTGTCGGTGAAGGCCAGGTAGGGCTTGATGTCGTAGATGGGCGTGCCGTCCATCAGGTCCGCGCCCAGCACATGCAGCACCGGGCCCAGCGCCTCGTCCTGTTCGACCCGAAGCAGCCGCACTGACGACAGCCCAATGGGGTTTGGGCGAAACGGGGAGCGCGTGGCAAACACGCCTATGCGCGCGTTGCCGCCCAGCCTGGGCGGGCGCACGGTGGCCGACCGGCCGTTCCGCTGCGCCTCCGAAAACTGCCAAAGCAGCCAGATGTGGGAGAATCCGTCGAGTCCCCGCACGCAGTCCGGACTCCTGAAGGCGCTGTCAAACACGATCCGCCCGGGCAGCCCCATAACCAGCCCGCTCTGGCGCGGCACGCCGAACTTGGTGGGAAAATCTGTGTGGATGCGCGCGATGATCTCCAAACGCGTCCCCCCAATTGAACTTAATAGCGAAAAACCCTGCTGCTGCAGGGCTTTTCTTTGGAGCTCTTATCCAGATTTGAACTGGAGACCTCATCCTTACCAAGGATGCGCTCTACCGACTGAGCTATAAGAGCGCGCGAAACGAACGCAAGTGATATCATACACCAAATCCGGATAAAAAACAAGGGGTTTTTCGAATTTTTCACATTTCAGCCAGAGGGCCAGCTGCGCGGCCGACCCTCCGCGAAGCGGCGCCGCTCAGCGCTTATCCAGCGCCCGCTTGCATTCATCAAATAGCTTCCAGAACTGGGCGTTGGCCTTGTCGCCTATCTCCCAGTGGCTGGCGCTGCCCATCACAAACCCGTCGCAGCCGTCGGTGGCCTTGTACAGCGTGATCTGGGTGCCGTCCTCATAGTCCAGCGTGACCTTGCCGGAGTAGGGGCACTTGCCGCCAAGTCCTCGCCTCTTGCCGCGCAGCAGCTTGGCCAGCTGCCTGAGCTTCTTTTCATTTTCGATTGTCTGCGTGCAGAGCTCGTAGGCGTCGTCGCTCTCGCCCACCATGATCCTCATGTGCGCTTTGACCAGCTTGGCTTCGCGCGGCAGCTTGGGCGTCAACTCATATCCGCACTTCTGCCGCGCCATCTCCAGCAGCGCCTCGGGCACCAAGTCTTCGTAGTCTGCACTTCCATCCTCATCCAAACGCGCGCAGTAATAGATGCCTAACAGGGAGCTCCGCTTGGCGCGCTTCTTGCCCTTTTTGAGTTGCCGGGTTTCCTCTTGGAACCGCTGGATGTCTGCCTCACTCAGCGGAAAGTACTCAACCTGAGAACAGCAGGGCCCCTTATACAGCTCCACGCTGGCAAAGGGCGGCGCGATGGGTTCGATCATGCTGACCTGGCGCGTCGCCAAGTCCCGTATCCGCTCCGGTCCGCGCGCGCGCAAACACTCACTAAACACATACCCCAGGGTTTGCTTGGCACCCTTAGGGTCGAGGTACACAATCAAACCGTCACCGTGTTTCCAAATGCCCTCAAGTTCCGGGAATTCATAGACTGCTATGTTGGTTTTGACGTAATCGGGTTTTGCGTACACCACTTGCAAGCCTCTGTCGCCATCCTCGCGTCGAACGGTAACTTCCTCCAGCCCCGCCAGCGGGCTTTCGCCCTTGGCCTTGCCCAGCACGTACCGGTAGTTGCCGCTTTCGGACTCACGGCCGATGAAGTCATAGTGGCCTGCGATAGGCCCGGCAAGGCGCATGATTTCATCCGGATCCATGTCCCGGAATGTCTCGTTAAACACCATGGACTCTATCAGCGGCGGCATCTCAGAGATATCAAGCGCGTCCGCCGACGCCCACGGCACAATGAAAAGAATCAGCAGCGCGGCCAGGCTCCATATCATCGCAGATCTCATCACAATCCCCCCCTCTGCGCGTTTGACGCAATTTCCCTGCCAATTGTTTCCAGATTTGTTGACGCAAAAAAAGCAGGCGTCGCAGCCTGCCTGAAAAAAGGCGTTTCATGGAGATTACGGGGCCGGCTCGCAAAGCGCCACACACTCTTCCAGCGCCCCGATCTTGTCGGCCATGGTGCCGCAGAACTCGGGCAGACGCTCGCTCTTGCGCCCTTCGTCCATCACCAAAAACTCCTTGACCTCGGTGATCAGCGCCTGGGCGGTTTCGCTGAGCTGGGCCGAGTGCTGGCGCTGCTCCTCAAGCGCCATGCGGTACAGGTCGAGCCGAACGCTCATGCCGCCCTTGCTGGGCTGCACGCTCTTGTTGCCGAGCAGGTAATCGGACAGCGTCTCGAGTGCCTTCACGAGCTCCGGATCGCCCTGCTGCTGGGCGGAGCCGGTCAGCTGGGCGCACACGTCGCTCAGCGAGGCGCGCACGCGGCTTTTGACCTCGGGCATGCGCACGTCGATCCCCTCGGCATTCAGCTGGTCAACCACCTTTTTCACGAGCTCCGGACGGGTCTTGATGACAGAGCGGTACTTGTTTTGGTAGCGCAGCATCAGGCTGTGGTCGCCGCCGGAGATGCGCTGCAGGCAGGAGCGCACGGATTTGCCCTGGGCGCGGTCGCGCAGCACCTGCTCCAGCAGCCCGAGCACCTCGAGCTCCTCGAAGGGCACGAAGCGCGCGGTGCGTTCCTGGCCGCCCATGCGCTGGCGAACCTGGGCATAATAGTAGTTGCGGATGCTGTTTGGGCGTCGTCCGGTTTCGCTTGCTATTTTTTCAAAGACGGCTTTGAGTGCGATGCCCTGCTGTTGCGCCTCATCCGCGGTTTCCCAAAGCAGATTGGTTTCGCTGTCGCTCCAGCCGGTTCGTCTCGCGTTATGAACGATGGTCTGCTCCATGCCGTGGTTACCTCCTAGAATTGCTTTATGCTACAGAGTATGTGCGGGACGGGTGCGCGATATACTCATTTCGAAATAAATTTGCTCATAAGTCTTGCAATGCTGGGGCTTCACAATCCAAAACATAAATAAATATTCAAAGAACGGCCATTGCAAAACCGGATTGTGCGCGCTAAACTATGAAAATAGAAACTTTTTTCCGATAGGAGAGGCGCTCATGCAGAATTCGCAGAAGATCACCATCCTGGACTTTGGCGGCCAGTACAACCAGCTGATTGCGCGTCGCGTGCGCGAGATGGGCGTGTATTGCGAGATCATGCCCGGACTCAAGCCGATGGAATTTTGGGCGGACGGCGCGCTGAAAGGCGTCATCCTGACCGGCGCGGACGAACATGCAGCCCGGCAGGTCGCGGAGGCGCTCACCCAGCGCGGGATTCCGACGATCGGCATCCAGGAGGGCCAGGACTTCAGGCCCTCGGCGGGTGTGGACAACGAGGGCATGAAGGCGCTGTCGGTTTTCGTGAAGGAGACTTGCCGGTGCGAAGGCAGCTACAAGCTGGACGCGCAGATCGAGCGCATGATCCAGGAAGTGCGCGACCAGGTGGGCGACGGCAAGGTCGTGGCGGCGCTGTCAGGCGGCGTGGACAGCTCGGTGTGCGCGGTGATCGCGCAGCGCGCGCTGAAGCCGGGGCAGCTCACGTGCGTGTTTGTGGATCACGGCTTCATGAGGCAGGATGAACCCAAGCAGGTCATCGAGACCTATCGGGACAAGCTGGGGCTGGACATCATCCACATCCAGGGCGAGCAGCGGTTCCTGAAGGCCTGCGAGGGCGTGACCGACCCCGAGCAGAAGCGCAAGATCATCGGCGAGACGTTCATTCGCGTGTTTGAGGAAGAGGCGCGGAAGATCGACGCGCAGTTCCTGCTGCAGGGAACGATCTATCCGGACATCCTGGAGAGCGGCATTGACGGCAAAAAGTCGGTGAAGAGCCACCACAACGTGGGCGGGCTGCCCAAGGAGTCGATGTTCCAGAAGGAGCAGCTGGTGGAGCCGCTCAGGTACCTGTTCAAGGACGAGGTGCGCGAGGTGGGCGCGGCGATGGGCATCCCGCGCGAGATGCTGTGGCGCCAGCCGTTCCCCGGTCCGGGGCTGGCGGTGCGCTGCATCGGCGAGCTGAAAAAGGAGCGCCTGGATCTGCTGAGGAAGTGCGATTTCATCTTCCGCGACGAGATCCATCAGGCTGGCCTGACGGAGAAGATCTGGCAGTTTTTCGCGGTGCTGACGGGCGTCAAAACGGTGGGCGTTTCGGGCGAGGACCGGACCTATGCCGAGTGCGTGGCGCTGCGGGCGGTGAACACCGAGGACGCCATGACGGCGGACGTGATCGAGCTGCCGTATGCGCTGCTGTTTAAGGCGATGAACCGGATCATTCAGGAATGCCCGGGCGTGAACCGCGTGGTGTATGACATCACCCAGAAACCGCCGGGCACGATCGAGTGGGAGTGATCAACATACTCCGAAAACCCGCCAACATCAGAAGGTTTTTGGAGTTCTTTCCCGCCAGTTATTGACAGGTGATTTGACGCATTTTGTTCTGGGGATCCGGTGGTTTGTAGATGCATAACCGCCAGGCGGCGGCTCCATCCTCAAAAAACGGCATTGCAGGTTTCGCGCCAGCAATGCCGTTTTCGTTTGCGTGAGAAAAGCGCTTGATCCTTGCATTTCAGAGGTTCCGCGAGGCGGCCGACTCGTGCTTTGGAGCGTGCGGCGCCGGAAAAAACATGGAGAAACCGAGCAATGACCACTGGGCGCGTGGGTTGAGGCGCTGATCGACGCAATCCATGCGTATCCACCCCAAAAATCCATTGCGTTTTGGTAAAAATATTGGTTGCATTAATGTTACTTTTAAGATACAATAAACCGGTCACGTTCTTGGGCAGAGAAAATCGAAAGAAATGGCATGACAGAGAAAAGCCGCCGAAAACCGGGTCGTCACGCGCCGCCAATGGGCAATTTTTCGCGCGAAAGGACGTATGCACGGCGAGGTTCACCCTGGGAACGCACGGGATGATTCCTCCCGATGCGGAAAAGCCCCAAGAGGGCCGCGGTGAAATGAAAAAAGTTTGTATATTATAATGCGCACAGGGTTGCGCGCTGCGAAGGGATCCACCAACCGCCCAAAGCCATCACCGACGTCTCCATAGAACCATTCAGTACAGGATCGTTTTTAAAACACAGACGCCCCAACGGCACGATGGGAAACAACGCATGGGGCAGGATGCGACAACAGGAGCATTAAAATGCTTATCAGCTTAAAGGCGGTTCAGGCGCTCTTACCGGTGCTGGCATTTGTCTTGGCATTTGTAACCATGTTTTGCAACGCCAATATCATTCTGGAATTGTACAGAGAGCAAGTCAGTTTGGGGCGCAAGCTCCTGTTTGCACTGATTACCGGCCCTGTCTTTTCCGTTTTGCCGATCTATCTGGTCTATTTCCTTGGGGGAAGCGTCAAACTGAGTCCTGAAGTATACTTAATCTTCCGGAATGTAAACCCAGTCTTTGCCTTGCTGTACTGTCTCTTGAGCGTAAAGATTCTCAAACTCTTGTCGATCCGCTCCTTTCGATTGATGAATATCGCATTCCTGATCCTGATCGCGAAGAAAAATTTGAGCATGTTTATCGGGTCGGCTTTTTTCGGTCAAAGCGATTCAACCCAGTATGATCTATATAAAGATTTTGTGCTTCAGTGTCTGGTCCTTGCGCTCGTGATCGCCCTCTATTTTGTCATCATTTTCATCATCCGGCGAGGCAGATCTGTGCTCAAAATAACGGACAACTTTTTTACGAACAATAAGAGGGAAATCGTCATCTATGTCATCCGATCGTTGTCCATATACGCGCTATGCGTCTTGCTGCCGCTCTCCATGCAGGAAAAATCACTGGCGTACTTGTTGATTGTCCTGATCACAGGCTTGACAATCGTCATATGCATTTTGACCGATCTCAGAAGAGCGCTCGAAATCGAATTTGACAACATGGCCGCCCATATCAGCGCGTGCGGGGAAGCCATCGAGGGCTTCCGGGGAATTAAGCATGATTTTTTTAACATCCTGCAAACTTACGAGGGCTACCTGGCGATGGGCAATCTGGACGACCTGAAGACGTACCATTCCCAGCTGGTGGGGGTGACGTACTCCGCCGGAAACACGCTGGAGCTGAGCGAGCGCATGGAGGAGAACCCCGCCCTCTTCTCGCTGCTCATCAACAAGTCTTCCTATGCCGAGAAACTGGGCGTCCGCCTCAACATCACGATACCGCATAAAATGCCGAATTTGCACATTGAGATGATCGATTTGTGCCGTGCGTTTTCGTGCCTTCTGGATAACGCCATCGAGGCTGCGGCGGAATCGGCGGTACGGGAGGTGCAATTCACAATAACGGAGAAAGCCCAATCGTCTGTGCTCATCATCATTTCGAACAACACGAAAGACGCGGTGGACACCTCAGAGATTCTGAAGAGCGGGGTATCCAGCAAGGCGGGGCACACGGGCATTGGGCTGACAACGGTGCGCAAAGCGCTGAGCAAATATGGGAACTGTGGTTTCCACATAAACCATTACGACAATGAGTTCAATGCCTATATTGAATTAAAGCCATCCGATCGTGAGGAGCTATCGGCGGTGAGCCAGGCGAGCTGTTTATCATGATGTGCCGGGACTGTATCATTATGAAGGGGGAGGCGTCCGTGTGATGAAGGCTTCAGAGAAAACCCAGTGCCAGTGTCTCATTATTGAGGACAATATTCCGGCCGCTGAACTGATGAAAATCTTCCTGGAGAAGCACAGCATATGGGCAGAAACCGCGGCGGATGGCAAAATGGGCTTGAAAAAGTACTTGGCGGATCCAACACGGTATCATATCATCTTTTTGGATATTCAAATGCCGGGAATGGACGGATATGAGGTGGCCAAAAGGATTCGGGAGAGCGGATCGGAGAATGCGGCGACGATACCAATTGTGGCCATGTCCGGCTCAAACACGGGGGATGTTTCGGCAAACGGCCATTTTAATCTCTTTTTGAGAAAGCCGTTCGAATTTCGTTCACTTCATGACCTGCTGAACAATCTCTTGCAGACATAACCGCCGAGCACAGAGGAGAGGCCAAATGTATCCTGAATTCGCGTATTCGCGCCCAATGGAGTTGATCCTTGCGCTGATCACCATCTCGGAAACATTTTGTACGACGGTCATGATGTCTAATGTGCTGCTGAGGATTTCAGGACTCAAAGCAAGCCCCAGGCAGAAGATCCTTTTCGCTTTTCTAACCGGGACGGTTGTTCAGAACATGATCATTTATGGGCTGTATCTTTCCGGCGGAATGGTTTCCTTTGACAAAGTGACGTACTATATCGTCGTTTCTCCGAATCCACTGCATGCGATCATCTACTATTACGCGGCGCAAAAACTGCTTGGGCTCTCGCAGGTGCGCTCAGTGAAGCTGACGAGTTATATCTATCTGATTTGGCTTATCGACAGGCAACTCAACCGCGCATTGGGTTCCATCTTTTTTGTCCAGAATGAGATGAGATACAATTACATGAAAGACGCTTTTCAACAAATCGCTTGTTTTGTCATCTTTCTGATCATCTACTGGATTGCGGTGACATGGATAAAGCGAAGGAATTTTGTCTGGCAGCTTTCCGACATGATGTTTTACAATCGGCGAAAGGAAATACTCATTTATCTGGGCAAGGCTTTGTTCGCCTATGCCGTCATGGTGGTCATCCCCATTGTGTTGTCCGATTTGGTGATCGCTTACATCATTGGGCTGCTCATGTTGGTGCTCTTTTTTACCGTCACCTATTGCCTGGACAGCATCGCCTATAAAAACCAGACCATCGCCCGGCACGAAGCCTACATCAGCACGCTGTTTAAGGGGACGGAAGAACTCCGCGGGATCAAACACGACTTCAACAACATTCTGCATACGTACAGTGGTTATCTGGAACTGGAGGAATATGAGGGGTTGAGGAAGTACCACGCGTCCCTACTCTCGGCCACGTCCCATGCCGGGAGCATGATGGAGCTTTCGCAGAGAATGCATGAGAATCCGGCGATCATTTCTCTCCTTATGAATAAACTCGAACGGGCGGATCAGAACAACGTAAAGCTCATCATTTCACTCAAATGCAGCATTGAAAACATGTATATCGACAACATGGACGCTTCCCGCGTGCTGTCCTGTCTTTTGGACAACGCCATCGAAGCGGCAAGCGCCTCGGAGCGGCGCAAGGCGCACTTGTCCATAGAATCGAAAAGGTCCTGCTCCAAAATGATCATTGTGTCCAACAGCACGTCAGAGCCTGTGGATACCAACGCGATCATGATCAGCGGGATGTCCACAAAGCTCGGTCACAAGGGCATCGGCTTGACGATTATTCGAGCCATACTGAACAAATATGACAATAGCTCGTTCCAAATGAAATACTTCGATCAGGAAGTGTCGTCATACATTGAGCTGACGGAACCATGATCCATGACCGGGCGAAAAAACCGCCTTCAGCCGGCTGGCGGCGATTTTGTCAGCGCTTGGCTGGCGGCTCCACCCGCAAGCACCCCGCCAAAGGAATTCGGCCCCCTTGGGATCTTCGGTTATCCCGCCACCAGGCCCGTCAGCCAGATCATGAGCGGCAGCGTCACCAGCGAGCACAGCGTGGACGTCGACGTGCCCTTGGCCGAAAAATACACGTCCCCGCCGAACCGTTCGGTGAACATCTGCACCGACACCGCGCTGGGCATTGCCGTGCATGCCACGAAGATCACGAGCGCCTCGCCCGTCACGCCCATCAGCCGCAACACGAAAAGCGTGATCAGCGGCAGCGCGATCAGCTTGATGCTCTGCGTCAGCCACAGCCTGGCGTCCAGCAACTGCCTGGGCCTGAGCGCCTCCATGCGCGCGCCCAGAATCAGCATGGACAGCGGCGTGTTGATCGCCGCCAGCTGGCTCACCGTGCTGAATAGCGGCGTGGGCAGGTGGATCCTGAGCAGAAACAACGTCAGTCCGATCACCGAGCCCATCAGCCCCGGGTTGATCAGCCCTTTCAGGTTCTTCACGCTGAACCCGCTGAATGTGGACACCGACACCGACCACAGCACCAGATTGAACCCCATGATGTACGCCGACAGGAACAGCAGCCCCTGGCTGCCGTACATCGCTTCGATGATCGGGATCCCGAAGAACCCGGCGTTGGGCAGCACCGACAGCATCGACATGGCCGCGGCCACGTCCTTGAACCGGTTTTTGTACGCCCGCGCCAGCAGAAGGCTGAGCACCGCCATCATCAGGCCCGAACCAATCATGATCGCCAGATACGTTTTGAGGATCTCGGGCGAAAAATCTTTCTGGGTGGTCAGGATCATCAGCGCCGGCCAGGTGACCGTCATGATCAGCCGGTTGGCGCCCTTGATGACCGCGTCCTGCAGCACGTCGATCTTGCGCATGACCAGCCCCACGCCCATCACGAGCGCCAGCATGATGATCTGGTTCAGAACCGGAAGAATGTTCATTCGTAAGCGTTCCTTTGCCCGTTATTTCAGCGCGTTCTCATACCGCGCCAGCAGTTTCTCAAACAGGCCCAGCGCCTGCTCCACCGGCGCGCCGGTGCTCATGTCGATCCCGGCCAGCTTCAGCGCCTCGATGGGGCTCACGCTGGCGCCCGCCGATAAAAACTTCCGGTAGGCGCTCACCGCGGGTGCTCCCTCTTGCCGGATCCGCTGCGCGATCGCCGTCGCCGCCGAGAACCCGGTGGCGTATTTGTAGACATAGAACGCGCGGTAGAAGTGGGGGATCCGCATCCACTCGTGGGCGATCCAGTCGTCCTGCTCGACGCTTTCGTAATAGGCGGCGTTTAGCCTGCCGTAGATCTCGTTCAGGCTGTCGATGGTCAGCGCCTCGCCGGATTCGGCCAGCGCGTGCGCCTGCTGCTCGAATTCGGCGAACATCGTCTGGCGGAACACGGTGGAACGAAAGCCGTCCAGCAGCGTGTACAACAGGTACGCCTGGGCCTCTTTCTCCGGATGCCGATCCAGCAGCTCCAGCATCACCAGCACTTCGTTCACCGTGGAGGCGACCTCGGCCACGAAGATCGAGTAGTCGCTGGTGGGGAAGGGCTGCGTGCGGTCGGAGTAGTAGGTGTGCATCGAGTGGCCCATCTCGTGCGCGATCGTGAGCAAACTATCCAGATCCTCGTGGTAATTCATCAGCACGTAGGGGTGGGTGTCGTAGGTGCCGCTGGAGTAAGCGCCGCTGGATTTGCCCGGGCTCGAGAACGGATCGATCCAGCGCTCCTCCCGCGCCTGGCGCAGCACCCTGACGTAATCGTCGCCCAGCGGATGCAGGCAATCACACACCAGCGCGTACGCCTCGTCAAACGGCAGTTTGAGGTCAAACCCCAGCGATACCGGCACGTAGACATCGTACATGGATGGCTTGTCGAGCCCATTCTGGCGCGCGTTCAGCGTGACCAGCTTGTTCAGCCCGGGCAGGTGATTGCGCATGGCGGCGATGAGCGCACTGTACACCGAGGCGGGCACGTCGTCCGGGAACAGCGCGGCTTCCAGCGCCGAATCAAACTTACCGGTCTGCGCCGCGAACAGGTCGCCCTTCACCGACGCCGCGTAGGCCGCCGGGATGGTGGCCGCGAAGCCCTTGTACACACCGAAATACGCCTCGTACGCTGCCTTGCGCACGGTGCGGTTCTTGCTCATCATGGTGGGGATGTAGTTGGACTGGGTCAGCTGGAACAGCTCGCCGTCCTCGCCCCGGATCATCGGGAAGCGCATGTCCGCGTCGGTCAGCATGTCGTAGATCGTGCTCGGCGCGGCCACCAGCTCACCCGCCATGGCCACGATCTTCTCCTCGGCTGCGGACAGCGTGTGGGGGCGCTGGCGGATCAGTTCGCGGATGTAGACATGATAATCTTTGAACTCGCTCTTTCCGAGCAGCGATCGCAGGTAATCCTCCGGCAGCGCCAGCAGCTCGGGCGCCGCGAACGAGCACGCCGAGCCGAAGCTCACAGAGAGCGTCTGGGCTCGGTCGGTCAGCGCCTGGTATTGGGTCAGCGTGTTGTCCTCGTCGCGGTGCATCCGGGCGTAGGAGAACAGCTTGGTCACCAGCCGGTTCAGCTCAAACATCTCGGCGAGCGCGGGCAGGAGCCGCGCCGGATCGGACAGCTGACCCTGGTATCCGGACAGCGCCTTCACGCGCTCGGCAACTCTTGTATGCTCATCGCTCCACAGCGCGTCGCTCTGGTAGATATCCCCGAGGTTCCACTTGTCGCGCGCGGGCAGCTGGTCTCTCGTCACGGGCATGGCGTCGTCTCCTATTCCTCTTTCGCGGTCATGTCATATTGTTTGCGCAGATGCCACCGCTTTATGCCATAGGCCAGCTGGCGGTAGCCCTTGCGCGGCGCGCGCGCCATGGCCTGCAGCATCTCTTTTGTGTGGCGGGGCGAATCGGTCTTCATGGTGGTCAGCAGCCCCAGCACCGTGGTCAGGCGCAGAATGAACGACAGCACGAACAGCGCGTTGTACCGCGTGAACGGCACACCGCTCAGCACGATGCCCAGCGCGTCCACCGGGCTGAGCGCCGTGTCCAGCAAAAAGCCGCCCACGGCCGAGCCAAGCGCCAGGCCGAGCAGCTGCGTGAAGATGAAGTATACCGCGAAGTACATAGAGCGGTTTTTCTCCGGCGCTTGAGACATGAACAGGTTCTGCGCGCCCAGATCCACTGCGCAGTAGGTCAGGCCGGACAGCGCGTTGCTGGCCAGCGCCAGAAAGAACATGCCCGGCCCGATCCGGATCCAGAACGCCGGCACGAACGAAGTGATCAGCGCCGCGATCACCAGCACCGGCTTGTTGCCGTACTCGTCCATCGCGCGCCCCCAGCGCGTCACCACGAAGATCAGCATCAGGCTGTAGATCACCTGGCCGGAGATGATGGTCTCGAGGTTGCTCATGTGCATGATGTCGCGGGAGAACTTGGGAAAGAAGGGCGACGCCACCTGTACCGCGAAGAACCAGCAGGTGAGCGTGATCACGATGCGCATGTATTTCTTGTCGGACAGCACGCACTTCAGCATGCGGAACATGTTGTCGGGCGCGGCGCCGGAGGCCTTCATGTCGGGGAATTTCGTGAAGAAATAGCAGCACATGTCAAACAGCCCAAACACCGCGCCCAGCCCGAACACCACCACATAGTTGGTGAACGGGGGCAGCGCGTCCAGCAGCACGCCGGTGACCAAGCCCATCACAAAGCCTACCACGGTTGAGATCCGGCTGCGCGTGGCCAGGTAGCGCCCGCGAATGCGGATGGGCACGCTGTCGTTGAACAGCGAGAAAAAGCTGACGTTCATCACCGGGCTCATGCAGGCGCTGACCACCGTCAGGATCACCGCCGTCCACAGCCGCAGCTGGGGCTGAGACAGCGGGATCATCAGCGGCACCAGCGCGAACGGCACCCAGAGGGCCCGCTGAATCAGCCCGGACACCATGAACAGCGCCCTGCGCTTGTGTGTTTTCTCCATCCAATAGGAAACCAGGAACTGAAACGCGTTGGCCAGCGGGGGCAGCGCCATCACAAAGCCATAGAGCGAGTCGCTGGCGCCCAGCGCGCCCATGTAGCTGGCCATGGCGACGCCGGTGGTGATGTTGCCAAACACCACGCCGCCCATGATCGCGTAGATGAAAACGTTGAGCAGCCGAACCTGATCTTTTGACAGGCCGGTCTTATCGAATAGCTGGAAATGACGCCGCGTCCAGAGCTGGATTGACTTCATTCAACAGCCTCCATACCCACATGATCCGCAATCATTGTATCGCGAAACAGGTCGACATGCAAGTGTAGAGTTGGTGAATTGAATATGGTAGGAATGGGGCGGCAGGCCACCTCTGCCGCCCGTGTGAAGCGTTCAAAATGGATAAACTGGTCACCCGCGCCCTATGGCCCCGCTTGGGCGGAATCCGCCCACGTTATCCCAAGCAGATCGTCCTGCCCGGGATAAAATCTCCCGGCGCCAGGCTGCGGTTGAGGCGAAGCAGCTGTGCGGACGTGGTGTTGAACCGCTGCGCCACGCTGGCGAGCGATTCGCCCTGGGCCATCACATAGCTGCGCCCGCCCGGCGCGCACAAGCCCCGCGAGCCAACCGGCGGCACGCAGTAGCGCTGGCCGGGCAGCAGCCGCTCGGGGTTGAGGCTCGGGTTGGCCAGCGCGAATGCCTGATAGGAAATGTTGTTCCGAAGCAGGATGTCGGCGATCGTCTCCCCATACTGCACCATGCCCGGGGTGTACCCGGCGGGGCACTGGGGCCGGGGGGCCGGGGGAATCGGCGTGGGTGTCGGCACAGGCGGCACAGGCGGCACGGGCGGTACGGGCGGCTGGGGCGGGGCGGGCGGCGGGCTGGGCGCGCGCTCCGGGATGCACAGCAGCTGGCCAACCTGCAAATTGCTCGGATCCACGTAGGGGTTGCGCTCCATCACTTCCAGTGCGCTGACGCCGTGCGCCCGGGCGATGGACTCGATCGTATCGCCCCGGCGCACCGGGTGCAGCACGCCGTCCACGCACTGCAGCGGGCGATCCGGGATGCAGATCATCGCGCCCATGCCGAGCCTGTCAAAGTCGGTGCCCGGGTTGGCCTGGCGAATGGCCTGCTCGGAAACGCCGTGCCGAAGCGCCACGCTGGTCAGCGTGTCGCCCGTGGCCCACAGGTATGTAGTCGATCCCCGCGGGCAATTGCCTCGATTTTCCATGCGCATTCCTCCTGACTGATGGCTTGTCGCTACCATCCTATGCCGGGGAACAGGCCCGCGTTCGGCTTCAACATTTTTCGCGCGATGTGGTTCTAAATCGTGGAATTACCACATATATCTCCGTACAGCGTGCAGATCGGAGGGGCGGCAGATGATCAGGATCGCCGAGTTGGGCACCTCGCGGTTACAAAAGCGAGCTGAGCGCGTGTGGGGAATGGGCCTCGCGCATGTGGGGTTGGCGCTGCTGATGGCGGTGCTTACCCGTGCCGCACCGGTGAGTCTGGGAGCGCCTTTTGCCATCGCGTGTTTCTGCGCCGGGCTGATGGCGGACAAGTCCGCCGTCGCCATGCTGATCGGTTGCTTCTTTGGCTGCCCATGGGAGCTTGGGACGGTGCAGGTCATCGCGCCGCTGATGGGCTGCCTGACGGCGCAGCTGCTGTTCATCCTTGCGAAGCGGCTGCCGCTGCTGTCGGATGCGCGCACCGGCGAGCTGCGCATGAAAGACGCGCTCTGCGCGGGGCTTGCGGGCGTCTCCATGCTGGCTTCGGCGCTGCCGTTCGCGCGCGAGTTCCCCTATGACCTGATGATGGCGCTGGTGAACGCCGTGCTGGCGCTGGCCTGCGCGCCCACGATGATCTCAGCCATCTCCATGAATCCGCGGCGCAGCAAGCTGCTGTCCGAGGAGCAGCTGTCGCTGGTGCTGCTCTCCCTGGCGATGCTGATTGGCCTCCGATTGATTCCTATCGCGGGCGTGCCCTTGGCGCACCTGCTGGCTGCCGGGCTGACGCTGATGGGCGCGTGCTGTTCGGTGGGCGCGGGCGCGGTGGCGGGGGTCTTGTGCGGCAGCGCGCTGACGCTGATCGGCGACAGCCCTTATGTGGGCGTGGCGCTGGCGCTGTGCGGGTTGCTTGCCGGGGCCGCCAAGCCGCTGGGGCGTCCGGCCATGGCGCTGGCGTTTCTGCTCGGCAACGCCATCTCGCTGATCTATACCTCCGGCAGCCAGATTGGCGCCATCAATCCTTATGTGGCGCTGCTGGCGGGGGTGGGCTTGTGCTTCGTGCCGCCCCAGGTCGAACGGCGCGTGGCGGGCTGGTTTGTGCCCGCGCCCATGGAGCAGGATTCGGAGCGCATGGTCACCCACATGCGCCAGGACGCCGAGAAGCGCGTGCGCGCGCTGGGGCTGCTGTTTGAGGAGATGTCGGCGGGGTATGAGACGCCATCGCCTCTGCCGGACGAGCAGGCGCTGGTGGGGCGAATGCGCGAGCGGCTGTGCGAGGGGTGCTCAAATTATGCGCACTGCTGGTCGGGCGGCGGCAAGGGCAACCGGTTGCTGGTGGAGATGCTGTCCGATACGCTGTGCGGGCGGCTGATGGATGCCACCCAGAGCACCGTGCCCCCCGACATCATGAGGCGGTGCAGAAGGGCTGCCCAGATCCCGCGGAGGCTGGGCCCGCTGCTCAGCGATTTTGACCAGCAGCGCCGCGCGGCGAAGGAGCGCGGCGAGTGCAAGGCGTTGCTCAGCAGTCAGTTTCATCAGGCCTCCGAGGCGCTGCTCTCCGAAGGGGACAAGCTGGCGCGGCCGGTGTCGCTGGACCGCGATCTGGTCATGCGCGTCAGCGCGGCGCTGGATCGGGAGGGACTGAACACCGACGCCATCTGGGCTGTGGAGGACGACCTGCCACAGCTGTTCATCGGCCTGAGAAATACCTTCTGGAACCGATCCGCCGCGGGCAAGGCGTCGCGCGGGCTGTCAAAGATCCTGGGCATGCAAATGAAGCCCGCCGTGCTGGGCGACGGGATCTACCAGGACGAGCTGTGCTTCGTGCCCGCGCCGCGCCTGAGCGTGGATGTGGGCTTTGCGGGGCGCGCCGGGCAGGGCGGGACCCTGAGCGGCGACAGCCACCTCACCGGCGCGCTGAACGATGGCCGCGTGCTGCTGGCCCTCAGTGACGGCATGGGCAGCGGCCAGCGCGCCGCCGCTGAGAGCGCCTCGGCGCTCAAGCTGCTCAAGCGCTTCCTGTCGGCGGGCGTGCCCTGTTCAATGGCGCTCGATGGCATCAACGAGCTGATGCTGCTCAGAAGCGGCGATGAGATGTTCGCCACCGCCGACCTGTGCGTGCTGGATCTGAGCGCCTGCCGCGCCGAGTTCAGCAAGCTGGGGGGCTGCGCTTCGCTGCTGCTGCGCGGCGAGCGCACCATCGTCATCGAGGGCGGGCGGCTGCCCATGGGCGTTTTGAACAAGGTCAGCCCCGCCGAGGCCAGCGTGCGGCTGCGAGTCGACGACCTGATCGTCATGGTGACCGACGGCGTGCTGGACAACGCGCAGGACGGGCAGGTTGAGTGGCTGGAGCAGCAACTGCGCAGGCACTTGGACGAGCCGCCTCAGAAGCTGTGTGAGCGCATCGTCTCCGCCGCTGCGGCCCGCGCGGGCGCCCACAAGGACGACATCACCGCGCTCGTGGCCCGCATCGGGCCGGCGTGAGGGGGACGACAGGAGCGCCGCCCCTTAGAGAGCTCATTGTGGAGCAATTGAGGGGGAGCGGGCCATGATGAACCCAAGGGATATGAGAGATGATCGTTGCAACAGCACGCGTGGCCGGAAGCAGAGGTGGAATGCG
>JAVBQA010000078.1:0-11360 GCA_031549325.1 Eubacteriales bacterium | reverse complement strand
CGAGCTGTTTGCCGGGGTGCGGGCGGCTGGGAAGGAGTGCGTCGATCTGCGGGGGGATGCGAACGCTCAGCCGCTGCGGAAATAGCCCAGCGGGTGGCGCGCACGCGGGGGGCAGGGGAATGATTCCCCTGCCCCCCGCTTGCGCTCTACAAAGCGCTCTGCTTTTTCCCGGGCAGCTGGGCGAGGGTAACCGCGGCGAACACCAGCCCGGCCCCCAGCAGCTCGCGCCCGGTCATCCCGTTCCCCATCACCAGCCAGTCCGCCAGCATCGCAAACACCGACTCCAGGCTCATGATCAGGCACGCCACCACCGGATTGACCAGCTTCTGCGAGTACACCTGCAGCGTGAACGCCACCGCGCACGACAGCACGCCCGAATACAGAATCGGCATCCACGCGCTCAGCACCTGCGCCAGCGTGGGCTTTTCCAGAATCAGCGCGATCGGCAGCGCCAGCAGCCCATTGATCAGCAGCTGCAGCCCTGAGAACATCACGCTGTCCACATGCGGCGAGAAATAGTCGATGACCAGGATGTGAATCGCGAACATCACCGCGCACCCGAGCACCATCACGTCGCCCGCGCCGACCGATAAATCGCTCTTTACGCACAGCAGGTACATCCCCCCGCACGCCAGCAGCACCAGCCCCCAGAACATCAGCCGCACGCGCCGCCTGAAGAACAGCCCGATGATCGGCACGAACAGGATGTACAGCGCCGTGATGAACCCGGCCTTGCCCGCGCCGCTCTGCTGCTGCCCCATCATCTGCAGGATGCTGCCCAAGAGCATCGCCAGGCCGCCCAGCACGCCCGCCGCCACCAGCATCTTCTTGCTGCCATACGCCGGCTGCCCGCCCTTCGCGCGCCGGATCCCCATCATCACCAGCAGCACCAGCGCGCCCACCAGGCTGCGAACGCCATGGAACGTGAACGCGCCCACGCGCTCCATGCCCGCGCCCTGCGCCACAAACCCCATGCCCCAGATCATCGCCGTCAGGAGCAGCAGCAAACTGCCCTTCATCGCCTGCCTGTTCATGCCGCCGCCCTCCTTCGTATCCATTGTTCTGCCGTTACCGCATAGATCACCATGCCCGCCCAGCCGATCCCCGTCGCCAGCGCCACCCCGGGCAGCCCCATCCGGGGCGCCAGCAGGTTGCTCAGCACCACGCGCACCGGGATCTGGATCAGCGTGGATCCGAGCGCCAGGTCCATGCGGCCAAGACCCCGGAAAAGCCCCTGATACCCGTTGCACAGCGCCGTCAGCAGATAAAACGGCGCGATCAGCGTCAGGTATTGCACGCCGGCCGCCGTGGCGACCGTCTCCTCCGGCGGCAGGAACGCGCCCATCAGCCGCCCCGCAAAGCCATACACCAGCGCGCCCGACACCAGGCAAAACAGAAGCCCCGCGCCAATCGCCAGCCTGAGCGCGCGCCGCGCCCGCTGGGGTTCCCCCGCGCCGATGTTCTGCGAGGCGAACGTGGTCTGCGCTGTGGACAGCGCGTCCGTGGGCGCGACGACGATCCCGTCGATCTTGTTCGCGCCGTTGTATGCCGCGATGCCGTCCAGCGTCAGCCCGTTCACCGCGCCCTGCACGAACAGCCGCCCGGCATACAGCACCACCTGCTGGACGCCGCACACCCCGGCGTACCGCCCCATGCGCGCAAGCAGCGCGCCATCCACCAACCTGCCGCGCGCGAGCCGCAGGATGGGCGCGCGCCACTGGATGTACGCAAAGCAGCACAGCGCCGACAGCGCCTGCGCCACGGCGGTGGCCCAGGCCGCCCCCTCCACGCCCATGTGGAGCGCCGCCACAAACACCAGCGCCAGAAGCACATTCAGCCCCACCGACAGCGCCAGAAAGAGCAGCGGCGCGCGGCTGTCGCCAATCGCGCGCAGCGCTGAAGCGCTCAAATTGTACGCAAAGGAGAACAACAGCGCGCCCGCGAGCACCCGCAGATAGGCGGACGCCTGAGGAAGCGCCTCCGCCGGCGTGTGGATCAGCAGCAGCATCTGGGGCGCGAACAGCATCCCCAGCAGCGAGATGACGACCGTCAGCGCGCCGCCGGCGACCAGCGCGCTCTGGTAGCCGCTGCGCACCTGCTCGCTCTCCCCCGCGCCAAACCGCTCGGACAGCACCACCGACGCACCCATCGTGATGCCCACCATCAGGAACAGCAGCACATTCATCACCGCGCCCGCCGCGTCAGCCGCCGCCAGCGCCACCTTGCCCACAAACTGCCCCACGATGATGGAATTCGTCAGGTTGTACAGCTGCTGCAGCAGGTTGCCCATCAAAATGGGCAGCGTGAACGCCAGCATGTGCCCCGGGATCGAGCCCCTGGTCATGTCGCGCATGACGTCTGCCTCCCCTTGTAACAGCATGACAATTATTGTAACATTCAGCCCGTTCCGTGTCAACGCGCGAAAATGGGCGGATCCCAACGAAAATGGGCGGATCCCAACGCTCCCCGTTGTGATCCGCCGGATGCCTTTGTGCGCCGCCAACCCTCCGCCGAGTGAATGACGCTATGCCTTGACCGCCCCGGCCGACAAGCCATTGATGACCTTTTCCTGGGCGAAGAAGTAGAACAGCATCACCGGCAGCGAGCCGACCAGCACCGCCGTCAGCACCGCCGGGATGTTCACCGTCTCCACGCCGTAGAAGTCGCGGATGCCGACGGGCAGCGTCTTCTGCGCGGGGCTGTCGATGAGCACCAGCGCGTAGATGAACTCGTTCCAGGTGGTCAGGAAGTTATAGATGCCCACCGTGGCGATGGCCGGAGTCGACAGCGGCAGCATGATGCGCCAGTAAATCGTGAACGCGCCGCAGCCGTCGATGGTGGCCGCCTCGGTGATGTCTCCCGGCACTTCGCGGAAGAACTCGGTGATGATGAAGATCGACACCGGCATGGTGAAGCTGACATACGGGCCGAGCAGCCCATACCAGCGGTTGTACAGCCCGAAGGTGTTCATCATCTTGTAGATCGGGATGAGCGTGGTGTGCACCGGAATCATCATGCCCACCAGGAAAATCAAAAACAGCGGCTTGCTGAGCCTGAACGGGATCTTCGCGAACGCGTAGCTGGCCATGGACGCCACGACGATCGACATCGTGACCGAGATCCCGGACACCAGGATGCTGTTCACGAAATACCGGAAAAACGACGGCGACAGCACCTTGGCGTAGTTGCCCAGAAACAGCTTTGTGGGCGGCATCCACACGCTCTTCATGTAGTCCGGCATGGCCTTGAACGAGCTCATCAGCAGGAACACGAACGGGAACCCGAACACCACCAGGAAGAACAGCGCCAGCAGGTACAGCGGCGTCTTTCTAAGCGCCTTCATCTAGCGTCCACCCCCTTGCGAGCGGGTGGTGGCGGTTCGGAAGACCAGCACCGCCAGCAGCGAGATGAAGAACATGAACCCGGCGACCGAGCTGGCGTAGCCCATGTTGAACTCCTGGAAGCCGCGCTTGTACATGTAGGTGGCCATCACGTCGGTGCGCTGGTTTCCGCCGGTCAGCACGTAGATCAGGTCGAAATACTTCAGCGAGCCCACGATGGACAGCGTTGCCGAGGTCTTGATGGTGCCGGACAGCAGCGGCAGCGTGATCGACCAGAACTGACGCCAGCCGGTGGCCCCGTCGATGCGCGCGGCCTCGTACAAATCCTCCGAGATGCCCGTCAGCCCGGCGCGCAGCAGGATCATGTACTGCGGCGTGTATTGCCAGCAGATCACGAAGATCACGGCCCAGATGGCGCTCTGCGGCGTGCCGATCCAGGGCCGCGCCAGGGTGCCCAGCCCCGCCATTTTCAGCGTCTGGTTGATCAGCCCGAAGTTCGGGTCGTACATCAGGTTCCACAGGATGCCCGTGGCCACGGTCGACAGCAGCATGGGCATGAAAAACACGGTTCGGAAGAACCGCATCCCCCGGATCTTGGCGTTGATGATCAGCGCCAGAATCAGCCCGAACGGCAGCTGAACCGCGAGCGACACCACGACCAGCAGCAGGTTGTTCCCCAGCGCCCGCCAGATTTCGCTGCCCGGCTGCAGCAGCTTTTGGTAGTTTTGCAGCCCTATGAACACCATGTTCTGGCTGATGCCCGTCCAGTTCATCAGGCTGTATACCAGCGTCATCACCACGCTGTAGCCGTTGAACAGCCCGTAGATCACCAGCGCGGGCAGCAGGAACACCAGCGCAAGCAGCGCGTTTTTGCGCCTGCGCTTCCTGGCCATCAAAAGGGCGTGTGCGGATTGCATGTCATGCGTACCCCCATAAAAGAATGCGGAAAAACGGCGGGGGCGCCGCCCCCCGCGCCCCCGCCAGGGCATGACGCCCTGGACCCCAGTCCGGGCGCGGCGCGCCCGGAGACGGGATTCATAAGGGACGATGTCCCTTGCGCGGGGGCCGGGGGACAGCGTCCCCGGCTGAAACCCTATCGTTCATCAGCCCGCCGGGCCCAGCACCTCAACCGCCTTGGCTTCCATCGTCTTGGCGGCCTCTTCGGGCGTGATTTCCAGGCCGAAGATCTGCTGGGTGGTGGACTTGTGCAGGTCGCCCATGTCGGCCGGCAGGCCCTGGTCGTAGTAGTTCTGCAGCACGCTGGCGTTCGCGATGATGTCCAGCGCGGCCTGCATCTGCGGGGTCTGGGCCTTCATGCCCGCCTGCGCGGGAATGGAGGCGGCGTTGTCCAGGAAGTCCTGGCCGGTCTCAGCGGCCGTCAGGTACTCCAGCAGCTTGAGCGCCTCTTCCTTGTGCTCGCACTTCTCGCTGATGGAGAACACGTTGCCGCCGCCCAGCAGATCGGTGTTCTTGCCCTTGCCATCCGGCACGGTCGGATACACGCCGATCTTCATCTTCTCGAAGAACTCGGGCGACTCGATCTGGGCGTTGGAGACGAAGCCCGTCGTCTGCACGATCATGGCGGCCATCTCGGAGTACATCATCATGCGGGATCCGCCGGTGTCGTAGTTGATGCCGTTGACGCCTTCCTGATACCAGCCGTCCTTGATCATCTGCTGGATGGTCTGGCCGGCCCAGATGTAGCTCGGATCCTCGAACGTGAAGCCCGGCGCGCGGTTGACCGCGTTGGTGAACACGTCGGGGCCGCCCTTGCGCATGGACAGGTAAATGAAGGTGAGCGCGCCCGGCCAGGCGCTGGCGTTGCCCTCGGCGAACGGGATGATGCCGTTGGCCTTGAAGGTGTCGGCCGCGACTTTCAGCTCGTCAAACGTCTCCGGGAACTTGAGGCCGTACTTGTCGAACATCTCGCCGTTGTAGTACACCAGCGCGGCGGCCCCCAGGTACGGCAGGCCGTAGTACTGGCCGTCGTAGCACGCCAGGCTCTTGTACGCCGGGGCGATGTCCGCGCCCAGCCCGCCGGTGACGGCGTCGGTCATGTTGTAGACGAGGCCTTCCTTCACGAACTCGTTCAGCCAGCCGCCGCCCCACGAATGGAAGAGGTCCGGCGCTTCGCCCGAGCCCATGGTGGTCTTGAGCTTGGTTTTGTAGGGATCATTCTCGAACACGGAAACCTCAACCTTGACGTTCGGATAGTCCTTGTTGAACCGCTCGATCGCGCGGGTGAACACATCCTGGCGGTTTTGCGCCGTGGAGATGTGCCACAGGGACAGCGTGACCGGCTGCTCGGCCAGGGCCACGGACGCCAGAATCGGCATCAGCAGCGCGAGGGAAAGGATCAGCGCCAGCGTTTTCCTCATGATCGGATTCCTCCTAAAATCTCGTGTTTGCCGCCAGCTTGTGACAGCACTTTGTGACGAGATCATATCACAACCCTTAACATGTGTCAACATCGTTGTTTGTGTTGTCGAAATTTGTTGTGCGCATTGCCGAAAAACGGCCGCCGTGCGTTACTTGTCGGCGTAAAGCCGGTAAAGCCGGGGCGTGCTGCCGGTCTGCTGCAGGAACGCGCGGTTGAATGTGCGCTGGCTTTCAAACCCGCAGTCATAGCAGATGTCAGTGATGGAGCTGTCCGATCCGCGCAGCATCTGCTGGGCGTGTTCCACCCGAAGCGCGTTCACATAGCTTCTGAAATTGGTGTGCAGGCGGCTGCTGAACAGGTGCGACAGGTGGTACTTGCTGGCGCCCAGTTCCCTGGCCATGTCGCTCAGGCTCACCGGCTCGCGCCAGCGGGTGGACATGTAGCTCATGGCGCGGTGCAGCAGCTCCTGCTCGCCCCCGCCCGGCTGGGGCCGAAGCTGCAGAAGCGGCATGGTGCGCGCCAGGATCACCTGCATGTAGGCGCGCTGCACGGCCTCGTCGTTGCCGGTCAGGTACTCGTCCGCGATGGCCTGCGCCACCAGCGAAACATCCGGGCGCAGCTGGGCCTTGGCGGCGAAGGGCACCGCCGGAAACGTGTTCATCAGCTGGGCGTGAAAGTCGCCGCAGCACTCGGGCGACAGGATCATCATCAGCCCGTGCGCGCTCTCGGACAGGCTGTAGCCGTGCACCACGTTGGGGAAAGCCACCATCAGCTCCCCCGGCGCCATCGCGCGGCGCTGGCCGTCCACCGTCACGCGGGCCTCGCCCGAAAAAAGGTACATCATCTCCAGCTGCGTGTGCAGGTGCTCCGGAAACGCGAACCCGTCGTACAGCGACACGCGCATCCGGCTCATCCGCTTTTCAAAAAACGGCTTCATTTTCTCACCTCAAAGCGCAATTATTGTCTATAATGCGATGGTTATTAACCATTATTATAGATCATCTCGTGATAGAATACAAGCAACTGAATCCGGATCACTTTTGGAGGGACAGACATGAACAAGATCAAAATCGCGATGATCGGCGTGGGCAACATCAGCGGGATTTACCTGGACAACATCACCGGCCTGTTCAGGGAGATCGAGCTGCTCGGCGTGTGCGACCTGGTGCGGGAGCGCGCCGAGGCGGCCCGCGAGAAATACGGCGTCCGGAAACTCTACGACACCATGCAAGACGCCTTCAGCGACCCGGAGGTCGACATCGTGCTGAACCTGACCCGGCCCTACGAGCACTTCGAGGTCAGCAAGGCGGCGCTGCTGGCGGGCAAGCATGTCTACAGCGAGAAGCCGCTGGGCGCGGACCTGGACGAGGGCAAGCGGCTGGTCGCGCTCGCCGAAGAAAAGGGCCTGATGCTGGGCGGCGCGCCCGACACGTTTTTGGGCGCGGGCATCCAGACCTGCCGCCGCCTGATCGACGACGGTTTCATCGGCGCGCCCGTGGGCGCGGCCGCGTTCATGATCTGCCACGGCCACGAGTCCTGGCATCCGGATCCTGAGTTCTACTACAAGCGCGGCGGCGGCCCCATGTTCGACATGGGCCCCTACTACCTGACCGCGCTGATCAACCTGATGGGCGGCATCGACTCGGTCATGAGCGCCAGCAAGAAGAGCTTCCCCAAGCGCACCATCACCAGCCAGCCGCTGTGCGGCCAGCAGATCGACGTGGACGTCTCGACCTACATCTCGGGCACCATCCGGTTCGACTCGGGCGCCATCGGCACGCTGTTCACCACCTTCGACGTGTTCTACCCCACCCAGGCGCGCTTTGAGGTTTACGGCTCGGCCGGCACCCTGATCGTGCCCGACCCGAACCACTTCTGCGGTCCGATCCTGCTGTACCGCCCCGAAGCAAACCGGGAAAAGCAATACAAAGAGATCCCGCTGATGTACGACTACGCGGACAACAGCCGCGCGCTGGGCCTGGCCGACATGGCCAAGGCCATCCAGACCGGCCGCGCCGCCCGCTGCGATTGCCGACAGACCTTCCATGTGCTCGAGGCCATCGAGGGCTTTGAGCAGAGCAGCCGCGAACAGAAGTGGGTGAAGCTCCAATCCCGCTTCGAGCGCCGCCCGCCCATGCAAAACAACCCGGTGACGGGGGTGCTGGATTAAAGGAGGCAACGCACATGAACATCGGCCAAAACCTGGAGAGCCTGTTTTCCTTGAAGGACAAGGTCATCCTGCTCACCGGCGCGGCGGGCGGCATCGGCCGCGAGCTGTGCCTGGGCATGGCGGGCGCGGGCGCGCACATGGTGCTGTGCGACATCAGCGCGGACGGACTGGCGGCGCTTGAGCGGCAGATCCGGGAGATGGGCGGCCAGGCCAGCTCCATCGAGATGGACGTGACCAGCCTCGACTCCATCCGCGCGGGCGTGGCCCGGACGATCGAGCTGCTCGGGCGCATCGACGTGCTCGTGAACTGCGCGGGCATCAACAAGCGCGAGGGCTTTTTGGACGTAAACGAACAGACCTACGACCGCATCATGGACATCAACCTGAAGGGGCTGTTCTTCCTGTCCCAGGAGGTGGCTATGCACATGATGAAGGCCGGCAAGGGCAACATCATCAACATGGCTTCCCACAACTCGGTGGGGATGCTGGGCGGCTGCAGCGTGTATGGCGCGAGCAAGAGCGCCGTCACCGCGCTGACCCGCTCCATGGCCGTGGAGTGGGCGCAATACGGCATCCGCGCCAACGCCATCGCCCCCGGCCACATCCTGACCCCGCTGACCCAGGTCACCTGGGATCACCCCGAGCGCAGCCAGTATCTGAAGGACAGGATCGCCATGGGGCGCCCGGGCGATCCCCGGGAGCTGGTGGGCGTCTGCGTGATGCTGGCCAGCGACGCCAGCAGCTACATGTCCGGCATGATGATCCACGTGGACGGCGGCTGCCTGGCGGGCGGCAAGCCCTGGCCGTACGACACCAAGTATTGATCCCTGCGCAGCATAAAGAGGATTCCGGCAAGCCGGAATCCTCTTTATGTCAATGAAAAACAGTAACGCCGCTTTGGAGGCGTTACGATTTTGAATTGGTATTGTGCTGCGCCCCGGGCGACCGCCGCCCGATGGCGGTGGGTTGGATCGGCGGCTTCCCAAGCCTACTCTCCGGTGAACTCCGCGTCCACCGCCGCGAACTCGATCCCCTGCTCCCCGCAGAACCGCTGCGCCAGCGAGTCCTCAAACCCCAGGATCAGCGCCTCAGTGCCCTCGAACGCGTCGGGCGCGATGCCGGTCAGCTCATTCTGCAAAAACGCCCACACCAGCGCGGTGCAGCCCTTGAACGCCGCGCCGCGAATCTCCCGCAGCCCGGTGGGCAGCTGCACCGATTCCAGCCGCCCCATGCCCGCGAACGCGCCCTCGGCGATGCCCACCACGGCGCTGCCCCCCAGCGCCTCGGGGATCAGCAGGTCGACGAGTTCGCCGGTGTAGCCGGTGATGTAAGCGCCGTCCGGCTCAAGCGTGAACTGATAGTGCGCCCGGTCGTACAGCGCCTCGTCCTCATCGCCCTCGGGCGGCGCTTCGACCGCCGGGGGCTCGCCCGGCTCCGTGCCCGCCCGCCCGTTGACCGTGCGGCTCAGCGCGCCCGCGTCGGGTTCCTTGTGCTCGCGCTCGCCCACGCGCACCGCGTGATCCAGGCGAACGCTGCCGCGCGCGGTCGCGCCGGCCGTGGTCAGCACGTAATCGGCCCGCTGCGCCATGGTGAATGGCGTGGGCGAGGCCATGTTCAGCTGCTGGTGGTGCTCGCCGGTCAGGCCGAGGCTGGCCTGTTCCTCGCCGTTCGCCAGCACCGCGAGCCGGATGTCGAACGCGCAGCCGTCCGGAAGCCCTTGGGCCGTGCCGCTCAGCGCATACCCCTCGTCGCCATACTCGCCGTGCGTCAGCGCGGACAGCTGCAGGTTCGCCGGATCCAGCTCGCACCAAAGCTTCACGTCGGGCAGGTCGCCGTCGCCCGTCAGCATCTGCGCCGCGCCCTTGGCCATGTCGACGCCCAGCGCGCGCGGGCCGACCGCGAAGTCGAGCAGCTTGATCTGCTGGCCGGCCTCGGCGCTCAGCGTGCCGCGCCACGCGCCGCTGCGGCGCTTCGCCGCCAAGCTCAGCGCCGCCTGGGTGAAGCCGTCCGGCGCGACGTCCAGCCGCGCGTCCAGCGCCTCGTCGTTCCAGCCGGCCGTCAGTTTCACCGGTATCGCCATGTTCTCAGCGTCCAGGGTCAGATCACAGCGCAGCGCGCCGGGCGACAGCAGGAAGTCGCCGTTCAGCAAAGGCTGCATCCGGCCGCCCGTCATCAGATTGTGCGTGACGCTGCCCGCAAAGGCGTCGCTTCGCGGGTCGAGCGCGAGCGCCGTCTCGAAGCCCTCGCCGTTGACCTCGAAACGCAGCCGGCCGGCCGCGCGCCCCGGCGCGCTGCTCAGCTGCAGCGCAAGCGCCGCGCGGGTCGGGTTGTCTTCGACGGCCTCCGTGCTGAAATTGTAGTATAGCTCCAGCGCCTCTTCATGGAACCGGTACCCCGCCGTCAGCAACTCAACGCCGTCCGGATGCTGCTCGTCGAAGAAATGCATGGCGAACTCGCCCACGCGCGCGCCCGCCTCGGCGGTGCAAGCGCCCTCAAGCGTCGTGCGCGCGCCGTAGCTCTTGATCTCGCCCTGGAGCGCGTAGCCGTCCCCGGCGGGCCAGATGCCCAAGGTTCCGCGCGCGGCGTCGCCATCCAGCGGATTGCCAAACGCCAGGCTGACGCCGGCGGAGCCCGCATCCAGCGTGACCACCAGCGTCTCGCCGTAGCGCCACTCCGTGCGCGAATAGTGCAGATGATCCCCGTCCGCGCCGCGCTTCCAGCCCAGCTGAATCGTGACGCCGTCCTCGTTCTCAAAGCTGCCCACCAGCTCGAACCCGGCCGGAAGCCGCCTCAAGGACAGCATCGCGGGAGGGCCTTCGATCTCGGCGTTCTCCAGCTGGCCGGAGGCCAGCGCCAGCGCGCCCGACACCAGCAGGCCGCGCTCGGTCCGGGTCATCGAGGCCACGTCCAGCCCCGTGGCGCCCTGGAGCTCCAGCGCCTCCAGCAGCTTGGTGCCCGCGATGGCCGAGGCGAACTCCGCGTCGGCGCTGAGGCCCTTCAGCGTGCGGCGCAGCGCCGCCAGCAGGCCGTTCGAGTCCAGCACATAGCTGTCCGGCAGCGCGCCGCCGTCGAAGACCACCCGCATCAGCGGCGTCAGCTCGGGCTGAAAATACAGCTTCTCATAGGCGATGTCCAGCGCCGCCGCCCAATGCTCCTGGTCCTGCAGCAGGCTGCGCATCAGCAGGGTCGGCGCGTCGTCCGCCCGGGCAAAGCCCTCGAGTTCCGGCTCGAACGGCAGCTTGACGCGCTGCTCGCCGGTGCGGTCGTTCCGGCGCAGAAACAGCCCGTCGCTCAGCGCCTGCACGGCGCCCCCGCCATCGTCGTAGCGCACGGTCATGTCGCCATCCACGGCAAAGCAGCCGTCATCGTCCTGCCCGGCGCTCAGGTGCAGCGCGGCGTCGCCGCCATACGCCTCGGGCGCGTCCATGGCCAGGTCGCCCTCGGCCGTCAGCCCGTACTGCGCCAGGCC